>JADGQC010000259.1 GCA_017882125.1 Anaerolineales bacterium
CGCATGTACCGCGATCAACGCCTGTGTGCCATCGGCGAAGGCACCAACGAGATCCAGCGCCTTGTCATCGCCCGGCAGGTTTTAGGGTTGTGAAAGGGCCTGGATCGTTGTCATACCTGGGGTTTAGGGAGAAGACCGTCGACTTTGTCGACGGTCTTCTCCCTAATTATTATCTTTTCGTCAGCGTTGGGAGGGAGGTGGGAAACCCCTCCGTAATACCTTTCATAGGCTTTTAGATTTACTATATTACCAAAGGTGATGAATATAAAATACCTGCACTCCCGCGGGTTGCATGATTCTTCTATAATTTCGTGGAGATACAATCTGGTCTCAATCTTGAGCTTTGGCTGTAAAGCCATTTTTTCCCTTCAACAGCGCTTTCACCGCCCCCCACGGTGAGACTTTGCGCTGCACCAGCCGGTCCACCATCTTCTCATAACGGATATCGGTCACCCCTTCACGAAACCGTTTAACCAAAGTTTCCGTGAGCAGCCCTTCCAATTCCGCCTCCAGCCTGGCTCTCTCACGTCTACCCCACTCCCCGCTGTTGTGAAGGTGCTTTGCGTGCTGTTCAATGGCTGCTACTAACTCAGCCACTCCCGTTCCATCCGTCGCGATCGTACGCAAAATGGGTGGCACCCATAAAGCTTTGCCTTCCGGTTCTCTGCCCGCGCTGACCATATCCTGCCCGTGATGACGGAAGACTTTTGCAACCGGGTGTGCCAATCCGAGCATTCCCTTCAGGGCTCGTTCGGTGTTTTCCACACCGGGCAGGTCGGCTTTATTGACCACCAGGATATCTGCAATTTCCAGGATTCCTGCCTTGATCGCCTGGATCTCGTCCCCCAGTCCGGGGGACTCGACCACCAGAGTGGTATGAGCCAACCGGGCAATGTCCACTTCGGTTTGTCCTGCTCCCACGGTTTCGATCAGGATTACCTCGAATCCGGCCGCGTCGAATACCTGTACCATTGCTGCGGTTGCCCGCGCCAGGCCGCCGAGCGACCCCCGCGAAGCCATCGAGCGGATGAATACCCCCGGGTCGCCAGCCAGGTCGCGCATCCGCACCCGGTCTCCCAGCACCGCGCCCCCCGTGAAAGGGCTGGATGGGTCCACCGCAACGATTGCCACTTGTTTGGGATTCTTACCGGCCCGGTAATTTAATGCCATTTGGTTGACCAGGGACGATTTCCCGGTCCCGGGTGCGCCGGTCACGCCGATCAGGTGCGCCTTCCCGGTGTGAGGGAAGAGTTCATCAAGGGTTGCCTGGCCCGCCACGGAATTGTTTTCCACTTCGCTGAGCAGGCGCGCCAATGCAATGCGCTCGCCTGAAAGGATCGATCCAATATTCGGTTTTACCATTGCTTATCTGGCGGGTTTGAAGGTTGCCCGAATTTCGTTGACGATCGCTTCGGTCGGCGCCCCTGGGCCGTACACCCCAGTCACCCCCATTTCCTTCAGGCGCGGCACGTCTTCATCCGGGACGATCCCTCCCACGAAGATTTTTACGTGCTCCTGACCATTCGCCTTGAGCAGTTTCAGGATGGGTGGGATCAGCGACATATGCGCACCTGAGAGAATGGAAAGACCCACCACGTCTACGTCTTCCTGCAGCGCGGCTTCGGCGATCATTTCTGGTGTCTGCCGCAGACCGGTGTATATCACCTCCATGCCCGCGTCCCGTAGAGCCCTCGCAACCACTTTGGCGCCCCGGTCGTGACCGTCCAGGCCGGGTTTGGCTACCAGCACACGTATTTTACGTTCAGGCATTGTTTCCTCCATTCAGGATTCTACCCCCGCATTATACTTCCCGGACGCGCCTCTCTGGGGCTGGTTCCACTCCCCGCAGATTCCTCGAATTGTAAATCTCCCCCTCGCTGATATTAGCGAACCCGGACTCTTTTACCAAACTCCGGGGATGATTTTTTTCGATCCACGGGCATATGCCCGGTATTCATCCCCGAATTGCTCTTTCAGCAGCCGTTCTTCCACATTCATCCGGTAAGCCAGGCCTGGCAGGAGCAATACAGGTATTGCCGCCAGTCCAATAAGGCTTGAATAGCCAATGCATAAACCCAGTGCCATGATGACAAATCCGGTATACCCGGGGTGTCTGACCAGCCGGTAGGGTCCGTCAGTGACGAGTACATGCAGTGCTATTACGCGCACGTAACCCGAATACATACCTCCGATGGACATCCTTGTCCAGACGCGCATTGCCATTCCAACCAGGATGATGACCAGCCCGGCCAGTTCCATTCCAATGCCGCGTGGCAGGAACGGGGGCAGAAAAAGGAATTCGAGTGGCGGCGCGAAGAAGATGGCTGCGAATCCGGGCAGGACCCACCAGAAGGACCGGTTGCCTGCTTCGGTACGTCTGCTGTCTTTATCGTCCCGGTTCCGCCATAGGTAGATGACCCCTCCCGCTCCGTAGGCAACACAGGTCGCAAAAAGGAACCAGCCCAGGAAATTCGTAACGGTGGTTTCCAAAGCCAGTAAGGCCAGCGTCAATGCCAGCGCGTTGCCGGCGATAAGCAGGAAAATGCGGACGACCGTGTTACTTTTCATATTTTCCTCCTTGGATGAACTTTCGGATGCCTGCGATCTTGACGCTTTCTGCGATCAATATGCTGGCTAACCCTGAAAGTACGATAAGCAGGAATTCCCACCCATTAAGGGGTGCGAATTTGAACAGGTTGCGCAGGAATGGATTGATCAACACAAATACCAGGAAAACCGATGCTCCTACCGTCACCCACCACAGCGCTCTGTTTGGGATGCGCAGGGTTTTTATTATCGAATACTTCCGGGAGCGGTTCGAGAAGATTAATCCTAGGTTCCCGATAACCATGCAAACAAAGGTAAGCATGCGCGCAACACTCTGGTCGTAACCCCGCATAAGCATGACCGCATAAATTGTTGCCACCACCGCCAGGATGCCCAACCCCTGGATTAGCCCCGAAAGGATCATGGCCCGCCCGAAAAGCGGCTCATCCAGTTTGCGCGGCGGGCGCTGCATGATATCTGCTTCCTCCTCCTCGCCCTCGAACACGATGGAGCAGGCCGGGTCAATGATCAGTTCCAGGAACAGGATGTGCACCGGCAGCAGCGCCAGGGGCCAGTTAAACAGGACCGGTATGAGTGACATTCCCGCAATGGGGAGGTG
>JADGQC010000078.1 GCA_017882125.1 Anaerolineales bacterium
TATGTAAATCCTTTGGATTATATGCCTGCGCCATAGGAATCCTTGCAAAAGCCTGTCACCTCGACTATAATTTTGCACACCCCGGGCGCGTAGCTCAGCCGGTTAGAGCGCATCACTCACATTGATGAGGTCGGGGGTTCGAGCCCCTCCGCGCCCACTCCCGTAAAGGCCTTCCTGGCCTTTTTAATTTACAGGGTTCGAGTGCTGCGCGATCCGCGCCACTCCCGTAAAGGCCTTCCTGGCCTTTTTAATTTACAGGGTTCGAGTGCTGCGCGATCCGCGCTCACTCCCGTAAAGGCCTTCCCGGCCTTTTTAATTTACAGGGTTCGAGTGCTGCGTGATCCTTTTTTTCCCCATAGATTTATAGACACCCCCCTTGCTAGTTTATCTGTCACTTACAGGAAATTAATAACACTGAATTTAGTATTAATATAAAAACCATTGCTAATTAATGTCAGGTATCTCTACATAATGCGCCTGTTCCAAGATCAACTCAATCTGTTCCCTCGTCAGGCTGGAATATTCGGAATTACTTTTGCTGGTATTCCGGTTTTCCACCAAAAGAACACTGGCATCCAGGCTGAGCAATATGGAGTGCCAGACGTTTCGTTTGACATTATAGAGTTTGCCAAATTCCATGACCTGCGGGTAAATCGCGTCCACTTGAGAACCCACCCCTCCCACCAATAAAACCCCCTGTCCTTGAAACAAAACAAAAACCTCGTCAGTTTCGGTATGGCGCTCCATCTCTTTAATCCGATCGGGCTGGAGTTCGTCAATGTAGCGCAATACAGCCACCCGCCAATCTCCATAATCCACCAGGGGTTTATATCCTTCACCAATGTACTCTAGAATTTCAATGTATCTCTGATCCATTCGACCTCAAGGCTTTCTCCCAAGCCAAACTTCCACAGATAGCTCTTCACCCGGTAAATTAAGTGGGACGAGATTCCCCGGGTAAACAGCTCCATTTATAAGCATTTTTACCACGCCCCGACAGACATGTTCTGGGTTGTGAATGGTTATACGAAATGTTTTACCCCTAAACTTGCGTTCAGCTGAAAAACCTTTCCACTTCGAAGGGATGCAGGGTTCGATCCGAAGCCCATCTATTTCTGGCTGCAGCCCCAGGATGTACTGAGTGGCGCTGAAATATGACCATGCCGCCGCGCCGGTCAGCCAGGGTGTACGGGTATTGCCCGGGCGCGGGGAAAATGGAGAATAGGTGGTTTGTGCCTGAACATATGGTTCACTTTGGCGGAGTTCAGCCCTGTTATTGTAAGCGGCGGGCAGGGAGGCACGGAAATATTGGTAGGCCAAATCGCCATGCCCTAATATACATTCGGCCATTACTCCCCATCCCTGGGTATGATTGAATATTCCGGCATTTTCTTTGATCCCAGGGTTAAAAACCACCGCACGCATTACATCGATGGGTGTCTTAACGAAAGGAGGCGATGAGAGCATTAATCCATATGGCGTGGCGAGGCTTTTCTGCACGGTGTGCATACAAGCTTCGGCCTGTTTTGAGGTGGCTGCTCCACTGATGACCGACCAGACCTGGGTATTCAGATAGACCTTGCCTTCTTCATATTCCTTTGTACCATACACTGTACCGTCTTCTCCGAACGCCCAAATGAACCATTCTCCATCCCATGCACTGGCTTGAATATTGGCATCCAAAATCGTCAGGATTCGAAATGCCCAGGTAGCTTCCTCAGGTTTATTCAATTGCTGAGCGATAGCAGCAAAAACTGATAACCCCAACCTCACTTGAAAAGCAACAAACAGGCTCTCGCCATGGTAACCCAATTTTAAGCAATCATTCCAATCTGCAAGCAAACCGCAGGGGAGACCATGCTTGCCGATCCGCTCCAGGTTGAATACCAGGGCACGTTTTAAATGATAAAAAACCGTATCTTCACCCTTATCGGCATAAGGCAATACTTTGTTGTAGAAATCCAGGTTGCCTGTCTCGTTCACGTACGCCGGAACTGAATTGAAGAACCATAAACAATCGTCGGAGCGATAATCTTGTGGCGCAGGTGGTTTTATATGCCCCGGGTTATGTTCAAAGGGATGGATGAGCTGCATTGCTCCCCCAGTCGATATCTGACCGGTTAACATTAATTCGAGTCGCTTACCAGCCTCGTCGGGGATTGCAGCCACCACTCCCAGAATATCCTGAACCGAGTCGCGGAATCCCAACCCATCCCGCTCCCCATTGTATACCAAGCTCGCTGACCGTGACCATGCGAAAGATACCAGGCAATTATATAATCCCCACACATTTACCGTATGATTGAAATCCTCATCCGGGGTTTCGACCATCAAGCTACCCAGCTTATCCTGCCAGTGAGCTTTCAGCTTGTTTAGCTCTTCAGCAGCGCGTGCCAGAGATCCATACTCCTTCAATGTGTTCTTCCCGACTGTTCGGGCGTCACCAATTCCCATCAGCACCAATATTTCGCGACTCTCCCCCGGTAGAAGTGTCAGATCCGTTTGCATGCTTCCACAAGCGTTATCCCCATATGCATTACTATTGGAACATTGTCCCCCTTCCACCGCCAGCGGATCCCGGTAGGTCCGGTAGGGTCCAAGAAATGCCTGACGGCTTGTATCATAGCTTTCCACATCGCTGCCCACCATGCCCATCCAAGTATGACGGGCCAAGTCATGTGCAAAATCACTTCCATTTTCTATAGTCAAGTTATCTTGAATGGCTATGCGCAGAAGATTGTTTTCGATTAGTTCTCCCCGGACAATAAAAAGAGAGTATTGCAGATTGACCTGGTCCTGATAGGTATCCCACTGGTTGGTAAACTCGCAAAATGTAAACAGCGAAAGGTCACGAGGACCTTTGCTTTCATTGGTGACCTTCACCCGCCAAAACTCGAACCTTTGCCCTAATGGAATAAAGTAAGTGGTTTCGGTGGCAATCCCTGAATAACGTGATTCGATAACAGTATATGCCATGCCGTGACGGCAAATGGATTGATATTGTTCCAGCGGCTTTCCTACAGGCTGCCAGGAAGCTGACCAAAAGTCCTTGTCCGCGCGGTCGCGTAGATAGATATATCGTCCAGGCTGGTCCATTGGGATACTATTGAAATGGAGACGCAGAAACCGACCGTGCGCACCCGATTGGTAAAATCCATAACCCCCGGCATTATTGGTGATGATTCCCCCAAAATCAGTAGACCCGAGGTAATTGCTCCAAGACTGAGGCGTATCCGGGCGGGTTATTACATATTCTTTGGCTTTATCGTCGAAATATCCGTATTGCATCATCCAATCCTGACATTGACTCGCACTTCTTTTGTCCCAAGCCGAGGGATGGGAATGATCGTTCCTTCAAGGGGTTTCCCATCCATTTCCAACCTAATACCATTTCCTGGTCCGTTTCGCACAGCCTTAATCACATAGCGGACTCCTCTAAAATTCCGAGTTACTTCAAAACCCATCCAACCCGATGGAACGACAGGTTTAATATCCAACCCGTCATATGTAGGGCGAATCCCCAAAATCCATTGGGTGATTGCGACATAGTTCCAGGAAGCCGAGCCGGTAAGCCATGAATTTTTTGCCTCTCCGTGCATGATGGCATCCTTGCCGGCAATCATTTGTGCGTATACGTAAGGTTCGCAGCGATGTACTTCACTAATATTTTCGCGTGCAGACGGATTAATGCGCAAATAGTAATCATGAGCGCGGTCTCCATGACCCATTTTTGCTTCAGCAATCATGATCCAGGGATTCGTGTGGCAAAAAATCGCCCCGTTTTCCTTGTATCCAGGTGGATAAGACGAAATCTCCCCAAGGTGGAGATAATAACGTGAGTAAGCCGGTTGATGCAGGACGATCCCATGTTTTGTAGCCAGGCGGTCCGACACGGAGTTGAGTGCCTGCTCGGCGCGACCATCCTGCAAGCCGAGACCAGCCATCACGCAAATACCCTGGGGTTCAATAAATATCTGTCCTTCCTCGCATTCTTTGGATCCAACCGCTTTTCCAAAGTCGTCATAGGCACGTCGAAACCATTCTCCATCCCAGCCGGCACTCCAAACGGCATTTTCCATTTCCGCCACATTCTGTTCAAGAGATGGAGAAATTGACAGGGAATCATTAATTACTTCCATTTTGCTATCTTTTATCTTTTTATCCAATTCCAGCATTTCACGGGCAGCCAGGATAAATAATCCCGCGATAAAAACACTTTCCGCGGTTTTACCATCCTTGTTCGTGGTGGTTTGGAACGACTGGCCTGGTTCATCTGAGAAACAGTTCAGGTTGAGACAATCGTTCCAATCAGCTCGTCCGATCAAAGGCAGTCCGTGTGGACCAATTCGCTCCAAGGTGTATTGGATCGATCGCTGCAGGTGTCGGTATAAGGTTTCTTCTGAACCAACCAGATTGTCATATGGAATTTGCTCGGCGAGGATTTTCCAATCACCCGTTTCTTTGATATAGGCGGTCACCGATAGGATTAACCATAAAGGATCATCATTGAATCCTCCCCCGATGTCATTATTCCCTTTTCGGGTCAGCGGCTGATATTGGTGATAAGCCCCGCCGCCGGGTAGCTGTGTGGCTGATAGGTCCAAGATCCGGTTTCGAGCCCGCTCAGGGATCATGTGCATAAAACCGAGTAAATCCTGGTTAGAATCCCGGAAACCCATTCCGCGCCCAATCCCCGATTCGAAATATGAGGCAGAACGCGAGAAATTAAATGTCACCATAACCTGGTAAGCATTCCAAGTATTTACCATGCGGTTGGTATGTTCATCCGGCGTGATTACCTGAAATTGATCCAATAATCCGTCCCAATAATTTCGTAATTCCTGGAATGCCTTGGTGGCTTCCCCTGCCTGCAAATATCGGTCAATAACCGGTTTCACGTAGCGCTTGTTTATCGTTTGCGAATCCGCTGGTTCAAATTTTTCAATCGGAGGGTTTTCGTGGTAACCAAGGACAAAGATGATTTTCTTATGCTCCCCTGGATCCAAATGGAGCTTGATATGTTGTGCCCCAACCGGCTGCCAGCCAAGAGCAATGGAGTTGTTCATCCGGCCATTTTCCACTGCCATCGGTGCATCCCAGCCCCGGTAAGGTCCCAGGAAAGAATCGCGCTGCGTATCAAAACCGGCCAAAGGCTCTGAGCAAGCAAAATACGCAAAATGATTCCTACGTTCGCGGTACTCGCTCTTGTGGTAAATCACTCCGTCAACGACTTCTACTTCCCCAATGGAATAATTCCGTTGGAAGTTCGCAGCGTCGTCCTGTGCATCCCAAAGACAAAATTCCACAGCAGAAAAAACCGACAGGTTTGCCGGGTTTTTCCGCAAGTTTGTCAGGGTCAATTCCCAGATCTCCAGGTTTTCCCCAAGAGGGATGAAAAACCGGACCTGGGATTTAATCCCGGCTGATTTGGAACTAATATCGGTGTACCCCATCCCATGGCGGCATTCGTATTCGTCGAGGGGATGCCGCACCGGCTGCCAGGAAGGCGACCAATAGGAAGGGCCTGACGAATCATCGTCCCGCAGGTAAATACATCGTCCGCTGGAATCCAAGGAAGCATTGTTATAACGGTAACGGGTAAGGCGGCGAAGACGTGCATCCCGATAAAAAGAATATCCACCCCCGGTGTTGGAGACTATTCCAAAGAAGTCCTCGCATCCCAGGTAATTAATCCAGGGTAACGGGGTATCCGGTTGTGTAATTACATATTCACGCCGCGCGTCGTCAAAATATCCAAACCGCATGTGTACCTCTGAATAAAGAAGAAGGTTATTTAAAAAAGTGTTGCAAGAAGCTACCGGACATTTTCCGAGGATTTAATTTAAACCGGCCATCCGGGTTATATGTCCCTAAATCCAGGGAGCATCTGGTTAATTTTGCCTGACTTGTGCAAGCAAGCCATCCACCAAATCCTCAGGCGGCATGGGCAGTGCACTCCCTTGAAAGTCGAGCACACCCAACAAAGGCATATCCATTAAAAAGCCCAAGGTGTCCATCCCGGCCTCCTCGCCTCCTCCAAAGGCAGCCTTAATCTGTGCTGTCATTTGCTGGAAGAGTGGAGCCAAGGCGAGTTTACCGCGCCGGTCCTCCATCCATTCACGCACGGTCGATTCGCGGTCGAGCAAGCTGGGAAGATCCAGCGAAGACTCCAATTTGACGGTCTGGATGCAGCGGATATCCGCAGATGAAGCGCCGATCAGAATGTCGACCTCGCCATTTTCGGTAATCCACTGTTGGAAGCCGGGGTGATAATAAGCAAATGCGCGGAAATCGAGTGCGAGTGTCACGGTCCTGGTTTCTCCAGGTTGAAGCTCAACCTTGGTGAATGCTTTGAGTTCCTTGGGAGGACGGACCAATTCGGATTTATGATCATGCACGTACACTTGGACCGCTTCCTTCCCGACAACCATGCCAGTGTTGGTTACATCCACAGAAACTGTCAGTCCGTCCTTATCCTTGAAAGTTACTGCCGACACTTTTGGATTCGTGTAGGAAAAAGTGGTATAGCTCATACCGTGACCAAAGGGGAACTGCACCGGTACTTCTTTGGCGTCATAATAGCGGTATCCGATGAATAAGCCCTCTCCGTAGCGCACCTCTCCGTTACCGCCCGGGAAGTTAATCTGGGCGGGTGTATCTACAAGCTTAAGCGGGAATGTTTCAGCCAACTTTCCGGATGGATTAACCTTTCCATACAGCACATCTGCAATTGCACCCCCACCAGCCTGCCCCATCATCCATGCCTCAACCACGGCAGCCGTTCCGTTTATCCATTCGCCCATTACCACCGGTGCGCCATTATTCAGGATGACGACAGTCCTGGGTTGGACAGCTGTCACTGCTTTGATCAGCGAAACCTCCTGCGGTGTCAGGTCGAGGTTAGACCGGTCGTACCCTTCCGATTCTATGGAATCCGGCAAAGCTACATACAACAAAGCCACATCTGCAGAACGGGCATTTATAACCGCCGCATCGATAAGTTTCTGATCGAAAGTTGATCCCGCCGGGTACCCTTCGGAATAGGTCAACTCGGCATTCTTCGCCAATTTTTGAAGTTCTTTAAATGGATTATCCACCAGGGTGGGGTTGATGTGCGAGCTACCTCCCCCCTGGAAGTGCGCATCTTCAGCACCATGCCCGATGACTGCAATGTGCTGCTGATCCTTTAATGGCAGAATCCCGTCGTTCTTTAGCAGGACCATACCTTCCGCAGCAATCCGGCGTGCCAGTGAGTGGTGTGCATTGATGTCAAATGAATTGCCTTTGGAAGTTTCGGCAGCCTTGAAAACAATGCGCATGATCCGCCGGACCGATTCGTCCAGCACAGATTCATCCACTTCGCCGGAACGCACAGCTTCCGCAACGGACTTAACCCGCCTGTCCCTCGGGCCGGGCATTTCCAGGTCCAGACCGCCCTTCAAGGAGGCCACCCGGTCGTGTACAGCTCCCCAATCGGAGACGACGAACCCTTCGTATCCCCACTCTTCCTTGAGGATTTCCACCAAAAGCCGGTAATTCTCTGAGCAATAGGTGCCGTTGAGCTTGTTATACGCGCACATCACCGTCCAGGGTTTGGCTTTTTTGACAGCGGTTTCAAAGGCAGGCAGATAAATCTCTCTCAGGGTGCGTTCGTCCACCTCTGAACTAATGGTAAGCCGCTGTGTCTCCTGGTTGTTGGCGGCGAAATGCTTCAATGAAGTGCCAACACCTTTGCTTTGCACCCCGGTAATAAAACTGGCAGCCATTTGCCCAGCAAGATACGGGTCTTCAGAGTAATATTCGAAATTACGGCCGCCCAGGGGAGTACGCTTCATGTTCACTCCAGGACCGAGAATAACGTCAACTTTCAAGGCGATACATTCCTCCGCCAGCGCCTGCCCAAGGCTGTGGATCAAATCCACATCCCAGGTTGAAGCCATGCAGGAAGCGGTTGGGAAGCTAGTGGCGGGCAGGCTGGTAGATATCAAGTCGCTAACGTTCGCCACACGGCGTACGCCATGAGGCCCATCTGATACGGTCAATTCCGGTAGACCGAGGCGCTCGATCGGAGTCGTCGTCCAGGAACTGGCTCCGGTACAAAGTGCGGCTTTTTCTTCCAGCGTCATTTGTTTAATCAAATCATTAATATCAGTCATTATTTACGCCTTTCATGTGTCCTGGTTTACTGGCGGATAAAACGCCGATTTCTCATCGTGTACTTGTCAAGAGATAATCTGGAAATACTAAATGTTCAAGCTCCAGTCTCATGTGCATAAGAGTCATACACGGAACGAATCCGCAAAGCCTTTCGCGCCCGACTGAGAGTCCAACCGGCAGGAAGCGGGCATGAAATCCGGACTGTTCGCCCGGGTGGCAGGTTAAAGTAATTATCAGTAAAGATGACGTCGACGCCTTTCAGGGACAACTCCACGAGAAGAGCCAGCGAGCGGGAACTCAATTCGAAAATCAATATACCCTTCTCGGTGTGAATGTCCACGGTCATTGCAGGATCTTCCATGGATAAATGCTTGATGGGTGCAAAACCTGCTGTTTGCCTGGCGACTAACTGCTCCCCATCCCATAGATCGGCGACAAAAACCAGCATGCGGATATTGTCATCCGTGATGCGATCGGAAAAGTTAAGCAGGCAAACCTGGGTCGCGGCTTGCGGGGCTGCACTAACATGCTCCCGGCCCGAAATAAGGACTTTGCCGCTGAGTGTCTCCAGCGACCAATTCACATCACCTTCCCAGGGTTCAAGAAGATCATTGGAGACATATACTCCATGCAAAGGCGGCTTGTCCTCGATGGAAAGCATCACGGGGGCATAAAAGCGGCGTGCAGCATAGTGCAATGCTTTCCAGCGCCCGAAGTAATCCAGGCTGGACCAGGAGGCAACCGGCCAGCAGTCGTTGAGCTGCCAATAGAGGGTGCCAGCGACGCGGTCTGGATGGCGCCGCCAGTGTTCAACGCCGTAGCGGATGCCCTCCGCCTGGAGTGCCATGCTCAGGTAAACCAGCGAGTCAAAATCCTTGGGCAGCCGAAACGTGTCCAGCATTTGTCCAACCATCAGGGAATTGCCGCTGGCGTTTTTTTGGTGCATTTCCATGATATAGGAGGTCATATTCCAATCGGACTCATCCGCGAAGGTGCGAATAGTTGCCAGCGGCGGAAGCGCCTGGAAACCGAATTCGCTCATGAAACGCGGGTACTGGTCTCGATAGGAAGTAAAGGGCTTACGCCCATGCCAGACATCCCAGTAATGGGAATCTCCCTGCCTTTGGCCGTTGGGATTTTCAAATGGGGTATCGGAGGAGGGTGAACTGGGCCAGTAGGAATGATCGGGGTCCTCGGCCTTGCACCAACCTGGCAATGTATGATGGAAGAAGAGATCGTAAGCAGCTTTTAAACTCTGCAGTTCCGGAGCTTTCCAATTCCAGTCAACCCAACCCCACTCCATCTCGTTGTTGCCGCACCACAGGGCCAGGCTGGCACGATGCCGCAGCCGGCGAACATTCTCAACCACTTCCACCCTAACATTTTCAAGAAAGTCGGGTTCATCCAATGGATAAACGCTGCAGGAGAAAATGAACTCCTGCCAGACCAGGATGCCATATCGATCGCAGAGATCGTAAAAACGCTCCTCTTCATAAAGACCACCGCCCCAGACGCGCAGCATGTTCTGGTGAGTTTCAGCCGCTGAGCGTATGAGGGCTTCAAGGGACTCATCAGTAATCCGGGTGGGGAAAGAATCAGCCGGGATCCAGTTGGAGCCTTTTACAAAGATCGGGACGTTGTTTATCACAAAAACAAAGGAGCGTCCCCACTGGTCTTCCTGCTGGCGTAATTCTAGCGTGCGCAGCCCAACCTGGTAAAGGTGCTTGTCAAGAGGTGCCAACTCGGATCCATCACGGCGCATGAGATAGACTTCCACCTGATAGAGTGGCTGCCCGCCGTAACCATTGGGCCACCAGAGCTCAGGCTTAGGAATTAGCACCTTCACAATTGCATCATCCCGTCCAGTAATGACTGCTTCTTTTTCGAAGATCTGGCCATCCGGCGCGGTGATGCGTGCTATCGCGTTGAGCGGTGTCTCGCTCCACCTCTGGACAGCAGCCCTAACCTCAACGGCGACCTGCCTACCGGTGTGATTCTGGCGTAGGTGAACCTCAGCGAGGCGTGCCCCACTGTAACCTTCCAAGCGGATATCCTTCCAAATGCTGATCGCAGGGAGTTGCGGACCCCAGTCCCAGCCAAACTGGCATGGAGCCTTGCGGAGATGGGAACCGCCAGGGATCGCCTGAGAGACGCCAGCCAGTGTCCGCAAGGCTTGTTTTTCTGCCGCGTATTTCATCGGTGAAGAAAAGGTGATCGTTAAGTCGTTGGCACCCTTGGTGATTAATAAAGATTTGACTTCCCATTGGTAACGGCGAAACATGTTGTCCGTGCGACCAAGCTCATGTCCATTGATGACCACCGTTGCCAGGGTGTCCAACCCATCGCAAACCAGAAAAACCTTTTCTTCTGAAAGCAAATCCTTTGTGCAGGTAAAACTGGTCCGGTATACCCAATCGGATTCGGCTACCCATTGGACGCGTTTCTCGTTATCGGCAACAAAAGGATCGGGAATGCGGTCGATCGCCAGGAGATCCGTATGAACACTGCCAGGAACGCTGGCTGGCAACCATTTTTTTGTTCCGACTTGCTGAAATTTCCACTTTCCAGTCAAAGGTTGAATTTTCATTATGTTCTTCTGTTGTGAATGGAATTATTGATCGTTTTCTTTACTTTTGTAACGAACCCGCTTTTACCTGGCAAGTTACATTATTTGCATCAAAAGTCCTGGCTGACACCCCTCCCCGGAGTAAACCAGGGGTGAGTCATGGTTGGTGTCCAAAGGACTCTGTAATTTCACTTGAAGCTTGTTTCAGAGGAATGTATTACACAGTTGAGAGATCCCATACTTCATGGATCTTTGGAACATCACTGATCAAGCGTCGGGTGTAAGCCTCTTTTGAATGCAG
>JADGQC010000016.1 GCA_017882125.1 Anaerolineales bacterium
CTCGATCAGGTAGCCTTCATAATCATCTTCGGTCATCCAGACACCATTCCAGGCAACGGTGACCTTGTTCCCTTTGCGAATAGCCTGGACTCCCGTCGGCGGACGATAAAGATTGTAAGCACGCGGAAGGGCGATGTCGGGGTCGACAATGGGAATATTATGACTGACAACGTCACCTCCCCCAATGAATTTGCCCTGCTCGGTTTTTATCCAGCAGGGCTGGTCATGACCGCCGTCGTTAAGCAGGAGCCATGTGCCGTCCTCATTGCGTCCAATCACATTCATCCAGACAGTAGCTGCCAGCCCGTATCTGATTAGATAGGCATCCGACGGACCAAACCAACAGGCGATGTGGTCCAGGATCGTGACCCGCGGAGGCAAAGGGGTGGGAGTAATGGAAGGGGTGCGGGTGATCGTGGGGGTGAGTGAAGGGGTGAGGGAGATGGTGGGCGTCGGGGTAACGGTGGGGCTGAATGCAGGGGTAGGGGTGAAGGTGGAAGTGGAGCTGGGAGTATTGCTGGAGGTGGCGCTGGGGATGTCTGTCACAGTTGCCTCAACGGTGCCAGTCACTTCCACTGTTTGTGGGACCAGGGAGGCAGAGGCCGGGTCCGCAGCAGGCAGGCAGGAGACAGCCGTGAGGACGAGCAGAGCGGCAACGGCACACACTTGGCAGGATTTCAGGGATTGGACAGGTTTGGTCATGAGGATGTGTTTCTCAATTACTTCTAAAAGTCGTATTGCAACTGCCCGGGGTGGATGGGCTCAAAATCAGGGAGATTTTAACCGGGGTGCAGTCACCGTACCGTGGGTATTTTAGCACTCCTTCGCCCATTTTATAGGGTTGCCCCCCTTACAGGCTCGTGATAAACTTATCAAAGATGTCAACACCCGTGCTGATCATCACGTCAGACATCCCATTTGGGGAACATATCCGCCAGATATTGGAGGAGAAGCGGCGGTTTGTTGTGCGCGTAACCGGAGAACAGGGGGCCGCATCAGCATATGCGCATGAATTAAAGCCTGCACTGGCATTCCTGGACACCTCCCTGGCCGAAACCGACCTGCTAAAAATCGGGACTTTGCTGCGCCAGTTCAATCCCCAGATCATTTTTGTGGTTATTTCAGAAGCCGGCTGGCATTCAGCCCTCGAAGAGCTCTTCCCGCGGGATTATCTCTCCAAACCCTTCTACGCGCCTGACCTGCGCGAGATGATGGAGAACTACTTCCCCCCTTCCGCAGACCCGGAACCGGCCTATCAATCAAAAAAAGGTGATTCAAACAGCGACCTGCCCTGGCTGTCAGATGTAAACCGGGCTGCCCAGCACCTTACCCGGATGACGCTCGAATCGTCGGCACAGGCCGCGCTGATCACCCGTACCGACAGCCTGTGGGCTTATGCAGGGCAGTTGCCCCAGGAAGCAGCCCACGAACTGGCTGCCACCCTCTCGCGTTACTGGGACCACGAAGAAGAGAACGACCTGGTAAGGTTCGTGCGCCTGGCTTCCACCGACGCCGAGCACATGCTGTATGCCACACGCCTGGCCGAAGGCATGGTGCTGGCGCTGGTTTTCGATGCAGAGACACCTTTCAGCACCATCCGCACCCAGGCCTCCCAATTGGTGCACTCCCTCTCGACCAGCCCCTCCGATGAAACACCGGACGAGGACCTGGTGGGGAGCGAACCGGACCCCGCTCCAGGTACCGATATCCACCCCGGTGCCCCGGCTCGCAACCCGCGCCTGGACCTCCCGGTAGGGTCGGGATACGACTTCGGACCCTCCGAGCAGGCACCCGGGAAAAATTTCAATACAGCCATCCCGGTGCGGGATGCCCCCATCCCCCAGTTAAGCCGCCAGCCAAGCCCGGCAGACCGTTTCAGGCTGCTGGTTGATACCGACCAGGGCGAACCTCTGACCGCCCCTCCGGAAGAAACCCTTCAATCCCAGGAAGTCACCCGGAAAGTTAAAACCCGCAAGGCCGAACCAGCTCCGGAGACCAGCGAGGAAACCACATCTGCTCCGGAAACCGAAGTGGCGCGCAAGATCGTCCTGGAACCGGTCAATCCCGCAGTCTACAACCTGGACTATGCCTGCCTGCTGCTACCGCGCTTCCCCCAGCATCACATGACCGGCGAACTGCTGGACCGGCTGGGGGAATGGGTGCCGCATATCTGCATCGCCTTCGCCTGGCGGCTCGAATATATTTCGGTCAGACCCGAGCATCTCCAGTGGATCGTTAACGTGCCGCCGGCCACATCTCCTGCATACCTGATGCGCATCCTGCGCCAGCACACCTCCGAAAGAATATTTTCCGAATTCCCGGCCTTCAAAAAAGAGAACCCCTCCGGAGATTTTTGGGCGCCTGGCTATCTCATCATGGGAGGGTCCCAGCCGCCTCCGGCGCAGTTGATCAAGGATTTTATTAACCAGACACGCCAGCGGCAGGGGATCTTTCAACTCAACAACCGTTAAATTCATTCAAGGTTTAGAAAGCGGCGGCCGGTTAACCCGCCTCCCTCGGAAAAAAAGTGCCCCCAACCTTATACTTAATTGATGGCCATGCACTGGCCTACCGCATGTATTTCGCCCTGACGGCGGGTGGCTCCAGCCAGCGCTGGCTGACCTCCACCGGCGAACCAACGGCGGGGATTTACGGATTCGCGCGCGAACTCCTGCGCATTTTGGAGCAGGAAAAACCCGATTACCTGGCGGTGGCCTTCGACACCGGCAAGACCTTCCGTGACAAGATTTTCCCCGAATACAAGGCAACCCGCGCCAAGATGCCCGAGGACCTTCGTCCCCAGATCGAGCGCATCCGCCAGATGGTGGACACCTTCAATATCCCGCGCCTTGAAATGGAAGGTTTCGAAGCTGATGATGTGCTCGGGTCCGCGGCGAAGTGGGCTGCCAAAAAGGGGCTGGGCGTCAAGATCGTCACCGGCGACCGCGACCTGCTGCAACTGGTCAACGAGCGCACCATCGTTTACCTGGCGGGTGACGACAAGAACTTCATCACCGTCCAGGACGTGCTCGACAAACTGCATGTCCGCCCGGAGCAGGTGGTGGATTACAAAGCCCTGGTCGGAGACAAGTCGGATAACATCCCCGGCGTGGCCGGTGTGGGCGAAAAAACCACCGAGAACCTGTTGGCAAAATACGGGACGCTGGACAACATCTACGCCCACCTCGACGAGATCGAACCGCGCTGGCGCAACAAGCTGGAGGCGGGAAAAGATTCCGCGTACATGAGCTACAAGCTTGCCGCCATCCGCACCGACCTGCCCGTGACGATCGACCTGGAGCAGGCTCGTCCAGATGTGTTCGAACCGGCCAAGGTGGAGGAACTGTTCCGCCAGCTGGAATTCCGCACGTTGATCGAGAAACTCAAGAAATTAACCGGGGCCTCGACCGAGGCGCCCGCCGGAACCAGGCAAATGAGCTTTTTCAGCGATGCCGCTGCCCCGGCAGCCAACCCGGTTAAAGAACCCCACCCGCAAACCGGGAAGTTGAAAGTCGTTGTGGTGGATTCAGTCGCGAGCCTGGCCTCATTATCTGGAGTACTTTCAAAAGCCTCTGTCATCTCATTCGACACGGAAACCACATCCACAGACGAGATGACTGCCAGGCTGGTGGGAATATCCCTGGCGGTAAAACCCGGGGAAGGGTATTACATCCCGGTGGGGCACAACTCCGGGAGGCAGCTGCCGGTCGAAAAGGTGATCGCGGCATTGCGTGATCCAATGACGGATGCCGGCATCCCGAAAATCGGTCATCACCTTAAATATGATTTCATCATGCTGGCACGCAACGGCTTGCGCGCCGAACCGCTGGGTTTCGATACCATGATCGCCGAATGGGTTGTGGACCCTTCCACCCGGCACCTGGGGTTGAAGGACATGTCCGAGCTGAGGCTGGGCGAGAGCATGACCCATATCGAGGAGCTGATCGGGACAGGCAAGAACCAGCTATCGATGGCGGAAGTGGCAATCGCCGATGCGGCACCCTATGCCGCCGCGGACGCCGAGACCACCCTGCGGCTGCATCCCATCCTGGAAAAAGAACTCAAGCGCGTCCCAAAATTATGGGACCTGTTCATCGAAATCGAGATGCCGCTCATCCCCGTCCTGGCCGATATGGAGATGGCGGGAATCGCGCTAGACAAGGATTTTTTTGCCAAATTTTCGAAGGAACTCAGCGGGCGGATCACCAAGCTTGAAGACCAGGTGCACCAGGCGGTGGGTAAACCCTTCAACCTCAATTCAACCCAGCAACTTTCCGACGTGCTCTTCGGGGTGCTGAAACTTTCCCCGCCGGATAAAGGGCGCAAAACCGCCTCCGGTCACTACTCCACGGCTGCCGGCGTGCTGGATGAGTTGAGCGGACAGCACCCCGTGGTGGACATGATCCTGGAATACCGCGAACTCACCAAGCTCAAATCCACCTACGTGGATGCGCTGCCCCTGCAAATTCACCCGGAGGACGGCCGGGTGCATACCTCGTTCAGCCAGACCACTGCCGTAACCGGGCGGCTGTCCTCATCCGACCCGAACTTACAGAACATCCCCACCCGCACCGACCTGGGGCGGCGTGTGAGACGGGGCTTCCTGGCCGGGCCCGGCAACGTGCTGGTATCACTGGACTACTCGCAGATCGAGCTGCGCATCGTGGCACACATGGCAGGCGACCAGGCCATGTTGAACGCATTCCGCGCCGGGCAGGATATTCATGCCACCACTGCGGCAGCCATTTACGGGGTCCCGCTTGAAAAAGTGACCAGGGAAATGCGCCGCCATTCCAAGGCCATCAACTTCGGCCTTATCTACGGCATGTCGGCTTTCGGGTTGACGCGCACCACCGAGTTGACCCTGGCCGAGAGCCAGGATTTTGTCGAAGCGTATTTCAACCAATTCCCGGGTGTCAAAAAATACCTGGACGGGATCCGCAAGGAAGCCACTCAAAACGGATACGTGGAAACAATGCTGGGGCGCCGGCGGTACTTCCCCAACCTGAAAGGCAGTGTGAACCAGGTGGTGAGGGCGCGCGAAGAACGCGAAGCCATCAATGCCCCCATCCAGGGAACCGCTGCTGATATAATGAAAATCGCCATGATCAAAATCCCACCCGCGCTGGCAAAGGCAGGGCTGCACGGCAGAATGCTTCTGCAGGTGCATGACGAACTGGTGGTGGAATGTCCAAGCTCCGAGTTGGATGAATTGGTGCGCGTAGTGCGGAAAATCATGGAAAATGCATACAAGCTCGACATCCCGCTCACCACCGAGGCACGCTCGGGCACGAACTGGGACGAATTAAAGCCGCTGGCATAAAATTTCAGCAAGGAATTCCATGGCAGGACGCGAAGATCTTTTCCAGAAAGCGATGAATATGGGCCACTCGGTGGCCTGGGATCAGCAATGGGACAGGGCGGCTGCGTCCTACCGGACAGCGCTCGAAGAATTCCCGGACAACCCCAAGGCGCTCTCCAGCCTGGGGCTGGCCCTGTTCGAGCTCCAGCAGTACAGTGAATCGCTCCAGGTGTACGAGAAGGCTGCCGAGTCCGCACCCAATGACCCGGTCCCGCTGGAAAATGTGGGGCAGATTTCCGCCCGGCTTGGGAACAAGCAGGAGGCCATCCAATCTTTTTTGAAGGCCGCCGAACTTTATATCAAGAACCAGGATGCAGAAAAGGCACTCACCAACTGGGAGCGCGTCACCCGGTTGGACCCCGAGCATATCACCGCCCATTCATACCTGGCGATGGTTCACGAACGACTGGGTCACACCCAGCGCGCCTCGACAGAATACCTGATGATGGCAAGCCTGGTGCAGCGCACCGGGAACTCAGAGAAAACCAAGGAAATCGTGAGACGGGCGCTGAGCCTGGATCCCGACAGCCCGGAAGCACACCAGGCGCAGGTCCTGCTGCAAAGAGGGGAGTTGCTGCCCAAACCGACCCTGCCCCCGGGTGCAGGCGATGCCCTGCTGGTGGAGCAGGGTAAGCCACACGAATCCCCCAAAATTACCGATACCGGTCTCGACCCCGTGGAAGAAGCGCGCAAACAAGCCGTTACCCGCATGGCCGCGATCTTGTTCGACCTGACCGACGCCGCTGGCAATCTCCAGGCACCCAAACCTGCACTGCAGATGATTTCTCCGCACACAGCTGAGCAGGATCCACTGTTAAACGAGCGCGCCAATATCATGCTGTGCATCGGGCAGGCGATCGACTTCCAATCAAACGACCAGGACGCCCAGGCTGCCGAGGAACTGGAAAAAGCGCTGGCAGCGGGGTTCGCGGACCCGGCCATTTCTTTCGATCTCGGATATCTGCGGGTAAAAGCGGAACAGTGGGATGGCGCCCTGGTTCACCTGCAGACCGCAGTCAAAGATATGGATTATGCATTGGGCGCGCATATCCTGCTGGCACAGGTCCAGCGACAGGCAGGGCAGCTGCCCCAGGCTGTGACTGAATCGCTGGAAGCACTCAAGATCGCAGACTCACAGGTGGTTGCCCCCGACCAGGCGGATGGGATCCGCCAGTTGTACGAGCCACTGATCGAAACCCAATCCCATCAAACCGATACGCCTGTCATGGAGCAGGTGTGTGACAACGTCAGGGAAATCCTGCTGCGCCCGAATTGGCGCACTGTAATGCTCACAGCGCGTGAGCAGCTTCCAAAGTCTGAGGAAGGGCTCCCACCCATGCCGCTTGGAGAAATCCTGGCGCAGGCCCAGAGCGGCAAGGTCATCGAAACCATGGGGAAGGTCAAAGCCCTGGCGCGCGCTGGTCATCTGCGCACGGCCATGGACGAAGCCTTTGAATCGTTCAGGTATGCCCCCACCTTCCTGCCGCTGCATACCCTGGTGGGCGACCTGTTGATCCAGGAAGGACGCACCCAGGATGCCGTCACCAAGTATTCAGTGGTGGCGGAAGCTTACAGCATACGCGGGGAAACTTCGCAGGCGATCACCCTCCTAAAGCGCATCATCCAGGTGTCGCCCATGGACATGACCGTGCGCACGCGTCTCATCGACCTTTTGGCTGCGCACGGGATGGTGGATGAAGCGGTTGGCGAGTATATCGAACTGGCCAATATTTACTACCGCCTGGCTGAACTGGACCTGGCGCGCAAGACCTACACCACTGCATTGCACCTGGCCCAGCAGGATGGCGCCAACCCCACCTGGAGCGTCAAACTCATGCGCCGCATGGTCGATATCGACATGCAGCGGCTGGACTGGCGCCAGGCCCTGCGCATCTATGAACAACTCCGCACGCTCGACCCCAACGATGCCAGCGTGCGTAAAAGCCTGATCGAACTGAACATCCACCTTAACCAACTCCCCCAGGCCACCGCGGAACTGGACGGTTTCCTGACCCACCTGGAGAGCACCGGAAGGCGGGCGGATGTGATCCCCTTCCTTGAAGAAATGATCAAGGAAAATCCCAAGCAGGCTATCCTGCGGCGCGCATTGGCGGAGGAATACCGCCAGGCTGAACGCATCCCGGATGCAGTGACCCAACTGGATGCCCTTGGCAATATCCTCCTGTCAGCCGGTGACCGGGAGGGTGCCATCCGCATCCTTGAGACGATCCTGGCGCTGAATCCTCCCAACAGCAACGACTACCATTCCCTGCTTGTGAAGATAAAAACCAGTGTCTGAGAAAACCTCCCCTGCAGCCGCGGGGGATTTTTATGGTTTGCCCCGGGAGCCATGGCGCGGAGAGAAACCGGGGAAGTTAAACCCACTTTGAATCCGTAAATCATGATAAATACTCCATTGGAATGAAGGCCGGACCAGTCGCGATATGAATGAACCTGCTTTGCATTTCATCGGTGAGGAAATCGAAATCCATTTCGACCAGGAACCCGCCCGCCAGAAAACGCCGCCCTGCCCCGATGGATTTACCTGGCAGGGGCGTCCTTACCGGGTGGTGGAAAAAATATCCGAGTGGCACGATTTCACCCGCCGGGGAAGGATGGCACGTAATATGCGCCCGGCACACGCGGCGGTGGCAGCAGAACGCGGCTCCCTCGGAGTGGGGCGCTTTTATTTCCGGGTGCGGACCGACACGGGTCAAATCTTCGACCTTTACTATGACCGGGCGATCAAGGATGTGGATGACCGGCTCGGGCACTGGTTCCTGTACAGGGAAATCCCAGCATAAGTCCCCAACAAGTCCAGCCCCCGCCTGCATTCCCCGCGGCAACGCTGGTCACGGGCAGGTCACCTGCTGGGTCGATAGGGTGACCTGCCTGCCATCCCAACGGGAAATGACGTGATAAAATTAATTTAATCGAAAGGATCTTATGAAAAAGACTATTTTTACAATGATTGGCGTGGTCCTGCTGGCCGCCCTGACAGGCTGTACAATGCCGCGCGCGACCCAAACTCCACTGCCGACCCTGGTCATGATCCCTTCCCCCACGGCTTATTTGTCCACCGGCACCTGGGTTGGCCCCACGCCTACAGTGCCCACGCTGACCGTCCCCATGTACCTAACACCCACGCCTTCCGTCCCCACGTCCTTGGTACCCACACTCACAGCCCCCACATCCACAGCCCCCACACTCACCGTCCCCACCCCCACCATGGGCTTGCCGACCGTCACTCCCGCCAATCCCCCCACGAGCATTGCACCCACCCCGACCCTTGAAAGCACTCCCACCCCGCCCGGCGGGGTCATTCCTAGTACACCCAACGGACCGTACGGCGTGATCCTGATCGCCCCGGGTGACGTGCTGAGCATCCACACCGGAGCCGGAGCAGGCTATCCCATCTCAGGGTCCTTCCCCGCGACAGCTACCAACGTGATGCGTACCGGACCAGCCACCATGGTGGGCAATGACCTGTGGGTGCAGGTCCAGAACTCGGGCGGCGGGACGGGCTGGGTCAACTCGAAATTCCTGACCGAGTACTCCGCTTCCAGTAATTTTTGCAGCGACAGCCGGGTCACCACCATGCTCACGAATTTTGGCACAGCCATTTCAACATCGAATGGAGAGTTATTGTCTGCGCTGGTCAGCCCTGCACAAGGCATGACCGTTTATCTCTGGCGCAATGGCATCCCCCATACCTTCAAACCAAGCGACGCCCGCTGGGTATTCGACAGCACTTATTCGCATAACTGGGGCTCGGCTCCTGCCAGCGGTTTGGATACCCGCGGCTCATTCCACGCGAAGGTGCTGCCCTGGCTGCAGGAAGTCTTCAACAACACCGGCAAGACCCTCACCTGCAACTCGCTCGGCTCGGCCGCGCAATATGGCACGAACCCGTGGCCGCTTGAATATACCAATGTCAATTTTTATACCATCCTCAAACCCGGCACCCCCGGTGTGGACACGGATTTCCGTTACTGGCTGGTGGGTGTGGAGTATTACCAGGGTCAGCCCTTTGTTTTCGCGCTGATCCATTTTGCCTGGGAACCATAGACGCGGATTATATGGACTCACAAAGGAACCCGTTTTCTGGTTGAAAACGGGTTCCTTGTTTCATTATTTCGCCAGCAGGTCCACCAGCACCCCGGCCGAGCTTTTCTCCACTGACTCGTGCAGGCTCTGACCGTGGGCATCCATGGTCACCACCACGGGGAAATCCTTGACCTCGATCACCCAGATCGCCTCCGGCACGCCAAATTCCAACTTGTAAACGCCCAGCACGTTCGTCACGGATTGGGCGATCAGGGTGGCTGCGCCGCCTATGGCGTGGAAATAAACCGCCGGCACATCCTGGCAGCCCTTTAACGTTTTTGGGCCCATGCCGCCCTTCCCGATCACGCCCTTGAGGTTGAAGTGTTTCATCACATCGGCCTGGTACGGCTCTTCGCGGATGGAAGTGGTGGGACCGGCGGCGACGAATTTATACTGCTTGCTATCGAGCCCCGAGACGACCGGTCCGCAGTGATAGATCACGCCGCCCGCCAGGATCGGCTTGAGCGCCTCATAGACCTGCTGATCTTCGCCCTGGGGGGCGCGCGTCTTTTTGATAAAGGTTTCGATCAGCCATTTATGGACCACGTCACGACCGGTGATCATCACGCCGGTCAAGGTCAGCGGCTCGCCCACCTTCAGGCTGAGGATGGTTTCGTCTGTTATGGGAATGGTAATTGCACGCATGCTCTATCCTTCCGGAAGGACACAATTTATTGTGCCCCTGCCAGTCATTGGTAGGTAACCTCATCGCCCCGGACGGTCAGCGTGCGCCGCCGGCAGGCCCAGCACATGTACGAGATGGTGACGAAATAGGAGGCCGGCAGGCGGGAAAGTCCGGTGATGCGGGTATCGAGCACGGTCGTTTTGCCGCCAAAACCCATCGCTCCGATACCCAACTGGTTGGCTTCACCAGTCAGGCGTTCTTCAAGGTCAGCCAGTTTGGGATCCGGGTTGCGCGTCCCGATCGGTCCCAAAAGCACTTCCTTCGACTTGACATACCCGCTGCCGCGGTCGCCGCCGATGGAGACCCCCAGGATGCCCGGGGCGCAGCCCTGTCCCTGGGCCCTGTAGACCGCATCCAGGACAACCTTGCGTACTCCCGCCAAATCACGCCCGGCCTGGAAGGCGGTTTCACCCACCCTGCCTGAATACGGGATCGAATATTGCGCTCCGCAGTTCTCGGAACCGCCGCCCTTGAGCATCAATTCGATCGATAATTCATCGCTTTCGCCCTCTTCGAAATGGATGTACGGGAAGTCGTCGCCCCCAAGGTTGTTCCCGCTGTTCTTGTCTGTGATCGCGTCCACGGCATTCGGGCGCATATAGGACTTGCGGGTCGCCTCGGCCAGTGCGCTGCGGATCTGGTGTTTGAGGTATTGTGTGCTCCAACCGGCCGGGGATTTCACGTAAAAGATGGGCGTGCCTGTATCCTGGCAAACCGGCGTGGAATTTTTACGGGAGAGTTCCACGTTCCTGAGGATGGTCTCGAACGCGCCGCGCGCCGCCGAGCCCGGGTCTTCTTTTTCAAGTGCAAGGCGTAATTGTTTTTCCACATCCGTCGGCAGGTCCGTTGAGGTGCGGCGGATCAGTTCGAGGATCTCGTTGGTCAGGTCGCGCATAATTTCCTCCATGAGGGGATGGTCAGGTCAATACATGATACTCCCAATGGAATTAAATATGAGTAACAAAGCGCAGGGATTGGATAGGTGGAATATCCTGAAATTGAGCTTCCCATGGAATAAAAAAACTCCCGCAAGTTTGACCTGCGGGAGTGGAGAGGCTGCCGGAGCGGCTTACGGTTTTAAGACGACGAAGTTTTTGAACAGGATATCGGTGCCGGCGGCTGTAAAGGTCTTGGCGATCACGCCGACGTCGCCGCCGGTAAATGTGCTGTCAGTCGCTGTGGCGATTTGAGTCCCATTGGCATACAGGGTCAGGCTGGTCCCGATGCAATCGGCGCGGATATGGTTGGTGGCTGCGCCCTGGATGATGTTCGAGTCGCTCGCCAGGTTGCCATCGGAAGAAGAAATGATGGTTTTCGTACCGGCGTTATCGATCCCGATCCCGGTATAGCCGTCGCTGCTGATGTAGAAGAAATAATAATTATCCACATCCTGGTAGCGGCATTGCACACCGAAGGCATTGTCATCCGGACCACCGATCTTGGTGGCGTCCACTTCGATGTGGACATCGTTCTGGAAGGTTTTATAAGGGTTGGCAAAGAAAAAGGCGTTGGCCTGGATGACGTTGATCCGGTATCCGCCGTTCTCATAGTCTGTGGAACCATATTCATTATGAGACCGGTCCCAGCCGCTGTTGACGTTGGAAAAATCGTCCTGGAACAGGACCGTCAGGGCGCCATTGCTCTGGTCCTGGGTGGGTTGTGGAACAATTCCTCCGCCCGTGGTGGGTTGTGGAACAATTCCTCCGCCTGTGGTGGGTTGAGGGTTAATGATTACGGGTGCCTGACCAGTGGGGGTGGGGGTGGGTACCGTGTTGATACCGCAAGCCAGGGCGGCGAGGACCAGGACCGCCAGAGCAAAGTATACTTTTTTATTCATGATTTCTCCTTGGAATATTAGAATACGATTAATTTCTGGAGTATACCCGAAAAAAATATTTTTGCAAGGGAAATTAACAAAGTTGGAATTTCATTTGACCACATGCCCATTCCTTGACAAAAGTACCCAAAAGGCGATAGAGTACATCCAATGACAGCTGGTAATGATCTCTCCAGGGAAATCCTGGCAACCATCCGCACCGCCCTGGCAGAAGACGTGGGCCCGGGGGATGCAACAACGAACAGTATTGTGCCTCCTGATGCTGATATGCGCGGCCAAATCATCGCAAAACAGGAAGGTGTGATCGCCGGGCTGGACGTGGCGCAGGCAGTCTACCTGATGGGGGACGCGCAAGTGGAATTCAGACGCCGGGTGGAGGAAGGCAGCCGTGTGACAAACCGCCAGGTGCTGGCACTGGTTTCCGGGCGTGCACGCAGCCTGCTGACCGCCGAACGGACCGCACTCAACCTGCTGGGACGCATATCGGGCATTGCCACGCTGACGCGCAGTTTCGTGGAAGCGGTTGCCGGAACGAAAGCGGTAATCCTGGACACGCGCAAGACTGCACCGGGACTGCGCCTGATCGATAAACTGGCGGTGAGACGCGGCGGTGCACAGAACCACCGCATCGGTCTCTACGATATGGTGCTGATCAAAGATAATCACATTGACTTTGCCGGGTCCATCACCACCGCGATCATGCGTGCCCGCAGTGGCGCGGCAGGGCTGGTAATCGAAGTGGAAGCCCGCACGCTTGACAATGTGCGCGAAGCCCTGGACTGCGGAGTGGAACGCATCCTGCTCGATAATATGACCCTCGAAAGCATGGCTGAAGCTGTGCGGGTGACTGCAGGGCATGCCAAGCTGGAAGCCAGCGGGAATGTAACCCTGGAAACCGTCCGGAAAATTGCCGAGACGGGCGTGGATTATATTTCAGTCGGGGCGTTGACCCATTCAGCCAAAGTATTCGACGTAAGTTTTGATTACCTCGGTTAGGGCGGAGGGTTCCTGCCTGGGCGCTTTTCGTGGTCCCGGCAGATTACTGGTAAGGAGTTATTGATGAACGCAGATGAAATGTATGAAAAAATGAAGGCCAAACTCAACGGCATCGTGCCCGACGTGGAACTGCGCTACAAGGCCGAGATCGCGGTGGAGATCAATGAGCTCAAAGTGCAGCGCAATGCCGTCATCCTGGGCCATAATTACATGGAACCGGCCCTGTTCAATTCCATCCCGGATTTCACCGGGGATTCGCTCGACCTAAGCCGCAAGGCCGCCCAGACCGACAAGGATATCATCGTCTTTTGCGGGGTCAGGTTCATGGCTGAAACGGCCAAGATCCTAAACCCGTCCAAGACCGTGCTCCTGCCTGCCGCCAGGGCGGGATGCTCGCTGGCAGAATCCATCACGGCGGCGGATGTGCGCGATCTGAAAGCGAAATTCCCGGGTGTGCCGGTGGTAACCTATGTGAATACTTATGCGGACGTAAAGGCCGAGTCTGACATTTGCTGCACTTCCAGCAACGCCGCGGCCGTGGTCGATTCGCTCCACGCCGACACGGTCATCTTCCTGCCGGATGAGTACCTGGCAAAGAACGTGGCGCGCGAGACCGGGAAGCACATCATATTTCCGTCAGCAGGACCAAAGGCGGCCGATGCAGCGGGAAATGATATGCCAGGCGAGTTGGATTATCAGCTCATCGGCTGGCGCGGGCGCTGCGAAGTGCATGAGAAGTTTACACTCAAAGATATCGAGACCGTGCGGGAGCAGTTCCCGGATGTGGTCATCCTGGCCCACCCGGAATGCAGTCCCGAGGTCACCGCCGCGGCGGACTTCTCCGGCTCAACCAATGCCATGATCCGCTACGTGCAGCAGTCACAGGCTCCCCACTACCTGCTGCTGACCGAGTGCGCCATGGGCGACAACGTGGCCGCGGCCAACCCGCAGAAGGATATGCTGCGCTTGTGCATGGTGCGCTGTCCTCACATGAATATGATCACGATGGAAGATACGCGTGATGCCCTCAAGTTCAACCGCTACGTGATCGACGTGCCGGAGGAAATCCGGGTTAAGGCGTTCCGGGCGGTGGATAGAATGATCAAGATCGGGTAAATGAAGCAGCGACTTAAGTGGTTACCACCAAATAATTAATGAAAACTACCGACGTACTCATCATCGGCTCCGGGATCGCCGGAGCCACGGCTGCCCTGAAACTGGCCCAGAACCCGCGCAGGCGCATCATTCTGATCACGCGCGATCCGGACCCGCACGAGTCCAACTCGCGTTACGCCCAGGGCGGGATCATCGGCCGCGGGCAGGATGACAGCGCCGACCTGCTGGTGGCAGACATCCTGGCGGCAGGCGCGGGAGCCTCGCTGCCAAGTGCTGCACGCATCCTGGCCGAGGAAGGACCAGCCCTGCTCCAGGAGGTCCTGATCGGAACAGCAGGCATCGCCTTCGACCACGAAAAGGATGGCACCCTTGAGTTTGGGCAGGAAGGCGCCCATTCCCGGCGGCGCATCCTGCATGTGGGAGACGGGACCGGCCGGGCCATCATGGACGGGCTGGTGGCAGCCCTGCGGAAATGCCCCAACGTGGAGCTGCTGACCGAAGCCACCGCCGTGGACCTCATTACCTATCCTCATCACTCGCGCGACCCGCTGGCTGCCTACGAACCGATCGCCTGCCACGGCGCGTACGTCTTTGACCGCAAGGGAAAATCCATCCACCGCACGCTGGCTGCAGTCTCCGTGCTTGCCACGGGCGGGATCGGGCGCATTTATCGGAACACCACCAACCCTCAGGGTGCGCGCGGCGACGGGCTGGCTATGGCCTCGCGCGCCGGGGCGCGCATCATTAACGCCGAGTACGTCCAGTTCCATCCCACCGCATTATCGGTGCCGGGAGCGGAGGGGTTCCTGATCAGTGAGGCGGTACGCGGTGAAGGCGCCGTCCTGCTCACCCCCGAAGGCCGCCCGTTCATGGAAAAATATTCCCCCGAGTGGAAAGACCTGGCGCCGCGCGATGTGGTGGCGCGTGCCATCCACACCGAGATGGAAGCCCACGATTACTCTTATGTTCTGCTGGACATTGCCACGCATATGCCGGCCGCGAAGATCAAGCAGCGGTTTCCCAATATCTACAGCGAATGCAAACGGGTCGGCATCGACATCACCCGCGAGTCCATCCCGGTCGTCCCGGCTGCGCACTATTTTTGCGGCGGTGTTTCGGTGGACGAATGGGGCCATTCCAGTATCGCCAACCTGTACGCGGTCGGCGAGGTCTCCTGCACCGGGCTGCACGGGGCGAACCGCCTGGCTTCCACATCGTTACTGGAGGGCCTCGTGTGGGGGACACGCGCCGCACGTGACATCGAAGCGCGCTTCACGGCGAACCAGAACCCTGCCATCCCTACCCGCGCCGACGTCCCGGCCTGGGACGAATCGAACCTGACCCAGGAATCCGACCCGGCGCTCATCCAGGGGGATATGCAGACCATTCAGAATATCATGTGGCACTATGTGGGGCTGGTCCGTTCCGGCGACCGGCTCTCGCGCGCCATACGCGAACTGCGTCACATGCAGAACGAGACCGAGACCTTCTACCGCAAGACGAAGTTGAGCGACGGTCTCATCGGCTTGCGCAACGCCGTGGAAGTGGGACTGGTGGTGGGTGAAGCCGCCCGCCATAACCGCCAGAGCCGCGGCTGTCACTTCCGCTCTGACTCAGTGGATGGAGGCGACAGGTTGCTGTAGTGCTCTAAATGCAATATCAAGCTGCGCGATAAGGAAATTTGACTTCCAAAGTTATAAAGGCTTCGGAAGTCTGTGTTTAATAAGATCGGGAGAAACGAAAAAGAGACGGGCACATCCGTCTCTTTTTTCCGCGAGCCAGGGAACCTACCTCTTTATTTTAGTCTGTTCCAATTCTTTCATCTCACCTGTGGCAGTAAATACCGTCCGTTCGCAGATGTTGGAAACGCGGTCTGCCAGGCGCTCCAGGTTGTGTGCCACCCACAACAGCCAGTTGGCGCGCTCGATGGTCTTGGGATCCTGGACGACGAACATCATCAACTCGTTGTAGATCTGGATGTAAAGCTCGTCCACTTCATCGTCTTCGGCAGGGATGGAACGGGCGGTTTCCACGTCTTCGATCGTGAAAGCCGTCAGGGCACGGTGCAGCATGTCGACGCCCTTTTCGGCCATACGCGGGATGTCGATCAGGGGTTTGAGCAGCGGCTGGTCGGCCATGCGGATGCTGACGGTGGCGATGCCCTTGGCATAATCGCCCATGCGCTCCAGTTCGCCGCTGACCTCCAGGATGGACGCCAGCAGGCGCAGGTCGTGCGCCATTGGCTGCTGGGTGGCGATGACGATCATCACCTGCTCCTCGATGGCATAGCGCCTGGCATTGACCTGCAGGTCGGTCTCCTGGATTCGGCGGGAGGCATCCGTGTCGCGTTTCTTGAGTGCATCCACCGAGCCGAGGATCTGCTGTTCCACCATGCTTCCCAGCAGGAGCATTTCATCCTTCAATTGCTGTATTTCGGTTTCAAAAGTTTTTCGCATCTGGACCGTCGCTCCTAGGCTCTGTTTGCCAATTATACCCATTTTCAGTTCCCCTGAATTTGCCTATCCAATGCCACTGAGATTGCTATGGATAATTATCCGAACCGTCCGGTGACATAGTCCTCGGTGCGTTTGTCCTTTGGACGGGTAAAGATCGTGTTGGTGTGGTCAAATTCGATGAGGTGCCCGGCACGCGCATCGTCGATCATCATCATGGCGGTGTAATCCGAGACGCGCGCCGCCTGCTGCATGTTATGGGTGACAATGACAATGGTGTAATCCTTTTTGAGTTCCTGCATCAGTTCCTCGATCTTAAGGGTGGAGATGGGGTCGAGGGCGGAAGCGGGTTCATCCATCAGGATGACTTCGGGTTCCACTGCCAGGGCACGTGCAATGCACAGGCGCTGCTGCTGTCCGCCCGAGATGGACAGGCCGGACTGGTTGAGCTTGTCCTTCACCTCGTTCCAAAGAGCAGACGCCTTCAGGCTGTTTTCCACGATCGCTTCCAGGTCTGACTTGCGGTGAATCCCATACAGCCGCGGCCCGTAGGCCACGTTATCGAAAATGGACTTTGGAAAAGGGTTGGGGCGCTGGAAAACCATCCCCACCCGACGGCGAACTGACACCACGTCCATGCTGGACAGGAGCACGTTCTCCCCGTCCAGCCGCACCTCCCCTTCCATGCGACAGCCGGGCGTCAGGTCGTTCATACGGTTGAAGGAGCGCAGCAGGGTGGACTTGCCGCAGCCCGAAGGTCCGATGATGGCGGTGATCCTCTTTTCCTGGACGGTCAGGTTGATATCCTTCAATGCACGGAAATTGCCGTAATACACCGCCAGGTTTATAACCTCCACTTTGGCGCCTGATTCTCGAGCCACAGCCGTTTGGAATACTGATTCAGAGATTTCCATTTTCATGGGATTAACCTTTCATGCGGCGGGTGCGGCTTTGGATCCACACCCGGGCGCTGACGTTGACGATCAGCACAAAAAGCATCAGTACCAGCGCCACAGTCCAGGCCTGTGCCACCCGTTCGGGGTAGGGCTGCTGGGCGTATTTCCACAGCGTCAGGGGGAGCGAGTCCACCGGCGCATTGATGATGTGCCCGATGATCTGGAACACCGATAAATGGGACTGCACGCCGCTGGTGATGATCTGTTTAATGTCGAAGCGCTCATTTCCCAGGGCAGTCATGAGCAGAGGCGCAGTCTCACCGACAGCCCGGGCGAGCGCCAGCAGGAAGCCGGTGATGATCCCGCTGGAGGCAGCCGGGAGGAGCACACGCAACGAGGTCTTCCATTCGGGGGCACCCAGACCGAGCGACGCCTCACGCAGCGAGGCCGGCACCAGTTTCAGCATTTCTTCCGTTGTGCGAATGATGGTGGGCAGCATCAGCACTGCCAGCGCCGCTCCGCCTGCCAGGCCGGAATAATGTTTCATCGGGACCACCAGCAAGGTGTAAGCGAACAGCCCGACCACGATGGAGGGCACCCCGGCCAAAACGTCGGTGCTGAATCGCAGAGCCACTCCCAAAGGTGTGTTCGGAGAGCGTGCGGCATAGAATGCAGCCAGCACCCCGGGCGGGATGGCAAAGACCGCCGCCAGCAGGGTTACCACCAGCGTCCCCTCGATGGCCGAAAGCACACCCCCTCCGGATATTCCCAATGGGCGCGGAAGGTTTATGAAGAAATCCAGGTTGATGTTTTTCCCGCCCTGGATGACCACGTACCCGATGATCCAGAAGAGCGGCACCAGCGCCAGGGCCGTAAGCAAGCCGGTCAGGGTAAGCATCCCCGCATTGGCTGTTTTGCGCTGGCGGGTGCGTTTCACCCGGTTGCGATCCATTAACTCGGAAAAGAGGCTCATGAACGCGCCTCCTGCGGCGCCTGGCGCGCAACCCGCCAGATCAGGAATCGGGCCAGGATGTTCAAAAGCAGGGTGATCACGAATAAGACCAATCCAATTTCGATCAGCGCATCGGTGTGGAGTTGAGAGACAGACTCGGCGAATTCGTTGGCAATGATGCTGGCCATGCTGTAACCGGCCGACAACAGGGAGATGCCTCCCTGGATGCTGTTGCCGATGACCATGGTGACGGCCATGGTCTCTCCCAGCGCACGCCCAAGTCCCAGGATGATTGCACCGAGCAGCCCGGAGCGGCCGTAAGGGATGAGCACCTGCCAGATGGTTTCCCATTCGGTGGCACCCAGTGCTTTGGCTGCCTCACGCTGGGATGGAGGAATCGCCAGGAAAACATCGCGGGACACGGCCGCGATAGTGGGGACGATCATTATGGTCAGGATCAGGCTGGCTGCCAGGCGGGAGGCTCCGCTGGCAGGGATGGGCCCGGTAAAGAGCGCACCCGCCAAAGGCACCCGTCCAAGCGTGTCTGCCAGGAAGTTCCCAATGGGCGCCACCACCTTTGGTAAAAATACAAAAATACCCCACAGACCATATACCACGCTGGGGATGGCTGCCAGCAATTCCACCAGCCAGGTCAGCGGGGTGCGCAGCCAGGGCGGGCAGAGTTCGGCCAGGAAGATGGCAATCCCAATCCCGATCGGCAGGGCAAAAAGAATGGCGAATAAAGATGTTACCAGGGTGCCGTAAAGGAACGGCCAGGCCTGGAAGAGATTATTGACCGGATCCCAGTTTGGGTTGGCGGTTGGCGCGAGGAAAGACAGGCCAAATGCATTTCGGCTGCCCGAGGATTTTACCCAAAGCATCCCGCCGATGACCAGCATGAGAACAATAACGACACCTGAAAAGAGAATGAGCAACCCCTGCCAGGGGCGGTCACCGTGGTGCAACGCCCGCTGGATACGGACCCGCCAATCTTTTTCAGAAAGGGATTTAAGTTGCTTTAACATTAGGTCATCTCATTTTCTATGCAAATGCCACGGCCTGCTGGCTGCGGAGGAAATTCAAAGGGCACCATCCAAAAGTCATTCTTTGAGCACATAATAAATATTGCAACCGGTGGAGGGCCTTATTACGGAAGCCCTCCACTTAAGAGGGGAAAACATTGAGGTTTACGGCATCAAAACAGGTTGTCCGTTGCAAGTGACCTGGGCAAGCTTGGCAAGCACGTTTGTGCGCACAACATCCGGCAGAACCGAGTAGCCGAGGTTGGTGGCTGCCGTCTGCGCGCCCGCATCAGTCTGGGCCCACTTCAGGAACTCCAATATTTTCTGCGCCTTGACACAATCGATCATTGTAGACGTGTGCAGGATGATATAGGTGTACCCGGTGATCGGCCAGGCGCCATCGCTGGTGCCATCCACAATTGTGGCGGTCAACTGGGGGGTGAAGGAGTTGGCAAACTCAGTCATGGCAGCCTCCACGCTGGCGCCATTGGCGGTGATGGTTTTGCCCGCCTTGTTCACCATTTGTGCATATGTCATGCTGTTGGAGATGGCGTAAGCAAGTTCAACATAACCGATGGAATTGGGCGTATTGATCACCGCCGCAGCCACGCCCGCGTTGCCCTTGCCGCCCAGTCCATTACCGGGCCACTGTACGGATTGTGCGCCGCCGGCAGTCCAATCAGGGCTGAAAGAGGTGAGTGCCTTGGTGAAGATCTCGGTGGTACCGGACCCATCCGAGCGATGGACGGTGGTGATGGCAGTTCCCGGCAGGAAATTCGCAAGGCCGGGATTGAGCGAGACGATCTCGGGGTCGTTCCATTTCGTCACCTTGCCGTCATAGATATCCACCAGGGATTGGCGGTCAAGGATGAGCTTGGGCAGGCTGACGGCAGCTGCACCGGCTGCAGGGGTGGGGACCGCCTGGAAGGCGATGTTATAAACCGGTACCACTGCACCTGCCAGCATGGGATACATCTGCAAGTCAACCCCCTGGGTGTACTGGTCGGCGTTCAGGAGTGAATCGGAACCGGCGAAATCGACCGTGTTGTTGAGGATGGCTGTCTTGCCGGCCCCGGAGCCTACTCCGTTGTAGTTGATAACCACGGACGGATCAACGTATTGGTAGGCGTAAGTCCACTGTGAATATACGGGCAGCGGAAAGGTTGCCCCGGCGCCGGTGACCTGGACGGATCCCGCCGGGAGTGGCGTGGAAGCGCCTGCCCCGGTTTGGGATTGTGGTGTGACAGCAGAGCCGCAGGCGCTAAGGATAATTCCGGTGGCCAAAAGGATGGACGTAACGATAATCATTTTCCTTGACATTTGATTCTCCTTTGTTTTCATGTTCAAATTCTAGCAAAGGATGTTTAAGGCCCATCAAACAAGCGGTTAACGTTTGGTTAAAGTTTCGAAATAAAAAAGCCCTGCCACGGGATGTGTGACAGGGCTGGGGATGATTTATTTTTAACCGGCAACCGGGATGGTAAAAAAGAATATACTGCCCCTTCCCTCCACGCTTTCTGCCCAAATTTTGCCCCCATGCGCCTCCACAATATGGCGGGCGATCGACAGCCCGAGCCCGGTCCCACCGCTGGAACGGGCACGGTCAGCCTTGTAAAAACGCTCGAAGATGCGTTCAAGGTCATCGTCGGGGATGCCAACTCCGCTATCCTTCACGGAGAAACGGACGAAACCTGCCTCTGCCCGCGCGGACAGGACCACCTCCCCACCCGGGCTGGTGAACTTGACTGCGTTATGGATAAGGTTGACCAACACCTGTTCAAGTCTGGGAGAGTCTGCGCGCACCTCGGTTTCGTCCTGCCCGCTTTCGAGGCGCAGGGTCAGCCCGGCGCGTTCGGCCTGCGCCCCCATCCGTTCTGCCGCCGTGTGCAAAAGGTTATATGCCGGGACAGGTTTGAACTCCATTGGCAGTTGACCTGACTCGATGCGAGTCAATTCCAGCAACTCGCTCGCCATCTGGGTCATGGCATCCACCTCGGTCTCTATACTTTCCAGGAAATGGGTTGCAGCCTTGGGGTCCTCCATGGCTCCCCCGCGCAGGGTTTCGGTAAGCGCCTTAAGCGAGGCTAGCGGAGTTCGCAGTTCGTGAGAAAGGTTTGACACAAAGTCCCGCCGCACCGTTTCCAGTTTGCGCACGCGGGTGAGGTCCTGGACAAGCAGCAAGCTGCCGCCGGTATCCTGGTCGGGGATGGCTACCAGTTGCAGGAACAGGTGCCGGTTGGGGAGCTCCACCGACTCGTTTTGCAATTCGCGGCCCTGTTGGCAGCGGCGCCAGGCTTCAACCAATTGGTAATGTCGGAGTACTTCCGCCACTGTCCGCCCGGTTGGTTCGGGACTCTCGAATAATCCAGCCGCGGCCGGATTGGAATACTGGATACGCCCGTCCGCGTTGGCAATCAAGACCCCGTCGGTCATCCGTTCCAGGACGGCCGCCAGCCGGGCACGCTCGGTCTCGACCTTTAAGGTACGTTCCCGTTCCGACCCCGCCAACAACAGGATGGCATTCGAGAGTTCCTCCAGGCCCGGTTCATCTTTCGGCAGGTCGGTCACCGGCCGGTCTCCCTCGGCGATCTTGCGGATAGTACCTGTAAATCGTCCCAGTTTGCCGTGCAAATGGGCCAGGCGCCAGGCCACCCCTCCCAGCGCAATGAGCAATATCACAATGACGACAGGAAGGAACCAGGTCATATCATGTATTGTTTATAAAACGGTAGAAAATATGCACAGAAAGTCCGGTCAATACCCAGTTGACCGCCAATAGCCCGGCACCGCCGACCAGGATCAGGACCCAGATCATGGTCCGGGTGACCTCGAAACCGAGACCGAGCATGCCGCGCAGATCACCCGGGGTGGATGGACTGATCAGGGCGACAGTGGCAGAGGCAGCGCAAACCAGGACCATCAGCGCGGTGGTCAGGATGCATGTCCGCAGCGAAGCCCGGCGGATCCGGACTCCATCCACCGGCTCGTGTGCCAGTTTCCCGCCAACGACGAACCCGGCTGGGATCGCCAGGGCGGCATTGAAGAGCGGTACCCCCATGAAAAAGCCAAAGGTGCCCACGGAATAGAACAGCAGGACTGCCAGCCAGAATACTGTGCCAAGCCTGTAGGCACGGCTGATCATTCTTTTTAAGAAAATAATATCCGCCAGGATGCCAAGCGCGATTCCGCTGAGCCCGCAATATGGAATCCAACTTTCCGGCAGAAGGGCATATGAGCTCCACCAGAATCCGAGCAGACCGGCCAGCGGAGCCAGTGGAGCGAGAATAAGACCGAGAGCGAAGTGTTCGATTTTGGTTTTCATAAAAACGATATGATCCCTGGGATGCTTTCAAGCACTTTCCCTTCCCATCGACTTATTTACGGGAAGTGGATACCCACTCTGTAAATCCCACTACCCTTCGAAACGGTAGCCCCCGCCGCGCACGGTAACGATGCGGACCGGAGCGGCCGGGTCAGCTTCGATCTTTTGCCGCAGCCAGCGAACATGCACATCCACCGTGCGGCTGTTGCCTGTATAGTCCCAGCCCCAGACGCGCTCCAGGAGAAACTCACGCGATAGCATCTGGCGTTTGTGCTGGGCGAAAAACAAAAGCAAATCATATTCCTGCGGCTTGAGCGCCAAAACCTGTGCATCCAACAGGACCTCGCGTCGGGATTGGTTGATAACCAGGTTGCCGAAAACAAGTGTTTCCTGAGGGGAAAGAGACTCTCCGGACTGAATCTTTGCCTGATCATCTCGAACGAGTTGGGCGCGTCGCAACTGCGCCTTGACACGTGCCAGCAGTTCGCGCATCGAAAAGGGCTTGGTCAGGTAATCGTCGGCGCCCACCTCCAGCCCGACGACCCGGTCGATTTCTTCGTCGCGGGCGGTCAGCATGAGGATGGGAACGATCATCTCGCGCCTCAGGAGCTTGGTGACTTCGAAGCCGTCCAGTTCGGGGAGCATGATATCCAGGACGATCAGATCCGGCTTCAAGCGGCGGGCTGTTTCCAGGGCGGATCGTCCATCCCCGGCGGCCTCCACCGTATAACCTTGTTTTTTGAGGTTATAGACCAATGTTTCCTGCAAAGAAGGTTCGTCTTCGACAACAAGGATAATTTCTGCCATGATCAATACCTATGGGCGAAATCTACGTGTCCCTACCCAAACCGTCCTTCGACGTAATCTTCAGTGCGCTTCTCTTTTGGGTGGGTAAAGATTTCTTTGCCTTCGGCAGCCTCCACCAGTTCACCCTGCAGGAAGAAAGCAGCAAAATCAGCCGTTCGGGCAGCCTGCTGCACTGAATGCGGTACCAGGATAATGGTGTAATTCTTCTTGAGTTCCTGCAAGGCAGCTTCGACTTTGCCGGTCGAAATCGGGTCCAGACCTGATGTAGGTTCGTCGAGCAGGATCACTTCCGGTTGGTTGGCCAGGACGCGTGCCAGGCACAGGCGCTGCTGCTGCCCGCCGGAGAGAGCCACAGCCGCTTCTTCCAGGCGGTCTTTTACCTCCTCCCAAAGGGCGGCCAGTTTCAGGCTGCGTTCCACTGCTTCTTCCAATTTGGATTTGTGTTTCTCGCCTGCCAGTTCCAACCCATAAGTGAGATTCTGGCGGATGGACATCGGCAAAACTACCGGGCGGGCAAAGACCATCCCGACGCGGCGGCGCAAGGCAATAACGTCCGTTTTTGGGTCAAGGATATTTTCGCCGTCCAGCAGGATTTTCCCTGTTATTGTTTGCACCTCGGTCAGATCGTTCAGGCGATTGAGGCAGCGCAGCAGGGATGATTTACCTCCACCGGCAGGTCCGAATAGAACAGTGATGTTATTTGCAGGGATGTCCAGATTAATATCGCGCAGGGATTCGGTCCCATCGGAATATTGCAATGACAAATTCTGAACGATTATTTTAATGGCTGCCATAACTAAATTACCATTGTCTTTTTGCCCTGGCGCGGGACCGGATGAATGTTGCAATCAGGTTCATGCCCAATACGAAAACGATAAGCACCAGGGCTGTACCATATTGGATCTGGATCGGCATTTCGGGAACCTGAGTGGAAATGACAAACAAGTGATAGGGCAGGGCCATGGTGGCATCGAGTGGCGAACCGGGTAGTCGCGGCAGGAAGAAAGCCGCCCCGGTGAACAGGATCGGCGCGGTCTCCCCGGCAGCGCGCTCCAGGCCAAGGATGACCCCGGTCATAATTCCGGGCAGTGCTTGCGGAAGAATGATCTTCCGTATGGTCTGCCAGCGCGTGCCGCCCAGTGAAATACTTACCGTCCGGAAGGACTGCGGCACAGCCCGCAGGGCTTCCTCGGCCGCGCTGATGATGACCGGCAGGGTCATGATCGAGAGAGTTAGCGATGCAGACAGGATGCTGGTGCCAAATTTCAGGAAGAGCACGAACAGGCCGAGACCAAACAGTCCATAGACTACTGAGGGAATGCCAGCCAGGTTGATGATGGCAATCCGGATGAGACGCGTCACCCAGTTCTCTTTGGCGTATTCCGCAAGATAAATTGCCGCGGCAATCCCAAGCGGAACCGATAAGACAGCGGTGCCCAGCGTGAGATAGAATGTCCCGACGATGGCAGGCAGGATGCCTCCGGCGCGCATTCCATTGCTCGGCATGGTAGTCAGAAACTCCCACGAGATGGCGGGAGCACCTTTGGCAATGATGTAACCGAACAACCCGATGATCGGGACAACGGTCAGGATGGCTGCCAGCGCGATGAGCGAAATACCCATGCGCTGGACAAGGAAGCGGTCTGCCTTGAAGCGGCGTTTCATGACAGCACCCTTTCAGCACGTTTCCGGGATTTAAATATCACTGACGAAGCGGTGATATTCACCGCCAGCGAAATGAGGAACAATATTAAGCCGATGAGAAACAAAACGTGATAATGGGTGCTGCCGTTGGCGACCTCACCCATTTCAGCGGCAATGGTTGCTGTCATGGTGCGGACGGGGGAGAGAATGGAAGTCAATTTAATCGCCATCACCGGTGCGTTGCCGGTGACCATCATCACTGCCATCGTCTCGCCGATCGTGCGGCCCACACCCAGCATGAGCGCAGTCAATACGCCGGAACGGGCTGCAGGAAGAGTCACCCGCCAGATGGTTTGCCATTTGGTGGCACCCAGGGCCAGTGCTCCCTCGCGGTAACCTTGCGGGACAGAGTCCAGGGCATCCTCAGCGATTGAGACGGTGGTTGGGATGGCAATCGCACCCAGGAGCAGCGCTCCAGCCAGGGCGGTCAGACCGGTGGGCAGATTTAGAAAGACTCGCAGGAACGGCGATAGCAGCAGAATCCCAAGGAAGCCGAGCACCACCGATGGTATTCCACCCAACAACTCCACCAGCGGTTTGAGGATTTCACGCATCCAGCGTGGGGCAATTTCAGCGAGAAAGACGGCTGTCCCTATTCCAAATGGAATGGCGATCAGCATGGCCCCAACCGTCACAACCAGTGATCCAGTCAGCAGCGGCAGGATGCCAAAGTGGTTTTCAATGGGATACCAGCGCGTGGTAAACAGATCGCCGAGTTTAACCTCGAACAGGGCCGGGAGGCCCTGGCGCAGCAGGAAAAAGAAGATAAGGATGACAAAAACAACCGCCGAATAACCACAGGTTTTTACAATTGCTGTCACGAAGGTTTCACGCCAATTGGGGGATTTATCCATTTTTCTCCGCTGGCAAATGTCTGATTGGCTACTTTATCGGCACGAAACCCAGATCGGCGACGATTTTCTGTGCCTCTGGCGAAAGGATCCAATTGATGTAATCTTTAATCGCGCCGGTCGGCTGCCCATTGGTGTACATGTACAGGTCCCGGGACACCGGGTAGGAATTGTTGTTGACCGTGGTAATAGATGGGATAACGTACGCCCCACCGGCATCGACGGCAACGGCTATCACGCTGTTCATCAAGTCAGGCGGAATGTAACCAAGGCCATCGTATCCGATGGCGTTGGGATTCTGGCGCACCTCGTTGATGATACCTTCCGAGGAGGGCAGCAGCAGGGTGTCGGTCGAAAACAGGGTGGTATTCTTCGGGTCACCCAGGCGGATAACCGTTTGCAGGAAATAAACATGGGTACCGGAGTTGGTCTCGCGCGAGAGCCGCACGATGGGCCGGTCATCGCCGCCAACGCCTGTCCAGTTGTTGATCTTGCCGCTGTAAATATCAGATATCTGCTGGAGGGTCAAGCGTCGCACCGGGTTCTGCGGGTTAACGACGATGGCAATGGCGTCCCGCGAGATCACAACCTGGACCGGATTGATCCCGTTCGCTTTTGCCTGTTTTATTTCATCGGCAGTAATGGCACGCGAGGCATTCGCAATGTCCACCGTCCCGTTGATGAGGGCTGCAATCCCGGTTCCAGACCCGCCCCCGGTTACCGATATGCTAATGTCTGGATGCTCGGTCTGGTATCGCTCCGCCCAGGCAAGAGCCAGGTTGACGATCGTGTCGGAGCCTTTATTTTGGATGTAGGCTGAAGTACCGGCTGATGGGGTTGTCTGACCTGGGCTTCCTCCGCAAGCGGAACAAATTAATAATGATACAAGCAATATGAGAGGGACAGCTTTCATTGCCCAGATTATAAATTATAACGGGTGCTCCAGCAGTCGGAATCGTGTAAAATTGACACGTGACCCAAACCCCCGTGTTTGCAATCTCCAACCTGGATTTCTTTTACGGCACAAAATTAGCTCTTTCCAAGATCAATATGGACATCCTGCCGCGCAAAGTCACTGCATTGATTGGGCCCTCGGGATGTGGCAAATCAACCTTCCTGCGCTGCCTGAACCGGATGAATGACACCATCCCAGGGACACGCCTGGAGGGTGATATTCTGCTGGATGGCAAGAATATCTACGCCCCAGATTACAATGTGGCCGAACTGCGCCGTCAGGTCGGGATGGTGTTCCAGAAACCGAACCCGTTCCCGCAGTCGGTATATGATAATGTGGCGTTCGGCCCGCGCGTGCTGGGGTTGGTCCAGGATAAATCCAATTTGGATGATCTTGTGGAACAGAGCCTTAAAGATGCCGTCCTGTGGGACGAAGTCAAGGGGGATTTGCGAGCCAATGCCTTGGGCTTTTCGCTCGGACAACAGCAGCGGATTTGCATTGCACGCGTACTGGCTGTCAAGCCGGACGTGATCCTGTTCGACGAATCCACCTCAGCTCTCGATCCCATCGCCACAGGTGGTATCGAAGACTTGATCTCTGAACTCAAGAAAAATTATACGATTGTCATCGTTAC
>JADGQC010000017.1 GCA_017882125.1 Anaerolineales bacterium
CCGAAGGGTTCGTCGACAATAAGCAGTTCCGGCTGGTGCAACAAAGTTGCTATGACCTGGGCTTTTTGCTGCATGCCTTTACTAAGTTCCTTGACTTTTTTAGTCTTGAATGCTGCCAAATCAAAGCGTTCGAGGTATGCTGCGGACCGTTGTTTCACTTCCACCGGGCTGAGCCCCTTGAGCGAACCCAGATAAGCCAGGCAGCGATCGAGCGGAATGTCCTGGTAGAGGCCGCGCTCTTCGGGCATGTAGCCGATGCGGTCTTTTTTGGCTTCATTCATCGGTCCGCCGAGGATGGCGACCGAACCGGCCTCAGGTTTGAAAATATCGAGCATGACTCGCAATGAGGTGGTTTTCCCCGCGCCGTTGGGACCGAGCAGACCGAAAAGTTCCCCTTTTTCGACACTAAAGGATACATCATCCACGGCTTTTACAGGGCCGAAGGATTTGGAAATATGGGAAATATCAACAGCTGGCATACATTACTCCTTGGTATTCTCAACAAACTGCTTGAGTTGATTGCGATAAGTGATAAAGGCTTTGCTGCCCTCCCCAGTTATTCGGCAGAGCGTCAAAGGTATCTTACCACGATAGGTTTTTTCAATTTTTATATAGCCTGCTTCTTCCAGTTTCGATAAATGTACCGAGAGGTTGCCTTTCGTCAGACCGGTTTCGCGCTGAAGATAAAGGAAATCTGCGCTTTCCACAACAGCGAGGATGGCAAGGATGGTACTGCGGGACGGTTCGTGGATGAGACGATCGACATCCGCCAGGGAATGCAGGTCAGAGCTCATCGGGAGTCTCCTCCATTAATGGAGTAAGGCGCAGGAAGGCCCGGAAAGCGCTGCCTCCGGAGAATAACGAACTAACCCCCATTATCAAGAAAAATAGACCCAATTTATCGATCCCAAAAGGGTCAATTGTTAAAACTTTACCCAGGCCGAGAGGTGAAAGAAAAATACCGGCGGTCAAAGAAATCAACCCAAGGAGGAAAAACCTGACTTGTTTTACCAGAAATGCGTAGACGAAAAGGGTAATACCTACTAATAAAGTCAATGCCGGAGTGAACCAAACCGGAGACCGGAGTATATCTGGAACAATAATGTTTAGAACTACCAATCCTCCAACGCTTACCAGCGAAAGCAATAGTACAAAAAAAAGTCTCCAGATGCCTTTTTGAGGTCGAAGCCGATATTCAACGTAACCAATGCGTGGGTAAATGAAACGATTTTGCAAATAGTTGATCAGAAAACCTGAGAGCACAATCCCAATCACAAACAACCCAATAAAAAATGTCGGTTTGCGAGGCAGGAGGAGAGCCAATCCTGCCCAGAAGAATACACCACCCAGCATCAGCTCGGTTGTGCCGGCGGTAAACTTCCAGCGATTTGTACGCCTGGCGATGCCAGATAATTCATCCGTCATTTTGTCACCTCCCCGCGCTGAAGCGGATTCTGGCGCAGGTATGCTCGCAACACGCATGTGCCAGTAGCGATCAGAACCAACCCAAAAAACAGGTAATAACCAGCCAATGCGACGTTATCCACTGCCGGACTATATGCGAGAACCCCTCCCAGCAAGGAACTCAGTAATGCAAGCAAATAAAATCGCAGCGTGGATGTGCGCCAGCCAAGGAAAACTAAAACCAGTCCCAGCAGAATACCCGATAGCAGTGGCATACTGTTTAGATGAATCCCGGGAGTTGAAGCAAGCACGGTAGCAGTCACTGCCACCAGGCCACCGACGACCAGCCCCAGGGTAATTCCCCAGCCCCGTTTACTCCCGTTCTGGCGGTTATATGTTACGTACCCGGTGCGCGGCCAGGTGACCCTTTCCTTTAGAAGTTTGATCAGAAGCCTAATCAGCCAGGCACCTCCGATCATAACCAGAACGAGGGAACTATCAACAAGCGCTGCCAACCAACCATGCATGGAAGTCTCGGCATAAAAGAAAATTGCCAGGATCAGGCAAAGCAAGCCGAACCCAAATTCAAACGAACCATCCACATAAAAATATTGAATTGTACGCAGTTGCGATTGCTTAAGATCATCTGGCATATGAAATATCCTTTATAGACTGGTCTGCAATATAAACCTGTCTATATTTTACGTCTCCCCCTGCCAGTTGTCAAGTGTGGAAGTATAGATTATACAGGTGAGGTCTGAGATTCTAAATCCGGGCGATGCTCACCCTTTCAGCCTCGATGATAAATTCCCACGTGCCCAAATCAGCGAAGTTGTAAACCAGTTCAAGGCGTGTCGGGGTACGTTCGAGCGACTCAAGTTTTATAGGCCGCTTCGGTCCAAAGGTGATCAGGTTTTCATCCCATTCGCCTTGTTCTTCAGGATTAAAACCAGCTGGAGCCATAAAAAGACGCTCAATTGCAGTCTCGTCCAACAGCAAACGCAGGATAGCCTCGGGAGCATCCATGCTCCAAAGAAGGCTGGCAGTAGCCTGTTCCTCCACCGCCTGGATGCGCTCCTCCTTTGTCAGTTCCCACTGGACCGGGGACCAGACTGCGGGTAAATCGTCCACGTAAAGGGTTTCGGGGTCAATGATGGATGGCATGCTATTCCTCCGCGGCGATTATAACCTGCAAAAAAAACCTTATATCACTGTATCCCAATGAAATTCCAGGAAGGGTTTCCCTTTTGTCCTGGCAAGATCCTTTTCGGATATACTTCGATCCATGGAAGAACTTGAACAACTTCTCAGCAACCTGGTTGCGACCGACTCGGTCAACCCCGACCTCGCGGCGGGTGCCCCAGGTGAATCCAAAATTGCTGGTTTTATTGCCCAATGGCTGGAAACCGCCGGCGTGGAAGTGCAATTAATTGAATCAATACCCGGACGATCCAACGTAGTGGGTATTGCACACGGAACAGGCGGCGGGAAAACTCTGCTTCTCAACGGACACATGGACACGGTCGGAATGGGCGGGATGCAGGATCCACTCGCACCCGTCATCAAGAATGGCCGGTTGTTTGGAAGAGGTGCATACGACATGAAAGGCGGCCTGGCAGCCTGCATGACAGCGATGACCGCGGTGAAAAAAGAGCGCCTGCGCGGGGATGTGGTTTTCACGGCCGTGGTCGATGAAGAATATGCCAGCCAGGGAACCCAGCAACTGGCAACGCGTTTTCGCGCCGATGGGGCGATCGTGGCAGAGTTCACCGAACTGCAACTGATCACCGCACACCGGGGATTTGCGTGGCTCGAGGTAGAAACTCGAGGACAAGCGGCCCATGGTTCACGCCCCGACCTTGGAATCGACGCGATCGTCAAAATGGGTAAGGTACTGCTGGAATTGGAAAAGCTCGATTTTACTCTGCGCTCCAAGCCCAGCCACCCGCTGCTTGGCAGCGGGTCCATCCATGCTTCACTGATCAATGGTGGCAAAGAACTATCCACATACCCGGACCGGTGCATACTCTCAGTCGAAAGGCGAACCCTCCCGGGTGAAACCACCGTAAAGATTGAAAGAGAAATGCAAGCAATCATCGATAATATCCAGAAATCGGACACATCCTTCCGGGCAGTCGTGCGCAGGGGACTTGAGCGTGCCCCACTCGAGACCTCCGAAGAGGCCGGGATCGTGAAGGCAGTCCAGGCGGCAGCCGGAAAAGTAATGAAGCGCCCCCTAACGATCGCGGGGGTGCAGTTCTGGACGGATGCAGCGTTATTATCCGCGGCAGGAATTCCCTCGGTGTTGCTGGGCCCTTCCGGAAGCGGGGCTCATGCCGACGAAGAGTGGGTGGACTTGGCGTCCGTCAGGACATGTTCTGAACTTTACCTAGCGACAGCCAGGGAGTTTTGCCAATAAGTCAGTCAAGCTTTATCAAAGAACCCAAGTGGAATATTTTTGAAAGAGTCACGCTTTTCCGTAACTCTTTATTATTCTTACCTACGGCGCCTGCCTGCCAGGACGATCGCCAGGGGCAGGAAGACCAGCACAGTACTTAGACAGCAGATGATGCCAAGCTCATTCAACCCAAAAGAGGGCATTGGCTAATCCACCGTGAGGGTCTTGGACAGGTTGCGCGGGAAATCGGGATCATAGCCGCGCATGACACTCATGTGATAGGAAAGAAGCTGCAGCGGCAGAACCGCCAGGAGGGAGGCGATCTCGGGGGTGGATTTCGGCAGGACAATCAGGTCAGTGGCGTTGGCACGCAGGCGGGCATCCTCCTCGCCGATGGCAATGGCACGCGCACCACGGCAGGTCACTTCGTTGATGCCGCTGACGATGAGGGAAACATCCAAGGGTCCGGCAGCAAACAGGATCGGAAAGCCATTCGTCACCGCAGAAAGCGGCCCGTGCTTGAACTCAGTGGAAAGCATCCCTTCGCAATGGGCGTAGGTGATCTCCTTGAGTTTCAAGGCGCCTTCCAGGGCGATGGCATAAGTGGCTCCATACCCCAGGCAGTACAGATCATTCCACTCATTAACCGCAGGGGCAAGATCCGTGATCTGTGGAGCAACCATCTCGAGAGTTTTTTCCATTAATCCGGGAATGACGGATAGTTCGGACGTGTCGCGACCAGCCAGGCGATAAGCCAGGTAGAGGAAGGTGACAACCTGGTTGGTAAAGGTCTTGGTAGCCGGGACGGATATTTCATACCCGCAGCACAACGGCAGGGTGCAGGCAGTGGCCTTGGTGAGGGTGGAACCGATGACGTTCGCCAGACCGAAGGCAGTCATGCCTTTTTCTTCAGCGCAATGCAGGGCATTAAGCACGTCCTTGGTCTCGCCGCTTTGGCTGACGAACAGGCCTACGTCCTCGTAGCTGACCGCAGGGATATATTGCGGAATAAACTGCGGCGCCAATACCGGAATGGCAGCGCGCCCGGCGATTCTGGCGAAGTAAACCGCGCCCGCCAGGCAGGCATGATAACTGGTGCCGCAACCGATGAAATACAACTGGCGGGCTGTGCGCATCTTTTCGAGAACGGCCTTGACATCCGGACTGCCGTCCAATAGATGCAGGAGTTCACGCGCCACCTGCGCCTGCTCGTGGATCTCCTTCAGCATGAAGTGAGGGTACCCGCCCTTTTGAACGGCGTCCATTGTTTCGGTAACCGTTTCCGGGTTACGCGTGATAAGGCTGCCATCTTTCACGGAGCGCAGTTCGATACGGTCAGGGCAGAGGGTGATGATCTCGCCATCCTGGATGCGGACGATCTGGCGGGTAAGGGGGAGGATGGAGGGCAGGTCAGAGGAGAGGCAGGTGAATCCGTCACCAATGCCGACGACGAGACCCGAACCCTTCTTGATGGCATAAAGCTTGTCATCGTTGACACGCCCAATGACAAAGGCATAATCGCCCTGCAGATCGCCGTACGCCAGGCGGATGGCATCGATGAAATCGTAACCCTTGTTGATGTAGCGCTCGACGGCGTGGACACAAGACTCGCCATCGTTCTGTGAGCGAACGTTGAGACCCTCGGCGATGAACTGCTGGCGCAACTCAACGTTGTTGACCACGTTGCCATTGTGCGCACCCACCATATCGCCGTCCGAGTCAAGATGTGGCTGGGAGTTGACCTGGGAAGGTTCACCAAACGTGGCCCAGCGTAACTGGGTAATGCCACGCTGCCCGGTCATCTCAGCGAAGTTATATTTAACAGCGACATCCTCGATGCGGCCGGTATCCTTGCGCAAATCAATCTTTGAACCACTGAGAGTGGCGGCACCGACCGAGTCGTAACCACGGTAGGTGAGACGGCGGGCGGCGTCGATGAGGATGGGGCCGAGGGGTTGTTCGTCTTTGGTGACTATGCCGAAAATACCACACATGATTGAGGATTACTCCTAAAAGGGATGGTTGCAGAAGCCAAGTTTATCATATTCGAAAGGAGGGAGGAAATGGATCAACTTATTGTTGATAATCCAGCCCTACCCCTACCTTCTCCAAATCCAAGAGATTTCCCATCAGGATGCTACTAGACAGGGAAGGTGCATCGCGTTGGTCGACCTGGCTTGCGGGCGGTCCTTCGGATCCGATAATAGGAACAATTATTTTCGATAAAATCGCCCATTCTCCACGAGAACATCTTCATATATGTACGCAACAAAAACCGTCAACGTTAGTTGATTTTGGTATTGATCCTGAGGAACAATTGAGGAACGAAAACATCTCGTTGTCCCTTCATATTCATGTACCAGGCTGGGAAGATTGTTCCGCGAAACAATCCAAAAACGAATAAACCTCAGGGGTCGCGGATGCCAGCCATGCAAAATCGCGTATAAAATAATCAATTTTCGAGGAACGAATGAAAGGCATAAAGTACATAACGGGTAAGGTCAGGAAGAACGGATCAGAGAATGATCTGGATACATCAATAATAGAATTAACGTTCTGTTTTGTCAAGTAGAGATCGAAGAGAAAAGAACGACTAAAGTCGTCACTACAAAACCAGGTGCTCCAACCCAGTTTGTCGGAACGAGAAGAATAAATTACGTGGCGATTAGGAAAAATCCTGACACCCATGATTTAAGTCAGTTACAGATATGAAAAAGGTGTGATAATTGGATATGTTCCGATTAGGTGTGAACTGCAAGCCATATCATAAGCCTTTGATGTCTTACGGGAAATGATCTTATGTTTAATTTGAGTTTGAGTTCCGCAATTGGAATTACTCTCAGAACGCTGATCATTTATATTGTCATCCTAGCGGGGCTGCGGCTTTCAGGAAAGAGGGAAGTCGGGCAGATGACAGTCTTCGACCTGGTGGTCCTGCTCTTAATCTCCAATGCGGTGCAAAATGCAATGATCGGCCCCGACACCAGCCTGGTGGGAGGAATAGTAGCAGCAGTAGCACTGCTGCTGGTAAATGCTGTACTTGCACGTTTAAGCCTTAGCTGGCCTCGCCTGCGTCACGTGGTGGAAGGCACACCCACCCTGCTGGTGTTACACGGCGATATTATTGAGTCACACATGCGCAAGGAGGGGATCGATGAGGGAACCCTGCTGGCAGCGTTACGAGAACACGGTGTTGATAAGATCGCGGATGTGGAAATGGCAGTATTGGAAATTGACGGGTCGATCAGCGTTGTGCCGCCGGGAGGGATCAGCGCACACGTGAAGAAACCGTTAAAATATCTGCGCCACCAATAGTCGCCCAGACAGAAAGGTTAAATTCCGCTGCTGAGCATCACCCCCGAGGGGTTCCCCCAAGAACGGGGACAATGTACGTTGCGAGGAACGAAGAAAATTTTAGGCGCACGCCGCCCCCATTCGGGGACAATATGCGCCCTTATGGGTTTGTGCTCCAATATTTTTATGGAAACAGGGGTTGACCCTTTTCTAAACGATCAAGGAGGCAAAAACAATGACCAGGTTCGTTGGAAATATCGAAAAATTAACGCTGAAGAATGATTATTTCCGTGAAGTGTTGTTCACCGGCAAACATGCCCAGCTAGTGGTGATGTGCCTGCAACCGGATGAGGAGATCGGCAACGAGGTGCATGAGTCTGTTGACCAATTCTTCCGGATCGAACAAGGCGAAGCCAAATTCGTTTTCGGAGGCAAGGAAGAGCATATTGTCCACGAAAGCGATGCAGTCATTGTCCCGGCTGGCACGTGGCACAACGTAATCAATACTTCCAGGAAGCAACAGTTGAAGTTGTACACTGTATATTCGCCACCGAACCACCCAGAGGGCACGATCCACAAGAACAAGGCAGAGGCAGAGGAAGCGGAAAAGCAAGAGCACCATTAAGTGAAAAAATCCCGACGCTGAGCATCGGAATAAGAAAATAAACGACTGAAGTCGTTACTACATTATGGATGACCGCAGATGTCTTTGAACAGAACTGCGGTCATTCTATTTGGATATGGAGGAAGCATAGATTGCAGGGACTCAACTTATTTCGATCCATTAAGATTCGATTTAGCCGGCAATTTTCGGCCGATGACGAGAATAGTAATATCATCGTAATTCGGCTCCTGCTTAACCCAATCACGAAGAGTGGTCTTGAGGTGTTTCAGCAATGCGTTGGGCGAGGTTGGCGCCAGACCGACTGCTTTTTTAAGTTGAGTCAATTCAAACGTCTCCCGGAGGGGGTTATTGGCATCCGTCGTCCCATCCGTGAAAGTAACCAGGGTCTCACCGGGCTCCATGGAAATATTCATTTCCTCATATTCAACTTCCGGGATAATGCCCAGGGCAATGCCTTTTCCAGAGAGGGTCTCAACCTGACCGGAAGCCTTCCTCAAGAGAGGCCGGGGATGCCCAGCAAGTGCATATTTCATGCTCGAATTCGCCGGATCCAGGATGCCGTAGAAGGAAGTGACGAAATTCGTTTTGATATCCAAGTCAAACAAAGCCCTGTTAACCTGGGACAATAAAGCCGCCGGTGAGGGCTCGAATTCCACCCGCTCGCGGATCAAGCCATGCGCCATCGCCATATACAGAGCAGCAGAGGCACCCTTGTCACTCACGTCTGCAACAATAAAACCCCAGCGTCCACCCGGTAATTTGTAAACGTTGTAATAATCCCCGGACGTTTCATAAGCGGGTTTCCAGTAAGCCGCCAGACCATACCCACGAATCCTGGGTAATTTATCGGGGAGCAGACTGACCTGCACCTTGCGTACCATGTCGAGTTCGTTGGTGAGGTGGGTGTGTTGAGTTTGAACCTGGTCGTACAGGCGGGCGCGTTCAAGAGCCCCGCCGATCTGCCGGGCACCGGCGGTCATAAATTGGAGGTCAGATGCGGACAGGAACTGCCATTCCCTGGCGGCCACATTCATCACTCCGATGGTCTGACCATTGGTATTGATCGGTACGCTGGCGTGGAACTTCAATTCATCCGTTGAGCTGCCAGTTGCGGCTGCTTCCTGGAGACGGCTGCACTCAAATATGTTAATGCCACGTTTCAACCTGCCAGAGTTCAACAATTTCTGGCAATTGCATGCTGGCGGACGTTTCAGATAAAAGCGATCGGACTGTTCCAGGCTGGAGGGCAGATTGTGAGCTGCAGCAAGAACAAATCCGTGGGCGGGCGGATCGCCGGAGGGTGTTTTAATGAAACCGGCATCCGTCTTGAGGGAGATCCAGGCGGTATGCAGATCCATTACCTCCAGGATAGTCTCCAGTGAATCATTTAGCATGGATTGAACATCCGGGGAGCGGTTGGTCGATTCTGCCAGGCGGTTCAGGGCGCGCAATTGCGCCAACTCACGCTCATCAGAAGGACCGGCAAAGGCATCGTGCTTGTCGAGTGCCTGTTTCTGGCTGATAAAGCGCGAGTTGAGGTTGTACTTTTCGAAGGGGTTTTCCGCGATCAACCCGTTGACCTTCAGCCAGGAATAGAAATTTCCCAGGGAAGACCTGATGCGATTCAGAGCAAGGTCAGGTTCCCCCTTAAAGTGACGATCAAGCAGGTAGGTACGAATAGCGGCATCATCCGAGGAATCAGGGTTGAAATCCTCGTCACCGCGACTGTCTGCCCACTCAACATATTCTTTAACATCCTGAACAATGGTTTTTTTTCGGGAAGGCAGGGAAGAGGCAAAACGCTCCAACACCGTCTCCTGCTTAAACGGTTGGGCTTCCCTTTTTCCAGGGTTTTGTAAATTTCCAGATTTGGACCTGGGTAATTTTGAAGTACTACGCAATTGCATATTGGCTCTGCGATTCATCAGCTCGCATTGGGACCGATCAATGCACTTATTATTGATATTTCCCAGAGGGTATTTCGACAATTATCGAATGGCAATCTTCGACGGCTTTCAAATCCAAGCGGGGTTCATCCCAGACTTTTACAGCATCCCCCTCCTGCAGGGTGAGCCCGTTCATCCCAAGCGATCCCTCCAAACAGACCAGGTAAAAATTATGGGTGGAAAGCAAGTCGGCCCGGACGTGCCTGCCAGCCTGGATCTCAGATACATATATATTGGTATCCTGGTTGACTTGGACAGGTCCACCGGTTTTTTTGCCTGAAGCAATCTGCAACAGTTTATTCAGCCGATCCTTCTTTGTGAAATGATTGGAGATGTAACGAGGAGGCAAACCCGCAGCATTTGGCTGGATCCAGATCTGAATAAACCGAAGAGGTGAGGCGGGTGATTGATTTGTCTCGCTGTGAGTTATTCCGGAACCAGCGCAGGTATACTGCATATCCCCGCGCTTGATCTTATTGACATTCCCCATGTTGTCAGCGTGAGTTAATTCGCCCCTGAGACAATAAGAGATGATTTCGACTTCCTGATGAGGGTGCGTTTCAAACCCAAAGCCAGGCTTGACGACAAAGTCATTAAACGCAACCAGTTCACCGAAATGACTATTCCCTGGATCATCGTAATCACCAAAGGAAAAGTGAAAGCGACCGGTATGCCACCCAAAATCACCCAGGTACATGTGTTCTGATAGTATCTTAGAAAGCATACCCTTTCTCCTCCGACCACGTAAACCCAACGTGATTTTGGATCTTTCCGAAATTGATAAAACACGGGAATAACTAATTTAGTATAGCAGAATTATATAGATATATCAAGTCTAATTTGTCATATATCTTCAAACCGGCATTAAGCAGGGTGAAAACGCGCTCCAACCAAGATAAATAATGATCCGGTGACCTCAACAGAGCGAAGTCACCGGTCCTTTGGGGGGAGAAATTATTTCCCTCGGCCTTAATTTCAACTTAATTGCATTAATTATGCTTAAATTCCTGCACCTGCCGGTCCAACCATGCCAGCCAGCTTGAGAGACCCACCCCGGTGCGGCAGGAAATCTCAAACTGGACAACGCCCGGGTTGAGCACCTCAATCCCCTTCTTGAAGAAGTCCATGCGGAAGGGGACATAAGGCAGCAAGTCAATCTTATTGATGACCACCACGTCCACGCCGCGATACATGCCTGGATATTTGTAGGGTTTGTCATCGCCCTCGGGGATGGAGGCCACCAGCACACTCTTATGCGTGCCAAGTTTAAAATCCGCCGGGCAGACGAGGTTGCCGACATTTTCTATGATCACCAGGTCGAGAGCGCCCAGGTCAAGCTGGGAGATGGCTGACTGAACCATGGCGGCATCCAGGTGACAATCTCCGCCAGTATTGATCTGGATGGCAGTTGCGCCGGCAGCCTGGGCGCGGTCGGCGTCGAAGGAAGTGGCGATGTCACCGTTGATCATACCGATGCGCAGGCGACCCGAAAACCCTTTTAGGGTCTGCTCGACCAGGGAGGTCTTCCCGGCGCCAGGGCTTGCCATAATATTGAGGGCGAGGACCCTGGCGGTATCGAAACGAGCCTGGTTCTCGACAGCAAGGCGGTCATTTGCAGAAAGTATTTTTTCAACCACGGGGATGCGCAGCGGCATAATTCGTTCTCCAATCAATTCCAGTTCAAAGAATGTTCTGAAAGAGGACATCACTCTTCCACATCAATCGCTTCAAGGTTAAACTCATCTCCAGTTTTAATCTTTGCATGGGTACCACCGCACTGGGGACAGGCAAACTCCTCACCGACGGGTTCGTACTCTTTCCCACAATCCTGACAGGTGAGCACCACCGGGACACGCTGGAAATGGAGGGTTGCCCCCTTGGCGATGGTACCGTCGCTGATGATGTCCCAGTAGAACTGGACCGAATCATCCACAATGGAGGACCATTTGCCGATGACGAGGTATAGACCGGTGATGCGGCTGGCATTCTTCTCCCGGGCATGTCTTATGGCAATCTCAAGCAAGCTTTCTGTGACGGCTAATTCGTGCATCGGTCATGTGATTATACAGCAATAAAATTCCTGCGTTTTTATGCCAATTTTTTCCCAGGACAATTATTCAAAAACCCGGGTTTTTATTCAGCATGTATTATTGAATAATTCAAATGCCTGTGTAAATAGTAATATAAATTACGTATCATTTTGTGAAGACCTTTCTTTTTATCATTTCCGTGGAAAATGGGAATATAATGAACTAATAATTTCATTATCTCATTTGAGAGCAAAAGTTCTGTAGAATCGAGGAAAATCCAATGTCGATAGTGAACATAGTAGGTGGAGCTCTGCTGCTTGCCCTAGGCAGGAAAATATTCTGGTTCTTCGTGGCAGCTTTGGGTTTTTTTGCCGGCTTTGAACTGGCAACCCGGACGTTCAACGTCAGCCCGTTGTGGGTGGCGATCCTAATTGGAATCGCAGTAGGCTTAGTCGGCGCCCTGCTGGCTGTTTTCGCCGAGAAGCTGGTCATCGGTGCAGCCGGTTTCCTGGCAGGCGCATTTATCGCATCGAGACTGGTACCCCAACTGGGGACGCAGGTCCAAAATTGGAGCTGGGTGCTCATCGTTATCGGCGGGGTGATCGGAATCATCCTCATGTATGCCATTTTCGAATGGGCACTGATGATACTTTCTTCTGCTGCAGGCGCCATGCTGGTGGTGGAAGGGTTAAACCTGGCGGGCACGGCGGCGATCATTGCAGGGATTGTCCTGTTCGTGATAGGAATCGCCATCCAGGCTGGGCTGAACCGTCAACCCAGGAACGAAGAAAAAGCGACCAGTTGATAAACGGTGGAGAAACTAATAAAATAAATTCAGGGCGACCAGGCGGTCGCCCTGAATTTATAATTTTATGATTTATGGCCCTCCGGCAAAAAAGCGGAGGTAACCATGGCCTTGCATTAATCGCCGTAATCCTCCGGAAGCCAGCAGCACAGGACCAATTCCCGGGCGGCTTTAACTTCGTCCATACGTCCAAAAGGAGTCTTGTGAGGAGCTTCGTGCAGCAGCGAGGGGGTCGTTTTCGCCTCGTCGGCAATTTTTAGCAGGGCATCGGCAAAGGCGTCCAACGTACGTTTGTTCTCGGTCTCGGTGGGCTCGATCATCAGTGCTTCGTGAACGATCAAGGGGAAGTAGTTGGTGGGTGGATGGAAATCGTAGTCCATAAGCCGCTTAGCTACATCCAGGGCACGTATGCCGGGAGCTTCGGCCCACTGCCCTTCCACAACGAACTCATGCATGCAAATACGGTCGAAAGGAACGGTGTAGACACCCTTCAGACGGGCTTTAACGTAGTTGGCATTCAACACGGCATACTCAGCGATCTTACGCAGCCCGTCGGGTCCGTGCATGGAAATGTAGGTGTAAGTCCGCACCATCATCCCGAAGTGACCATGGAAGGCCTTGACCCGCCCGATGGATTTCTTCGGTGTTACAAAACCGAACAGAGGCGGCTCTTCATCCGAGCCTTCTTCGATGATCCCCACCAGGGGAGCGGGAAGGAAGTCTGCCAGTTTTTCAGAAACGCCCACCGGTCCAGAGCCAGGTCCGCCGCCACCGTGGGGAGTTGAGAAGGTCTTGTGCAAGTTGAAATGCATCACGTCAAAGCCCACATCGGCGGGACGCAAAATTCCGAGTAAGGCATTCAGGTTGGCACCGTCGCCGTAGACCAACCCACCGCAATCGTGAACAATCTTAATCACCTGTTCCAGGTGTTCGTCAAAAAGACCCAACGTGTTCGGGTTGGTGAGCATCAAACCGACCGTGGCATCGTCGCAGGCTGCCTTCAGGGCAACCAAGTCCAAATTACCGCGGGCGTCCGAAGGGATCTGGACCACTTCCAGGTTGCTCATGGCAGAAGAAGCCGGATTCGTCCCGTGAGCCGAATCTGGGATGAGCATCCTGACCCGTTTGGGATCACCGCGGTCACGGTGGTAGGCGCGCATGATCAGGACCCCGGTCAACTCGCCATGGGCCCCGGCGGCAGGCTGGAGAGTCAACGCGGCGAAGCCGGAGATTTCCTTCAACCACTCCTGCAAGGTGAACATCAATGCCAGGTTGCCCTGGACGGTTTCGACCGGTTGAAGTGGATGGGTGTAGGCGAAACCGGGCAGGCGGGCAGTATCCTCGTTGATCTTCGGGTTGTACTTCATCGTGCACGAGCCCAGCGGATACAGCCCATCATCGACACTGTAGTTGTATTTCGAAAGGGCAATGTAATGACGGACGACATCCACCTCGGCCAATTCAGGCAGCGGCAGCTCCTTGCGGAGCAAGTTTTGGGGCAGCTTCGCAAGCGGAACGTCAGGGACAGGGAAGGTAACACCGGTGCGACCGGGGGAAGACAGCTCGTAAATCGTAGGCTCAGTCATGGTCAGCCTCCGCCAGAATTTCCACCAATGCATCGATCTCTGCGCGGGTATTCATCTCGGTGACGGTGACCAGCATATGATCCTTCAAAGCCGGATAATCCTGGCCAAGATCGTAACCGCCGAGGATCCCGTGTTCAAGCAGATGGTCGTTTAATTCGGCCACTGGCCTGGGGCAACAGACTGAAAACTCGTGGAAGAATGGAGCGTCAAAGCAAAGCGAAAACCCTTTTATTTTACTGATCTGCTCAGCCGCATAGTGAGCCTTGTGGTAGCACAACTCCGCCACCTGGCGCAGGCCGGTCTGCCCAAGCAGGGACAGGTAAAGGGCGGCTGCCAGCGCCATCAGCCCTTCATTGGAACATATATTTGAGATGGCGCGCTCACGCTTGATATGTTGTTCGCGGGCGGTGAGGGTAAGCACAAAGGCACGCTGGCCGCGGTTATCCACGGTCTCTCCCACCAAGCGCCCGGCCATCTTGTGAATGTACTGCTTGCGGGTGGTGAAGAAGCCAAGGTAAGGACCGCCAAACGAGAGAGGAATGCCGAGCGGCTGGCCCTCCCCCACTACAATATCCGCACCCATTTCACCGGGGGTCTTCAAGAGCCCCAAGGCGGTCGGGTTGACGGTCATACAAACCAAGGCGCCCCTGGCATGGGCAATTTCAATCAATTTCGCAAAATCGTAAACGCGCCCGAAAAAGTCCGGGTACTGGACGATGACCAGGGCGGTGTTGTCGTCGATCAGGCTTTCGAGCGCTTCCGGACCGGCGTCCAAATTCGCATTGGGATCATCACCTGCCAATTCCATGCCCATCCCCTGGATGTACGTGCGCATGGTGGCGCGGTACTGGGGATGAACGGTGGGCGAAATGACCACACGGCTGCGTTTGCCGCGGAATTGGGCGTACGCCATGTTGGCCGCCTCAGCAACTGCGGTGGCACCGTCATAATGGGAGGCGTTGGATACTTCCATACCGGTCAGGGCGCAGATCAGGCTTTGGTATTCGAAAATGCCCTGCAAGGTGCCCTGTGATATTTCAGGCTGGTAGGGGGTATAGGCTGTATAGAATTCTCCGCGCCTCAGGATATGGTCCACGGCGGCGGGGATGTAATGATGATAAGCTCCAGCGCCAAGGAAGGAGACCAGGTCGGATTGAACATTTTCGTTACCGCTGGCAAGTTCACCCAACTCGGCGGCGGCTTCCATCTCGGTAAGGGCAGGCGGCAGGTCCAGTTTAGGGTAGCGGTGCTTAGCCGGGATATCCTTGAACAGGTCTTCAAGGTAATTCACGCCAATGGCTGCAAGCATCGCATCCCGCTCCTTTGGAGAATGCGGGATATAAGTCATAGATGCTCCTTTCAACTACGAACAAACTTAATGAACACGTTCTTCACAATATTTTGTGTAGGCGGCAGCATCCATCAGACCGGATGCCTGTGCGCCTTCCACTTTGACCATCCAGCCCTTCACATAAGGGTCGGTGTTCAATATTTCGGGATTACCACTCAAGTCTTCATTAACAGCCACCACCTTGCCGCCAACCGAGGCATAGGTTTCTGCAGCAGCCTTAACGGATTCGACCGAGGCAATTGGCTTGCCAGGCGCGACCGTCTCGCCGGTGGAGACGACGATCTCGACAAAAACGATATCCGAGAGCTGACCCTGGGCGTAATCGCTCAGTCCCATGGCTCCGGTGGCAGGATCGAACCACTCATCGGTCTTGGTATACTTAAGATTGGTGGGAATATTCATATCATTTCTCCTCCAGGTGTATTTTTAGCAAAACAAAAAAGGGCACACGCAGACAGATTGTGCGCCCTCTGTTATCAACCTGAGAGATTCTCCCGCGAAGTCCCATATAAACCAGCCACATCCGCAGGATTGCCCCGTCGGTGTTCCGGAGCGGGGATCGATTTCCCGCAAGGGAACTTTCCAGAGGTTACTGGCGCAGGGTCCATTTTACCTGAGAGATTCGCCCGGAGACGACCAGCCCGGGTTTGCCCCTTCGGTGCTTTCCAATTCGTCGCAGCGATCCAAGTCGACTATAAACGACAAATTATTTCCTGGAAAGTCTCTTCCCTGTCACCATTGATTTGTTATATATTATGCATTGTAAGAGCAAGGCGGGGGAGAGTCAAGGAAAGATTTCGTGAAGAAAAAACAAAAACCGGCACGTTACCGCGCCGGTAAAAAAAAAGGGGGGGAGGAGAAAGTTACGCGCCCGTAAGAGTACCGCGAACCCAGTCACCCACCAACCAGTACTTGAAATCATGGCCCTGGTTCACTTGAACTGCTCCAACAACCCCATACACCAGTGCACCGGTGGGTAAAAGTAACAGGAGCAGGGTGAAAAGAATCGCGAACGGGATCAATATGATCCCAACGAGGATCATGGAGAGACCGCCTACGACGGCCCACATCAGACCGATCAATAGGCCGCCTCCAAACCACCAGATCAACTGAAAGACCATGGATTGCAAGGCATGGTATGCCACAAAGCGCGAGCGGTCCTTGTAGATCAGATATATGATCAGGGCAGCAATCGGACCGCCGAAACCAGTCACCAGGTTCAAAAGGGTGCTCAAGTGGGCAAGGATACCCCAGCTGCGTTCATCGCCTGGGGTCAATGCCTGAGGCGGGTTAACCGGCAGGGGAGATACCAGCGAGACAGACTCCTGGGCTGGAGGGGTGGATGCAACCGGAGGTTCTACAGCTCCAATTGGTTCGACTGAAAGTTCGGAATTCTTTTTGGCAGGCATAATCTTCTCCTAATAATGATATCGAAGTGAACCATACAAATCCAAGAATATATAACGATTTTCCCAACAAATGGTTGCATCTCGTTAAAATTAAGAAGCCCGCCGATTGGCGGGCTAATTTAGTGAACTATTTACTGGTTATGCAATCCAGTGCTGATCGCGGAGGAACTTGGTAACGACCGGGACCTCGAAATATTTCCCTTGATAAGCCAGAACTGCCGGCCAGATCAGTAGCAGCCAGACAATCGGCGCGATGCAGCTGATGAGACCACCAATTCCAAAAGTAACGGCTGCAAGGATAGCAGAAAGGATCGCAAGGAGAATTTCGACAACCCAGATACCCACGTTCAAGGCAAGCGCCTGGACCGCGTGGAATTTAATGAACGGTCGATTTTTCTTTTCGTCCATTAAAAGCATTATTAGGGCAATGGGAAAAATCGGGTAGCCGAGTGCAGCCCAGAGTTTATCATCGCTGGTAATATCAGTATTCATATTGTGCCTCCTCAAAAAAATAACAAATGGAAGTGATTATTCGGTTTGTTAAGATTGGACAACTGAAAATGAACCAGGTATCAGGCGACCCAGCCTTGTTTCTTGATGAAATCGGAAAGGAAGGGGACAGTCACCCATTTGCCCTGATAGGATTGGATGCCAAGCACGATTGCATAAATACCACCTAAAATAAATAAACAGCCTACGGTGATGGTGCCCAGGACATATAACGGGACTGCAAATGCAAGCGAAAGGACTGCGTTGTACTTAATGAACGGGCGGGTTTTTTTATCATCCATGAGAAGCATAACCACCGCCACTGGCCAGAACAGCCAGCCGAGCAACGCCCATAATCTATCGTCGCTGGTAAGATCGGAAGACATTGGTTGTTGAGTCATAATTTTCTCCTAAGGCAATGAAATTAGTTAAACGCTTGAAACATTTTACATCTAATCTGGACAAAAAGCAACCGATTTATCAAAGAGCATAATTTCCTGTGTGATTTTTAATCTGAAATATCATTCTTTTCAAGAAAAGGCAGTAGAATCATTGCGTGACTCATCAACTCAGAATCGTCTTCATGGGATCACCCGCGTTTGCCGTCCCTGCATTGGAAGCGCTCGCGAAGAATTATTACGTTGCAGGGGTGGTAACACAACCCGACCGACCGTCTGGACGAGGTGGAGCATTAAGCGCGCCTGCAGTAAAAACAGCTGCCCTGGGTTTGGGAATCCCTGTCATGCAGCCAGAAAAATTAAGCATGATTGATTCCGTTGCCAAGATTACCGACTGGGCTCCCGACTTAATCGTTGTCACAGCCTTCGGGCAGATCCTGCGCCCGTCGGTGCTCGACCTGCCAGCGTTTGCCTGCCTTAACATCCATGGGTCTCTGCTGCCGCGTTGGAGGGGTGCGGCTCCGATCCAGGCAGCAATTCTTGCTGGAGATCGTGAGACCGGAATCACAATCATGAAAATGGACCCGGGCATTGATACCGGGCCGATCCTGAGTCAATGCAGCGTGCCAATCGTCCCCGATGAGACCGGCGACTCCCTTTTCGTGAAAATGGCTCCTTTGGGTGCGGAGCTTCTGGTGGCAACCCTGCCGCGTTACCTGAACGGCGATCTCATTCCCCGGCCTCAAACCGAAGAAGGCGTTACTTATGCCCCGATGCTTAAAAAAGATGACGGCATGTTGGATTTCACAAGATCAGCGATAGAACTGGAGCGGCGGGTGCGGGCAATGAATCCATGGCCGGGAGCCTTTTTTGCATGGCAGGGTAACCCGTTGAAGGTTTTACGCGCCCATTTCCACAATGAGAATACCCCGGGCGCCGGGCACAGGTTTATCCAGGAAGGCTGTCCCGCGGTTGGAACCAGCGATGGAAGTCTAATCCTGGATGAAATCCAGCCGGCGGGAAAAAAGCCCATGCCCGGGAGGGCTTTTTTGGCCGGGGCTCGAAACTGGCAGACCAACCAACCGCAAACTACGAAGTAACGAATGTGAGCGTGCCTTCGAGACCTTGCAGTCGAAACCTTCATGGAGAGGACCATGCCAAAATTCATTGCAGCCATTGACCAGGGCACAACGAGCACCCGCTGCATCCTTTTCGATCACAGCGGGAACATTGCCGGTTTGGATCAAAAAGAACATGAACAGTTCTATCCGAAGCCCGGATGGGTGGAACACGATGCCCTGGAAATTTGGGAGCGCACCCAGGGGGTTGTGCGGGGCGCATTGGAAAACTCCGGAGTGAAAGTTGCCGACATAGCCTCGATCGGAGTAACCAACCAACGTGAGACTACTGTTGTTTGGGAGCGCCAAACCGGGCGTCCCATCCACAATGCCATTGTCTGGCAGGATACCCGCACAGATGCGATCTGCAATGAACTGGCACGGGATGGAGGGCAGGACCGTTTCAGAGCCAGGACCGGCCTGCCCCTGGCAACTTATTTCTCGGGTCCGAAAATAAAATGGATTTTGGACAACATTCCCGGAACGAGGCAACGCGCTGAAAAAGGGGAATTGCTGTTTGGCAACATGGACAGCTGGGTGCTGTGGAATTTGACCGGCGCACATGTTACCGACGTGACAAATGCATCCCGAACACTTTTAATGGACTTGACAACACTAGACTGGGACGATGAAATCCTAAGCATCCTGGGCATTCCGCGGGTGATGATGCCTGAAATTCGCTCCTCGTCAGAGGTATACGGTAATGCCAAGGGCGGGCTGGGCGGAGTGCCACTGGCAGGGGACCTGGGAGACCAGCAGGCGGCACTTTTCGGTCAGACCTGCTTCAACCCCGGTGAAGCCAAGAATACCTACGGGACAGGGTGTTTCATGTTGATGAACACCGGCGAAAAACCTGTCATATCAAAAAACGGATTACTGACCACGCTCGCATACAAGATCGGCAACCAGCCAGCCATTTATGCATTGGAAGGGTCGATCGCCATTGCCGGGGCACTGGTACAATGGCTGCGCGATAACCTGGGGATAATCGAAAAATCATCCGATGTGGAAACGCTTGCCAGAGCGGTTGAAGATAACGGCGGAGTCTACTTCGTCCCAGCATTTTCGGGTTTGTTTGCTCCCTACTGGCGCTCGGATGCGCGCGGCGCCATCCTGGGGATGACACGCTTTACCAATAAAGGTCACATCGCCCGGGCAGTCCTGGAAGCGACCGCATTCCAAACACGGGAAGTGCTGGAGGCGATGGAGAAGGATTCCGGGGTGAGCCTTTCCGCAGTAAAAGTGGATGGTGGGATGGTATTCAATGAATTATTAATGCAATTCCAGGCTGACATCCTGGGAGTGCCCGTGATCCGTCCAAAGGTGGCGGAGACGACCGCACTGGGAGCGGCATATGCAGCCGGGCTGGCAGTGGGTTTTTGGAAAGGTTATGACGAACTGCGCGTCAATTGGGGCAAGGACAAGGAGTGGAAACCATCCTTGCCTGCGGAGAAACGTGACTCTCTCTTCTCCACCTGGAAGAAAGCTGTGACACGCACCTTTGATTGGATCGAATAATTATATTGGGGCAAAGCAGTGCCGCGCTCCAGCACAGGGATAAACCATGAACCGACAGGATACTCTCAATTCACTCAAATCCAAATCACCAACTGTGCTCATCGTCGGCGGAGGGATCAACGGCGTGGGCACCTTCCGTGACCTCACCCTACAGGGTGTGGATACCCTGCTGATCGACCGCAGCGATTTCTGCTCAGGGGCTTCAGCAGCGTCCTCACGCATGGCACACGGAGGCATCCGCTACCTTGAAAATGGGGAATTCCGCCTGGTGCGGGAGGCCGTGCAGGAACGCAACCGCATGATCCAGAATGCACCCAGCCTGGTCAAACCCCTGCCGACTACCATTCCCATATTTAAAACTTTTTCCGGAATGCTGAATGCCCCACTCAAGTTCCTGGGATGGCTTGAAAAACCATCGGAACGGGGCGGGTTGATCATTAAAGTGGGACTCATCTTCTATGATGCCTTCACAGGAAAGGACCGCACCGTGCCGCGACACGTTTTCGACGGACGGCGGAAAGCCATCCAGAAATACCCGTTACTGAACCATGCCATCCGATATGCTGCCACATATTATGACGGCATCATCCTCTCGCCGGAGCGCCTGACAATTGAGCTCCTGATCGATGCAGAAAAAGTGGGCGATACCGCCCGCTCTCTCAATTATTTGAGCCTGACTGGAGGGAATGCAGAATCAGTCACATTGAGGGACGAATTGACCGGGGAGAATTTCGAGGTCTGCCCCAAGTTGATCATTAATGCCGCAGGGCCGTGGATTGATGCGACCAATCGGATTCTGGGCAAATCCACCCAATATGTCGGTCCCACCAAAGGCTCGCACCTGGTGCTCAATAACCCCAAGTTACGGGAAGCAATCGGTGACCACGAGTTTTTCTTCGAGAATAAAGACGGACGAATTGTGCTCATCTTTCCATTGTTCGACAAGGTGATGATCGGCACTTCTGACCTCCCAATCAATGACCCCGACTCAGCACGCTGCACCGATGAGGAAGTGGAGTATTTCATCGAAATGGTAGGGCGCGTATTTCCCGGTATAAAGGTAAGTCGCGAGCAAATCGTGTTTCGTTTTTCCGGCGTCCGTCCGCTGGCTTACACCAAGGCTAAAAATGCGGGCCAGATAACCCGCGATCACCATATCCAGGAGGATCGGCTGGGGAATATCCCCATCTTCTCACTTGTGGGCGGTAAATGGACATCCTTCCGTGCCTTTTCCGAGCAAGTAACCGACCGGGCACTGGAATTCCTCAACCTGACACGTAAAACCAACACGAGGTCCCTGCCGATCGGCGCCGGAAAAGATGCAATGCCCATTAAAACCGATCCAAATTACACGCGGGAAGAAATCACAGCAATAGTTAAGCGGGAGAAGATCGTGCATCTCGATGATCTGCTCATGCGGAGAACACTGCTGGCATACCTGGGTCAGCTTACCCTAGCATTGGTGGAGGAATTAGGGGATTGGCTAGGCGATGAATTGGGCTGGTCCGGGCAGCAGAGAAAAGAGGAAGAGGAGCGAGTCATCAGGATTTTGGCGGATAAGCATGGGGTCCGGTTGTGACCTCGCTACGATCGCAATCGATATTCCCTTCTTTTTTTTGATGATAAAATACCTTCCCTATGGCAGAACCTCCGCTGTACCATGTCACGTTCCTGCGCCACGGTGAATCGGTTGGAAACCTGGAAAACCGCTTCCAGGGGCATGCCGACTTCCCACTTACGGAAACCGGCCGCGCCCAGGTGCGTGCTCTGGTTGAACGCTGGCAGGCAGAAGGCCGCAGTTTTGATCGGGCTTTCTCAAGCCCCCTGCTGAGGGCGCGCGAGACCGCGGAGATCATCTGCACGGCGCTGAACATTCCGCTTGAAATGGATTCAAATTGGATGGAGATCAACAACGGGCTGCTGGCGGGGTTGAGCGAAGAAGAAGCCGCCCAATCAGTGCCGCTCCCGGCTGTGTTCACCCCTTACACTCATACCGGCAGGACCGGAGAAAGCCGCTGGGAAGTATACCTGCGGGCGGGGCGAAATCTTCAGAAATTGGTGGATTATCCCCCTGGACGCACGCTGGTGGTGGCACATGGGGGAATCCTGAATATGGCGTTATACGCCATACTAGGCATCCCGGCTCAAATCGCGCATTCCGGAGCGCGGTTTACATTCCACAATACCACCTTCGCGACACTATCGTATGAGCCAGAAAATCACATCTGGCGTTTACTGCATTTCGACAATCGTCCACAATGGAAAGAAGATTGATTTGAAAAATGCAAATTTTCTGATTTTCGGGGCAGGAGCCATCGGGACGTATGTCGGGGGGTCACTGGCAATCGCCGGCAACCGGGTGGTATTCGTGGAGCAACGAGGAACAGTGGATGAATTGCGGGCCCACGGCTTGCGGATTGATTTGAACCGCGGTCCAAATTCAGTTTACACCATCCCGGGTTCATCGCTAACCTTCGCTGACTCCATAGAAGAAGCTCTCGCGTCCGGGCCTTTTGAACTTGCCATTTATGCATTGAAATCCTTTGACACCAAGGCAGTCCTGGAGCAGATGAAACCCTGCTTTGATAAATTCCCGCCGGTTCTATGTCTTTCCAACGGCGTGGAAAATGAAGCAAGCATCGCCACCATTTTAGGCACAGGCAATATCATCGCGGGGGTTGTGACTACAGCCATCGGACGCCACACAGCAGGCGATATTGTCATTGAACGGATGCGAGGGATGGGCCTGGAAGACCGGCATCCGCTTTCCTTATTTGCGGTAGAAGCTCTCAATGCGGCCGGATTGAACGCCCATCTTTTCAAGAGAGCGGAAGCTATGAAGTGGTCCAAGATGGTTTCCAACCTGCCAGCGAACGCCACTTCTGCCATTCTGAACATGACGGCCGCGGAGGTATTTGCCAACCCACACATATTCCACCTGGAAATGGGAATGCTGCGTGAGAGTCTGAACGTAATGCGAGCAAATCACATCCGCGTGGTGGATTTGCCTAGAGTCCCCGTGCGCGCATTGGCGATTGGGAGCCGCCTACCTGAATTCATCTCCCGTCCCCTGATGATGAAGGCAGTGGGAGGAGGAAGAGGTGGTAAGATGCCATCATTCCATATTGACCTTTATTCCGGCAGAGGCAGGTCGGAAGTGGAGTGGCTGAATGGGGCGGTGGTCCGTTTTGGGGAGAAGGCAGGTGTGCCGACACCGATCAACAAGGTGTTGACGGATACTCTCCAGGCCCTCACCAAAGGGGAACTCCCCCTGGAAACCTTTGACCGGCAACCGGAAAAACTTCATGCCCTCTTTTCTTAGGTGTTCACGACCATTGGTGCATATATCGGATTAATCTTATGAACAATCAAATCCAAATTGTAACTCCCAGAGATACCGTCGAAGTCCACCTGCCGGGCGGACGTGTCCTAAGTGGACAGCGCTGTTCGACTGCCGGGGATTTTTTGCTGGCGGATGCAGCCCCCGGAAATGCCCCCCTGGTAGCCGCCATCGTCAATGGCGACCTGCGCGAGCTGACCTATCCAATAACAATGGACGCCACCCTGGCACCAGTCGGCATGTCTGATGCTGATGGGGCGAGGGTGTATCGCCGCTCTTTAACCTTTCTGCTGGAAACCGCTTTCGTAGCTCTCTTCCCCCAAGCTGTTCTCATCATCGATCATTCCATTTCATCAGGCGGCTATTATTGCCACGTAGCCGGACGAGATGTCCTGGATCGCACCGAACTCACCCGGCTGGAAGAAGAAATGAAACGGCTGGTGGATTCCGACCTGCCCTTCCTGCGAAGGGAAATCCCGGTGGCGGAGGCCATCGCATATTTCGAGAAGGAAAATTACCCGGACAAAGTCAGCCTGTTGAGGCACCGACGCAAGCCATACGTCACACTTTACAGCATCGGTGACCACCTGGACTATCATCACGGTTACATGGTGCCCTCCACCGGATACTTGAAGTGGTTCGCCCTTAACCACGCCAACAGCGGTTTCACGTTACGGTACCCGCGCAGGCGTGCCCCTACAACCATCGCGCCCATTGAAGATTATCCAAAGCTGATGGCGACTTTCCATCAATATGGGGAATGGCTGGAGCGACTGGGGATCCACAATGTGGGCGCCTTGAACGATGCCATCGAGAACGGTCGCAGCCGAGAGATCATCCTCGTATCAGAAGCCCTGCATGAGCAACGAATTTCCGACATCGCCCGACAGATCGCACACCGCCGCAAAGAAGCGCGGATCGTGCTCATTTCCGGTCCGTCCTCTTCGGGCAAAACCACCTTTTCACGCAGGCTGGCAATCCAATTACTGGCGCTGGGTATTTCGCCTTTCGCCCTCGAATTAGATAGTTATTTCGTCGACCGTGAGAAAACCCCGCTCGACGATCATGGGCAATTCAACTTCGAGGCAATGGAAGCCCTGGACCTCAACCTGCTGGGAGACCACCTAACCCGTCTGATTGCCGGGGAGTCAGTAACCATGCCGCGCTACGATTTCAAGACAGGCAGACAAATACCTGGGGATGCCATCCAGCTTACCCCTGACCAGATCATCATCCTGGAAGGCATCCATGGGTTGGACCCCAGGCTTCTTCCAAAACAATTATCCGGACGAGCCTTCCGTATTTACGGTGCGGCGTTGACACAGTTGAACCTTGACCGTCACAACCGCGTCTCAACCGCGGATACACGCCTCATCCGGCGTATCGTGAGGGACGCGCGTGAGCGTGGCTATACAGCACAACAAACCATTTCACGCTGGGAATCGGTACGACGCGGCGAAGAACTTTACATTTTCCCCTACCAGGAAAATTCCGATGTGATGTTTAACTCTGCCCTGGTATATGAGATGTCAGCCTTGCAACCGCAAGCTGAGCCGCTCCTGCGCCAGGTGCCGCGCGGCACATCCGAATTCATTGAAGCAAAACGCCTGCTGGCTTTTCTCGAGTGGTTCCTACCCGTGGATACGGATCTAATCCCCGACAATTCGATCCTGCGCGAGTTCATCGGGGGCTCGATCTTGAAAGATTTCAAGATCTGGAAGGCGTAATTTTTTATGAATTTGATCGAAGTATTTCTCATCGCCCTCAGCATGGCGATGGATGCCTTTGCTGTCTGTCTCAGCGCAGGAGCAAACGAACAAACCTCCGGTCCAAGGCCCACATTCAGGCTGGCATTTCACTTTGGGCTATTCCAGTTCCTGATGCCAGTGTTGGGGTGGTTTGCCGGTGCAACGATCGAGCGCTACATCACTGCGTACGACCATTGGATCGGTTTTGGCTTGCTGGCCTTCGTGGGCGGGCGAATGATCATCTCCGGGTTAAACCCGGAAGCAGATTCACAAAAAAACGACCCATCCCGAGGATGGACATTGGTGCTGCTCTCAATTGCGGTCAGTATCGACGCACTGGCAGTCGGGCTAAGCCTGGGGATCGTAGGCGTCACCATTTGGACCCCGGCAGTAATTATTGGGGTTGTAACCGGGCTGGTCTCGTGGCTGGCCTTAAGACTTGGGAATAAATTGGGTGAAAAATTCGGCAAACGTATGGAGGTAGCAGGTGGAATTATCCTGGTCCTAATTGGTGTCAGGATTTTGCTGGCGCATTTGCTGGGATAAAAAGGGACAGGACTGGTCAACCTGAAATGGATTGGCGTGAACATAACAGACCTGGCAAAATTTCGGCTAATCAGCCAACAAATAGCGGGGAGCATATTTAGTAATCCAAAGAATGTCCTCGACCGGATGGGCGCCATCCAAGCACAGGTTTATGGGATGGCGAAATGGGCGATAGGCATTCGATTACCCCGCTCAAATGACGATAAAACTAGTGCTGCCGTAGACAAGGGGGAAATCCTGCGAACGCACCTATTAAGACCAACCTGGCATTTTGTTTCCAACGACGATATTTATTGGATCCTGGAATTAACAGCCCAACGAATCAAGACGATCATTCAAATCAAGACATATTCAATTGGGGCTTACCAAAACTATTTTAAAGAAAAGCAATTCGGTAATGGAAAAAGCATTGAAAGGGGGAAACCATTTAACCCGGGAGGAGCTGATTGTGGAACTCGGGAAGGCAAAAATTGCAACCAATGACAACCGGGCATCCCACATTTTTGCCTGGGCGGAATTGGAAGGATTAATCTGCAGCGGCGCAACAAAAAGGGGAAAACAAACCTATGCACTCCTTGAAGAAAGGGTGCCGAAGAGAAAGCCTTTTAATAAAGAAGAAGGTTTAGCAACCCTTGCTCAAAAATATTTTTCCAGCCGCTGCCCAGCCACTTTACAAGACTTTGTGTGGTGGTCTGGGTTGACCGCAAGGGAGGCGAGACGAGCATTGGAAACGGCAGCGCCAAACTTCATTCCGGAAACAATCAATTCGCAGACTTATTGGTTCACGCCTTCATTTTTGTTTCCAAAGGCCAAGGATGAGGAGCTGTATTTGCTCCCCGCCTTCGACGAGTTCATCATCAGCTACAGAGACCGGAGCGCGGCGCTTACGCAAGAGACCCACAAAAAGGCTGTTTCCAATAATGGGATATTCAGACCGGTCATCGTGGTTAACGGACAAGCGGCAGGAACCTGGAAACGGACAATCGACAAGGATAAGGTGGTACTGGAGGCAGAATTTTTCGAGCCCCCAAATAAAACTATATCAAGCAACGTAAAAGAAGCAGGAATTCAATATGGGCATTATTTGGATAAGCAAATTGAATTAAATATCAAATATTAATGACAAAGCGAGGGTTATAAGTTACAGCAAAGCACTGATCGGCAACTAAGCACGTGGTTTTCAATGATCAATAAATAAACGCCCCTCGGGAAAATCCCGAGAGGCGTTTATGTTTGGTTCACACTTATTTTTTATAAAAGAATTCCGATCACTGCCCCCATCAACGAACAGCCCAGGTTAACCATGTCGTTATTCAGCCACTTCCAGCCGCGGATCTGCACCGTTGGAGTACCGCAGGAGTGAAGAGGGTGTTTTTCAGTCTCCTTACCACAAAGTGGGCAGTGGTAAATAGCCTGGACTGTTGCTCCCAGGAATGAGTCAAACAGCGAGCCCAACAAACCGGCGATGATAATGATCGCAAAATTAATAAAACCTCGTCCGGCAGGTCCAAGCAAGGCACCCAGGATAGCAATAAAAGCAGACCCTCCCATGGCAGCCAATGTACCGTAAATGGAGACAGCCCCGGAAGTGCCACGTTCGACCGGCGCCCAGGAAGTGATCAGACGCGGCAGGGAAGGATTTAGGACGCCAAGTTCGGTGGCCCA
>JADGQC010000260.1 GCA_017882125.1 Anaerolineales bacterium
TGCTGCGAAAGAGTGGCAATTACTTTCTGCATCGGACCTGCAATTCCTGACCGAAGGAGCAAGGCAGGTTGGTGTCGCGCTCGAACGTGCTCGCTCATATGACCAGATCCGCACCAAACACACCCACCTGAAGCATGAACTGAATATGGCCCGCAAGGTACAGGTCAGCTTGCTGCCCGATAAATTGCCCAGGATTTGCGGTTATGACCTGGCAGTTTTTTGGAAACCTGCATACGAGACATCCGGAGATTATTACAATATATTCAAATTGCCTGGCGATCAGTGGGGTTTTATCATTGCGGATGTAAGCGACAAGGGGGCCTCGGCTGCGCTTTATATGGCTTTGGCGCATGGTTTGATCCGCGAGCGGGTGGAAAACGAATCCTCCCCGGCAGGTTTGCTGGCGCAGGTCAACCGGGCAATATATGACCTGGATATAAAGATGAATTTCGTGACATCCTTTTATGCGATCCTGGATCCGGTAAATTCGAGGTTGAAATATGCCCTCGCCGGGCATCCCCCACCTCTCTTGCGAAAAGCCTCTGGACAAGTGGATACCCTTGCCGGCAAGGGCGTTGCCCTGGGGATAATTCCGGATGCCCAATATGAGGAAATGGAAATATCCCTGGCACCCGGTGACAGGCTGGTCACTTTTACAGATGGAATGACAGATGCCAATAACCCGTTGAGCGAATCATTTGAATTGGAGCATTTAAAAACAGCCATTGCAATGGCACCTGCTTCGGCAAAGGGACTGTTAAAACACCTGAAAACCACTCTCGTTGACTGGGTAAAAGAAGCCCCAAGGTACGACGATGTTACCCTTCTTGTGATCGGCCGAAAATAATAATCCCTACCGGTTCTTCCCCTCACTACTCTAATTTCTGACTCCTTGGGTCGTTTATTGCGTTTCCGCCATAATAAAATGACCGCAGGTTCCATCTATGAGACCTGCGGTCATTGCATTCTGATGGCTTTTGGTTCTAATGATGTTCGTGCTTTTCCGCTTCCTCCGCCTCCGCCTTCGTCTTATGCAAGGTGCCATCCGGATGGTTCGGCGGGGAATACACCGTGTAAAGTTTCAACTTCTCATCCCGGGAAGTGTTGATCACGTTGTGATAAGTTCCTGCCGGCACAATGACGGCATCGCTTCCATGGACAATGTGCTCTTCCTTGCCGCCAAAGACGAACTTTGCTTCGCCACGCTCGATGCGGAAGAACTGGTCAACGGTCGGGTGCACTTCGTTGCCGATTTCTTCACCCGGGAGCAGGCTCATCACCACAAGCTGGGCATGTTTGCCCGTATACAGCACCTCCCGGAAATAATTGTTCTTCAGGGTTACATTTTCGATATTTCCAACGAAACCGGTCATCACTTATACCTCCTTGGTAGGTTGGGAAAAATGGCATCTGCTATGCCTGAAAATATTGTAGCACAAAGCTCAATTGATGAATCATCAGTGTTTAATATATTTTAGTTTCGATGATCTGCGTCGGAACGACTTTTTTTTTAATAGGCCCGTTCTCCTGGGAAGCCCCCAAGATTTGGTGTTTACAGGTCACCCTGGGAAGCTGGCCACGCCACGCCACACCGTCCCGGTCTCCTTTCGGGAGGCGGACAGGTAATCAGCACCCGTAAGTTGAACCTGGTCATTCCAGCATATACATTGCCTTTCGCTTTCAAAATCCTTATAATAGTATTTACATACCCATGCCACCATAATGGGGGATTGCAGCAGGGAGACTCTATAATTATTATCTATTCTGTATTTTGGGAGCATGCGGTGACTAGAATTATTCATTTTCCTTTGACCACGCCTTTAAGATTCTAATCATTCTCTCTCTTTCCTTCATTGTTTCTCCCCGTTCCAATCTCCTCCGCTCCGACGGAGCAGATCGCATGAATGGTGGGGTACTTCCTAAGGGTTACTACAGGCATCCGTTCATAAATAGATAAAAAATATTTTTGGATGGAATATGTGAATATTATGAATCGACGAAAAAAGCAGGAATTGCAAGCCATTCCAATAATCGGCCTCCTGATCGTATCGCTGGGGATGGGACAGATATCTCCAGCAAAGGCGAGCGGAGAAATAAGTCCATTGGATCAGGCCAGTTCATCCGGTGTAGAAGGATTCCACCTGATCTCTGTTGATCAAGGATGGGTTGTGTTAGACAATCGGTTGTATTGGACTGCTGACGGTGGAAATTCATGGAATTTAATCAGCGCCTCGTTGCTCAATCAATCCACTATTGCGGGAGTGGAATTTTTGGACAGCTCGGAAGGGCGAGTGCTGATGATTGATTCAGCAGGAGAAGACCCAGTCTACAGTCTGGGACGTACTCACGATGGGGGAATGACATGGGAGACCGGGCCTCTGGTTTTATTTTCGCCTGGGGATGTCAATGCCATCCCTGATAACGTTTATATGCAATGGCTCGATCCACAGATCGGTTGGCTGGTGATCAAACGGGCCACCAGTATCAATTTCTCGATTGAGAGCCTGTTCAGGACGAATGATGGCGGCCTGACCTGGAACCAACTGACCATTCCAATTGGAGATGAAGTTGCTTTCATCACCCCTGAGATTGGTTGGGTGGCTGGTGGGGCAGCCGGGGATGAGTTGTACCGGACGGTGGATGGTGGCGCAACGTGGGTCTCCCAAGCGTTTGTGCAATCCACGGGAATAGCCAGCTGGAAACACGCCTATTTGTTACCCAAGTTTCAGGATGCTGACAATGGTCTACTGCCCGTCATGTTCGCTGATGAGAATAATGTACGCATGGATTTTTATTTAACGAATGACGGAGGCCAGTCTTGGAAGATGGAGAACAGCATCCCGTTGGATGGGAATGTTGACCTGAGCGTCCGGCCCCCGTTGAACATGTTTGACGGCAGTCATTTTACTATGGTGGTGCCTCACACCAACCGGATCGTTACAGAACAAGGACCGCAACAGGATTCCACGAAATATAGCCTGGATGGCAGGTCGGCCGACCTTTCCATAATAGAGATGGCGAGCATGGAAGTTGGGCTGGGGTTGTATACGGCAGGAGACTGTGTCGCGCAAACATCCATTGTCCCGACTAATGATGCAGTGATTAAGGGAAACCTTTCCTGTACGCAGACAAAGCAATTGGTT
>JADGQC010000079.1 GCA_017882125.1 Anaerolineales bacterium
CGCAATATGCCCGGGGGAAAATGGATGAACTCCGCAAGACGCTCGCCTCTGCCCTGCGCGGGGTCATCCTGCTCTCTGTCCCGGCGACGGCAGGTCTCATTCTTTTGAGTGTTCCCCTCGTCACCTTCCTCTACCAGCGCGGCGAATTCACTGCCGAAACGACTGCACTGGTGGCTTGGGCGCTGACCTGGTATGCAGCCGGGTTGGTGTTCCACTCTGTTCTGGAAGTTCTTGTGCGGGCTTACTATTCCATGCACGACACAAAAACCCCGGTGTTGGTCGGGGCAGCCGCCATGATCTTAAGTATCGGCCTCAGTCTGGTTTTCGCCTCCCTCTTTCAGAGAATAGGCTGGATGCCGCACGGTGGGCTGGCGCTGGCCGTGTCCGTTTCCACGGCCCTGGAAGTTTCCACCCTGTTCTTGATCTTGCGGGTACGCCTGAACGGCATCCATGGCCCGGAGATCGCTAAAGGTTTTGGCGCTGCCGTCCTCGCCACCCTGTTCATGGGAGCGGTTCTGCTGGGTTGGTTGCGGATCAAAGCCTCCCATTCTGCCGCCCTGACGGCCCTGGGCGGTGTTGTGATCGGCGGGGCAGTCTATGCTGCAGTCCTGGTCGCTTTACGTATCCCGGAAGTTGGTAGCCTGATTCGGATGTTAAAACGGTGGCTGTCGCGATAAATTATTGATAAGCATGAAACCAGCCGACGTTTCCAATTCATCCTCTCCCGCTTCGACGCGGAAAACAAAGGGGGTCGGCTAAGGGATCTTCAAGGAATGGTGGTACTTTAATACGCCAAGTTGGCTGAAGCTGCCTTTTGCCAGTTGCCCGTCCTGGTAGACCGGGAAGGTATGCCCGGCATCGCGCAGCTGTTTGAGTGTCTGTGCCAGGCCGAGAGTGCCAAACTCACGCGTCCGGGTGACATGGTCCAGGTCGATGATCTCGGTCAGGATGGTCTGGTTGGCACTGGCCTCTTGGAGAACACGTCCGTCAGGATCTATCATTGTCGACCGCCCTCCCCCCCACGTCCCTATCCCGTTGACACTGATGAAATAACACTGGTTGAAGAGGGCATTCGCCCGGCACATGGTCAATTCCAGTTCCCGGTCAGAGGTGGGTGTCAGGGTGGGCTGGAGAATGACCTCCGCGCCCATCCACGCCAGGGTGCGAGAGACCTCCGGGAACCACATGTCGTAGCAGATACACAACCCGAATCGGCCTGCCTCCGGGATGTCGAAGACGCAGAATTGATCCCCGGCGGCCGTTCCGCTTTCATAGGGCAGCCAGGGGAACATCTTTCGGTATTTTGCTATGATCTCGCCCTGTGGGGAAATAACGATGACGGTATTATAGAGTTTGTCACCGTCCTGTTCGTACATCGAACCAGGCACCAGCCACTGTCCTGTCCTGCGCGCTAGTGCACACAACCGCTCGGTCAGCGGGCCAGGGATGGACTCGGCATTCTTCTTCCAAGCGTCACCGTTATCCGAGGATACAAACTGCACCAGCCCGGGGATGACTAATTCATGGAACATCACCAGCTGTACCCAGGGGAAGTTCTTTTTGATGTTCGAGGCAATATCCGCCATCTTATCTACCGTGGCATTCGCATCCCAGGGGACAACAGACATTTGTACACCACTGATACCGAACAAGCGTGTCATAGGTTTTCTCCGGAGTTGTTATTAATTTCAACAAAGTGACAGGCGGCTAATCGCCCGGGCCGTACCTGTCGGAATTCAGGTTGATCTATCTTGCAGATTTCCTGAGCCAGTGGACACCGGGTGTGGAATCGGCACCCGCTGGGAGGGTTGACCGGACTGGGGACGCTTCCTTCAAGCACGACCAATTCACGCAGTTTGTCAACCACCGGCTGGGGGATTGCGCCGAAGAGAGCCTTTGTATACGGATGGAGAGGTTCATTATAGATAGCCTCACTCGGTCCGAGTTCCACCAGCTTGCCCAGGTACATGACTCCGATCCGGTCGCTGATTTGCTGGACAATATTCAGGTCGTGCGAGATGAACAGGTAGGTCAGGCCTTTCGCTTTCTTGAGATCTTCCAGTAGGTTGATGATCTGCGCCTGTACCGAGACATCTAGGGCGGAAGTGGGTTCGTCCAGGACGAGTAGCTTTGGGTTGACTGCCAGAGCGCGTGCTACTGCCACGCGCTGGCATTGACCGCCCGATATTTCATGTGGAAAACGATCAAGGTGCTGTCTGCCCAGCCCCACCTGTTCGAGAAGTTCAAGCACCCGCTCGCGGATCTGTTTTTTGGGTATTACATGGTGGGTTAACAGCGGCTCTGCCACGATTTGCTCAACCTTGAAGCGCGGGCTGAGGCTCGAGAGCGGATTTTGGAAGACAACTTGCATCTGCTGGCGCATCTGACGCATCTCTTCTTTATTCAGGGCATTCAGGTCTTGACCACCAAAAATTACTTGGCCGGCGGTTGGTTGAATCAGGCGAAGAACCATGCGCCCCATGGTCGTCTTTCCGCAGCCAGATTCGCCCACCAAACCAAGCACTTCGCCTGTTTCAATCTCAAAATCAACCTCATCCACGGCGTACACATAGCGCGCCCCCCCCGAAAGCCAGCCGCCTGGCAGGCGGAAGTGCTTGGTCAGGGATTGGACCTGGAGCAGAGGATTTGTAGGCTTCATGGCTTTGGCTCCGCCAGGAAACAGGCGCTGGAATGGTTCTCGCCAAGGTGGTAGAGCGGTGGAGTATCCTGTCTGCAGCGGTCCATGGCAAACTCACATCGGGGAGCGAAAGAGCAGCCGGTCATCGCACCTGGATTGGTAGGTACGGTACCGGGGATCGTAGCCATTCTCCTGCCGCGCCTCCCGAGGTGTGGAATGGCATTCATGAGCCCGCGCGTGTAGGGATGCTGCGCTTGGTTGAAAATATCCCTGGTGGATCCACTTTCGGCCACTCGCCCACCGTACAGCACTGCCAGGCGGTCGCAAGTCTGGGCAATGACACCCAGGTTATGGGTGATCAGGATTACAGATACATCAAACTTTACTTGAAGCTCTCGCAGCAGCTTCAAGATCTGCGCCTGGATGGTTACATCCAGGGCGGTGGTTGGCTCGTCCGCGATCAGTAGGCGCGGGTTGCAGGATAGTGCCATGGCGATCATAACGCGCTGCTGCATGCCACCTGAGAGTTGGTGGGGATATGAGCCCAGTATGCGCTCCACATCCGGCAGACCGACTGCCGCCATGACAGAGCGAACCTTTTCACGAGCTTCTTGTCTGCTCACTTTCATGTGCTGGCGAACGACCCGCTGGATCTGCGAACCGATGGTAAAGACGGGATTAAGGGAAGTGCTGGGATCCTGAAAGATCATCGCGATTTTTTTACCGCGCACGTGTTCGATCTCGCTGCGTGAAAAATTAAGAAGATTGATGCCATCAAAGAATATCTCCCCTCCCGTGATGGCGGCTGAACGCGGCAGCAGGCGCAGGATCGACAGGCCGGTCACCGTTTTCCCGCACCCTGTCTCGCCAACTAGTCCAAAGACCTCACCGGGCTGGACGGCAAATGTGATGCCGTTCAGTGCCTTTAAACGGCCGCGTGAGGTCTTGAACTCCAGGTACAGGTCACGAACTTCGAGAAGTGCGGTCACCGGTACTGCCTCGGGTCGAAGATGTCGCGCAAAGTATCGCCGAGAAGGTTGAAGGCCAGCACGACCACAAAAATCGCGATTCCGGGAAAAGTGGAAATCCACCCTTGAGTAAGGATATAGGTTCGCCCCTCGCTGACCATTAACCCCCAATCGGGGGAAGGCGGCTGTGTCCCCAGCCCCAGGAAAGCCAACCCACCCATGGCAAGGATCACCGTGCCTAAATCTACTGTGGCTTGCACAAGAATCGGCGAAATTGTATTGGGTAAAATGTGGCGCAGGATGATCACTGAATCACGCACGCCGATCGCTTTCGCCGCTTCGACGAAGTATCGCTCTTTAAGGCTCAAGGTGACTCCCCGCACCAGGCGGGTGTACCATGGCCACCATGATATTACCAGGGCAAAGGCGGCTTTTTCCAATCCCCGTCCCAGGGCTGAAGCAATTGCCATCGCCAGCAGCAGGGATGGAAATGCAAGGAACAAGTCTGTAATGCGCATGATCAATTCGTCCACCCAACCGCCTTTATAACCTGCCAGCGCACCAAGCGGGGCACCGATTAGGACGGCAAACAGGACCACGCCAATTGGGATGATGAGCGCGGGTTGCGCTCCAACAATAACCCGGCTCAGTACATCGCGCCCCAGTTTATCCGCACCGAAAGGATGCTCCCAGGACGGGGGAAGCATACTGTTGCTTACATTTGTTTTGCCGGCCCCCTCGAGTGGATAAGGCGCAATTTGCTTGGCAAATATCGCGATCAGAATAAAAAGAATAATAACAATTGTGCTCGCCAGCGAAAGTGGATCTCGGACGATCACGTTCAGCACGTGGCGAAAGGTGCGCGTGCTCTGGACTTCGGGTTCGATGGTCAGGTCAGGAATGGCGGTCATGATTATTTCAGACTTATGCGAGGATCAATCCATGCTTGCAAAAGGTCCACGATAAGATTAATAAGAACATATCCGACTGCACCGAAGAGGGTAATTCCCATAATGGCGGGGTAATCCAACCCCAATAAGGACCGCACCGTAAATTGCCCCAATCCAGGCCAATTGAAGATCACTTCAACAAAGAACGTGCCGGTTAAGGCGTAAGCAAATGTAATCCCTATGATTGTGAGTGTCGGGCTGAGTGCATTTTTTAGAGCATAGAGATACGTAATCACCGCGTCGCGGACTCCATATGCACGTGCCGTACGGATGTAATCCTGCTCCAGCATTTCAAGCATGGAAGCGCGCGTCATGCGCGCGATCAGACCGATCGAGTAGGCAGCCAGGGTTACCGAGGGCAGGAATAGATGCAGGAAAACATCTTTAAACGCCACCCAGTTTCGGGTAAGTAAAGAATCGATCAGGAAGAAACCTGTCATTTCCACTATTGGGCTGGTAAATCGAAGGTTGCCATTTACGCGTGCCGCCAGCGGAAGGAGATGAAGGTCGCGAAAGAAAAAGATTTGAAGAAGAAGTCCGAGAAAAAAAGCCGGCATCGACACGCCCATGATGGATATTATCCGTACTCCGGTATCAAGAGGCTTGCCCTGCCAGCGCGCAGACAATACGCCGAGTGGTACCCCGATAAGAACTGCCAAAAACATTCCTGAAAGCAACAATTCGAGTGTAGCCGGCAGGCGATCCCTGATTTCAGTGAGCACAGGACGTTTTGTGCCAAGTGATAGACCCAGGTCGCCATGGAGTAGTTCATTCATATAAACTGCATATTGGACCGGTAGGGGTTTATCCAACCCTAATTGTTTTGTGACGCGTGCGATATCTTCGGGTCTCGCTTTTGGACCAATATATAATTCTGCTGCGTTGGATGGTACAACTCGCGCAATTAGGAACGTCATGATCGAAACGCCGATCAGCACGATGATAGAGGTGAACAGGCGGCGAAGGATGAATTCGAATTTATTCATGGGGGGACCCCTGCCGCCTCCCTGATTTGAAGGCGGCAGGGGCAAGCTTGCTTACTTTGCTGAGTGCAAATTATAGAAGAAATAGTAGGTAAACGGATAGTTGATATTATATTGGAACCCTGCAACAGTATTTGGAATGACAAATACGCTGAGAGGCTCATAGAAGAATACGCCCGGAGCTTGATCTACCAAAATGTTCAACGCTTCAGTATACAAGGGTTGCGCGGTGGCTTGATCGCTGGTGGTCGCCTTATCGATAAGAGACTGGTAATCGGGGTTATTCCAGTAGGATAGGTTCCAGGATGGCTTCGCCGTGTAATAGAATAGCGACCAGAGATTATCCACACCGGCATCAGCATATGTGGGCCAATAAAGCATGAGCGACATATCCTCACCAGTGGCGCCTCGACGACCAAGCGCTAACTGTTCGGCGAGTTTCAAAGGTTCGATGGTCACGTCCACACCAACCTGCGCAAAAGAATCTTTGATCAACGGTGCAAACAAAGCTTCAGCGGGATTCGATGCGGTATATGTCAACTTCATTGAAAAGCCACCACCATCATGTCCGGCCTCCTTAAGAAGCACTTTCGCCTTGACCAGGTCGTAGGTATATTGATTGACATCTGGCGACCAGGGGAAAACGCCGGTGGGCACGGGTCCGCGGCTTTGCGTACCAAGCCCGCCCACAGCAATCGTAATGATATCCTGGTATGGAATGGCATACGATAGCGCCTGGCGAACTTTAACATTATCCAAGGGCGGGCGCAGGGTATTAAACCAGGCGATGTAATTAAAGAAAGATTTATCTTTAATTACAGTGTAATTTGAATTGCTTTCAAATGCGGGCAGGCTTTCGGTTGGCAGACATGCACACACTAGGTCTGCTTGGCCGCCTTCAAGCATTTGCTGTTGTGTGGTTGCTTCGGGCACGATCGATACTACAACTTTATCGTATTGACCGGCTGTCCAGCCACCCCAGTAATCCGGGTTCTTGGTGAAGACGATTTCGGCATCGGGAGTATAGGATTCAAGCATGTAAGGTCCCGTGCCTGCTTCAACGCCCTTTTCCCAATAGGTTGCATCTGCGGCAAATGCATCCAGCGCTTTGGGGCTGACGATCCACGCTGCATAAGTGGAACCAACGATCAGCTCGAATGCGGTGGCATATTTCAAATGAAATACAACTGTTGAAGCATCAACGGCGTCAATCGAATCCACTGGCGCCCAGATGAATCCGGCTCCACCATGGTCCTTGGCGGCCTCAATGGATTGCTTGACTGCGGCGGCAGTGAGAGGTTCGCCGTCGTGGAATTTAACACCTTCACGCAGGTGAAAAGTCCAGGTTAGGGAGTCGGTACTTGTTTCCCAGCTTGTCGCAAGCAAAGGCATGTACTTCTCTGCTGACCCTGGCGGATTGACACGCAATAAACCTTCATAAAGGTTCGGCATATATGCCGCTTCCACCGAAAATGAAGCGATCGGGTCAAAGGTTTCAAAAGATGCAGTGCTTGCAACTTTTAAAACCAGCGGGGGTGTCGCAGTTGGTGGTACAGTGGGCGCGGCTGTCGCAGGTACCTGGGTCGCAGATATCTGTGTCGCGGGTGGCTGGGTCGCCGTAGGTGCGGGGCCGCACGCGCTCAAGCTGAGTACTGCGACCATCAGCAGGGTGAAAAATATGGATTTCTTGTTCATAACATGCTCCTCCAGATTTTAAAAAGAAAGGAAAGGATTGGGTACGAATAATCTTACTCTAATCTGTTTGCAAATAGTTTGCAAAATCAATCGCTCAAGGGACTATAATTTACCCGCATGAAGCTTTCCGCAAAGTTACACACCAAGTTTCTTGTCCCTCAACCCGCCGCAGACCGCGTACCGCGTCCCCATCTCACTGAATGGCTCGAAAACCAGCTGGATAAGCGCTTGATTCTGCTTTCTGCTCCGCCTGGCTATGGGAAAACCACCCTGCTGGTGGATTTTTTGACCACCTCCTCGATTCCAGCAGCCTGGATCCAGCTCGCCGAAGCAGATAGCGATCCCAGCGTTTTCCTGGCTTGTCTCATCGAAGCAATATTCAGGTTGCATGGTAAACGTGAAAAAAATATTGGACGCGCCACGCAAACATTGTTGGACAGCGCCGATGCCAGCACCTCCCCCCAGCAGATTCTGACCGTCTTGATAAACGAATTAACGGATACATTGAATACCCCCTGGTTATTGGTGCTGGAAGATTATCACTTCATCGCCAGCCCGGTCGTCCACCAATTGATGGATCTGTTACTTGAAAATGGACCGGCCTCCTTGCATATCATAGTCTCCACCCGCACCGACCCGCCCATTGCCCTGGCCCGCTTGCGGGCACGGGGACTGTTGGCTGAACTGCGCGCTCCTGAATTGCGCTTCCGCGAGGACGAGATTGCCACCCTTATCAGCCATCATGTCACAGGTCTTTCGGAACAAACCTTGGTTCAACTCGCCGAGAAGACCGAAGGGTGGGCAGCCGCGCTCCAGATTGTGTGTTCATCTCTAAACGGGCAGGATGCTCTCAGCGCTGACCGTTTCATCTCTGGGCTGAGCGGATCACACCGCTATATTTTTGAGTACCTGGCTGAAGAGGTCTTTCGTCGTCAAAGTGGCAGGCGCCAGATATTTCTCATGAACACCGCAATACTTTCTCAAATGGACGCTGCCTCCTGTAATGCTTTACCCGGTATCAACAACGCCCAAGCAATGCTCGAAAAGTTGGAACATGAAAATTTATTTCTGACTAGCCTGGATGCCCAACGGCAATGGTACCGCTATCACTACTTGTTTCGCGAATTTCTTTTCAGTAAATTGCTGCGGGAACAGCCGGAACAGGTACCCCTGCTCCACAAGGCAGCCGGGAATTATCATGAAAAAATCGGTGAATTGGAGGCCGCTTTTTCACATTTCGTTGAAGCAAAAGATTGGGATGCAGCCGCAAGTGTAATTCAAGAATTCGCTCCAGGCTATGTTGAACTCGGTCGGGTCGAGGTCTTGAATCGATATCTAACGAACCTCCCTGATGAAATCATGCACAGCCATCCCAACTTGATGCTTCAACGCGGAAATGCACGCAGGCGTCTTGGCGAAGCCGGGTTGGCGGTCAATGACTATGAAGACGCCCGCACGGCCTTCATGGCTGGAAAGGATATGGCTGGGGTCAGCCAGGCTCTCACTTATCTGGCCGAGATCAACCGGGCCCAGGGCAACTACCGTCGGGCTGAGGCATTGGCCTCCGAAGCATTGGGTTTTGCCCCGCCGGAAAACCATGTCGCCCGGGCGTATGCCCTGATGGCCCTGGCAAAAAGCACCGGTTTCCTGACAGGCATGGATCAGGGACGTTTGCTGGCAGAACAGGCCGTGCAGGAAGCCCGTCTGACAGGTGAGCAGCTTTCCCCCCTGGCACGCGCCAACTTCCTCCAATCCCTGGGACAGATTTGTTGGTGGCACGGTGATCCACAGGCCACTGTCCGTTATTGCAAGGAAGCACTGCAATTGCCTCCCGAAGACTATTCCCCCATAGCCACGCAGGCATATATCTCGCTGGTCAGTCCCTATCTTTACTGGCAGGACCTTGATACAGCCCTCCAATATGCCGAGCGTGGTTTGGAGATCGCCCAAACCCTTCACCTGCGCGAATTGCTTCCCAGCGCGTATTCTGCCCTTGGAAATGTATTGACCCGTCGCGGTGAAACCGCCCGCGCCGAAAGTTGCTTGCGCCAGGCAATGGACCTGGCTCAGACTCTCGGCCTGGCCTCCTACGAGCGGCTGATGACTGCTGGATACCTGGCCTATAACCTGGTTGGCCAGGGACGTGCAGATGAAGCCCGTCAGATGGCAGAAAGCGCCTTCTGGGCTTATACCGGGAATCCAGATACTTACGAGGCATATGTGTGCAGCAGCGTGCTTGCAGATGTCGCCTTGGAACAGGGCCGTCTATCGCGTGCCGAGGCCCTTTATTCTGAGTTGGTCGAGGTTGGGGAACGCCGGCAATTTCTCATCCCGCTGGCAATGGTCTATTTCGGGTTGGCTTACATCCACCTGGTTACCGACCGTCGCGAAAGTGGTCTTGCTTTTGCCCGCAAGGCACTGCACCTGATTGAACCAACCCAGGCTGTCCAGTTATTCATTGATCAAGGCGAGCGCAGCCGGGTTGTATGTAAAAACTTGCAGGAAGCTGGCGAACAAAGTCATTTCCTCCAGCGTGTCCTTGATAGCCTTCCAACAGCATCCTCCGTATACACCCAGGTAGTGAATCCAGCGATCGTGACTGTCCAGTGTCTCGGTACATTTCGCGTCTTTATTGCTAATGAAGAAATATCCCAGGAGCGCTGGGTATCCACCAAGGCACGCGATTTGTTGGCATATTTCATCACTTTCCGTAGCGAGCGCATTCCTGGTGAACGGGTCTTTGATGCCATTTGGGCAGACAAGCCCGGGCGGGGCATGACTGCTTTCCACACCGCCCTTTCCCGGCTGCGCCATGCCTTGCGAAGAGGAGATGTTTCCCCGCGCTTTGTTCTGGTGGAGGCTGGTGAATATTGGTTGGATATTGCCGCCTTCAGTGTGGATGTGAATGAATTCGATAATGCGCTTACGAAGGCTCGCGCCGCCCCCACAGAGGAATTGGCTGCTCATTGGTATGCGCAGGGAATCTCACAGTATCGTGGAGAATATCTGGATAACCTGTATTACGATTGGCTTTTTGCAGAGCGTCATCGGCTGACCCAAGCTTATATTTCAGCCTTGCGCAATCTGGCCAATTTTCACTACTCTCATGAGCGCTATACCAACTCGCTTGAATTACTTCAACGCGCCTTGCGTGTTGATAATCTGAACGAGGACTTGCATTGTCAGACCATGCGGTCATATGTTGCTCTCGGTGACCAGGCCGGACTGGTACATCAATATCAGGATTTGGAAAAGACGCTTATGGGGGAATTGGGCATGGAACCTTTGGTCACAACCCAAAAATTATATCAAAGGTTGGTCCATGGTTTAAGGGCATAAATACTCTTCCATATTTATAGTACCTTTTTTGGTTATTTCATTTTCTTTTGCACCTTCCACTGCCCTCCCAAAGGGTTCACATGGGGTTTAATAGTCCACTATACCACTTTGGGAAATAGCCTGTTTTTTTCTCAAATGGTCTAAAAAGGTGCCATTTATCACTTGAAATGTGACATTTTTTTCTTATAATATACCTTATATACGCTGGTTATATTCCCTAAACAGGAAAATTACTACCTTGGAAATGCCGATGGTGGATACCAGGAACCACTTTTCGAAAAACCAGCATAGTTCGCAAATAATTCGAAAGTGATTATGAGCGAAGAACTTAGTAA
>JADGQC010000080.1 GCA_017882125.1 Anaerolineales bacterium
CAGGTTCGGCGCGCTGCGCCTTCCCCCAGCCGCCTCGTTCCGGGCATCTTGCTTGGAACCCTGGTACTCTTACTGCTCATTTTCGCGACTATTTTCACCAATGTTTGGGGCTACATCAAACCGGTTAGCTTGGTTTTCCGCGGCAAGTACTGGCTTCCGTTTCTTTTATCGGCAGGCATCCTCACTCTGCTTGCCTGGCGCGTAAAGAGGACCGGGTCAGCCCCCCGCACGGAATCCGGATGGAATATTCACTGGGCGTGGTCTCTCCTGTTGGGTCTGGTTTTCCTGGGCACCCTGGTCCGCCTCCTCCCGGCTAAGCGCGTCAGCCTGGATGCTGTTGGGAAGACATCACTCGTGGTCATGACTTTCAACATCCAGGGAGCTAATGACGGCTCTGCCCAGAAATCTTATGATCGTCAGCTTGCCCTCATTCGAAGCGTTTCGCCCGATATCCTCTCCCTTCAGGAGACTGATACCACCCGCATCTCCCTTAATAACAATGATTATGTCCGCTATTTCGCCGAAAACCTTGGTTACTATTCTTATTTTGGGCCGACCACGGTGGCAGGTACATTTGGAACTGCAATTCTTTCAAAGCTCCCCTTGCTAAATACGCACACTACTTTTAGTTACAGCGACACGGATGAGATCGGCACGGCTGAAGCGGAGATTGAGGTGGGTGGACTGCGTTTCAATATTTTCGATGTCCACCCGGATGGTTCGGATACCGCCATGCTGGTCTTCGCCAGGACACTCCTGGAAAGCTCAAAGAACGATCCCTATGTAATTGCGCTGGGCGATTATAACTTGCGGGATTATGAAGCCCCATACCAGCTGATCAACTCTGTGTACACCAATGCCTGGACCAGTGTTAATCCTTCCAAGATTAGTGCTTCTGGGGTGGATATGTCAGGTGATAACCGAATTGACCATATCTTTGTCTCGAAGACGCTGGGAGTGCGCAATCCGGTTTACGTGCTGCCTCCTGCTTCCGCCACTGACCATCCTGTTCATTGGGCTGAGATCTTTTGGGGCAATCCGTGATGCCATGCGGTAGCCATGCCTGGCCCAGCTGATAAATGGAAAATTCATCGATTTATTAACATGCTGGAGTAGAATCGGGGGAAAGGAGTTGCTGGTATGAAGATCATGGAAAATATTTTCCTCGTCCCCGGCGTGGTCGCCAACCCTTTCATTCTCGTTGACGCTGACGGGTTGACCCTGATAGATACGGGCTTGCCGCGCAGCAGCCATAAAATTCTCGACTATGTTTCTAGCCTGGGTAAATCTGCGCAGGATGTGAAGCGTATTATTATTACCCATTCAGATCTTGATCATATTGGCAGTCTCGCTGCCCTGCATAAATTAACCGGTGCCCGTACCTATGCCAGCCAGGTGGAGGCCGGCGCCATCGCGAATGGTAAACCATCAAGGCAAATAAAACCCGCCGGTTTTTCGATGCGTCGATTGATGTTTACCCTTCTGGGTCCTTTTATGAAGGCGAAGCCTTTCCAGGTCGATGAGCTTCTGGCAGACGGTCAGGTCTTGCCAATCCTGGGAGGACTGCTCGTGGTTGATACGGCTGGTCACACACCAGGACACCTCTCTTTTTTTGCACTTGGATCTGGCGTTCTGTTTTGCGGAGACTCAATGGTGACTGATGAAAAAGGTATTCATGGTTCGCGCCCAGGTTTAACTTGGGACGATGCCAAAGCCAGGGAGGCTGAGCGAAAGCAGGCTGCCCTGGGAGCACAAGTCGTCTGCCCTGGTCACGGACCCGTTGTGAAGGAAGCTGCCGGGAAATTTCCGGTTTAATTCCGATTTAAATCTTTTGCATGGAGAATTCCCTTCAAGGAGGGTATTCTATGGACTGGAAACTCATTTCGTGGAATGTGAACGGTATTCGGGCAGCTGAAAAAAAAGGCTTCCTGGATTGGTTGGCTGCCAGCCAGGCTGACTTGGTGGCGGTCCAGGAAACCAAGGCTCACCCTGAGCAAGTGTCTGCAGGTCTTCAAAACCCGCCCGGCTACCAGGCCGCTTGGAACTCTGCTGAAAAGTTGGGGTACAGCGGCACAGTCACCTATTCCAGAAATGCGCCGTTGAAGGTTATCACAGGCATGAATGAGTCGCGTTTCGATAACGATGGCAGGGTTCTAATCCACGAATTTGAACCATTTGTATTTTTCAACATCTATTTCCCAAATGGCGGTCGCGGGCCCGAATGGGTCGCGCACAAGCTGGCTTTCTATCGTAGGTTCCTCAAGGTGGCTCAAAGGTATATGCATGCCGGTAAACCAGTGGTTGCCACCGGGGATTTCAACACCGCTTTTGCAGAAATTGATTTGGCTCGCCCAAAAGAAAATGTAAACCACAGCGGTTTTATGCCTGAGGAACGCGCCGGGCTGGGCGAGTTTTTCGAAATTGGGTTGATCGACACCTTTCGCTATCTCCATCCGGACACGGTTAAATATTCGTGGTGGGATATGGTAACGCGTGCTCGTGAGCGCAATGTGGGCTGGCGGCTGGATTACTTCATGGTTTCTCCTGATTTAAAGGACCGCATTATTTCAGCAGACATACACGAGGAAGTAATGGGTTCTGATCATTGTCCGATTAGTTTGGTTCTTTCAGGGTGATCGTGACCCAATTTCCCCCGCGGACATTTTTCTATTTCGTCCCTTTATCAACCCCGGGTCTATAGTTCTCCTGGTTCGAGCAATTGTGCCTATTAACCAGGCAGCCTGGTCGATTTTCATCTGACCAGGCTGCCGGTTTAAAATTGCTTCAGGCGGACCCGACGGGATTCGAACCCGCGATCTCGGCCTTGACAGGGCCGCATGTTTGGCCGCTACACCACGGGTCCAGGAGCGGGCTGAATATACCATACGGGTTTAATGGCGTCAAGGCGCTCCGGCTCCGTAAAGCGCTGGGTCCTCCGGGGTCGTCCCCGAGGGGTCATAAACGTAAACGGTGTCGCCAACATTGGCCCAATTATATAGCCAGTGCGAATCGCCTACTGATAAGTTCACGCACCCATGGCTCATATTATATCCAAGCATGCTATGCCAATACTCTCCATGCAGAGCCCGTTCTTCATCGAAATACATCGTCCAGGGTACGTCTTCCAGGTAGTAATAATCAGACCGGTCTGCCTCCGTGGCGCCGCTCATCGTCTCCGTAGGTTTTTTTATGTAAATATGGAAGATCCCCGGTCTCGTCCAGAAGGGTTTCACCCCACTGGATACCAATGTCGCAAAAACAAGTCGATTGTTATCATAAACGGATATGGTTTGCTCAAATAAATTGACCTCGATCCATCGGCTGCCAGTCACTCCTTTCGGAGGCATTGTATGCGGGTCCACCCGCGCCACATCACGTGCATCCACCCACTCGTTTGGACCCACCAGGTTCCAGGTCAGGTTGCTGGCTTCCTTCGTATCGTAAATTTGGACAATGTTGTACCGGTAAAACTTGTGGCTCGACTCAGGGCTGGTCAGACCGGGTGCGGTGCGGGGGATTGTCACGTCCAAAACCCAGCCAAATGGGCGAGTCGGCTGGGAACTGAAAGCCCTCCCCTGGAATACCGGCACAGCTTGGCGCGCCCCGTCCATGCCGATCAGGTAGCCTGACCGAAGCTGGTAATAGGAAGTCCCGTTCTGATCGGTCTGGACTCCCACGTATGAAACGAAAAGTTCGTATCCGGGGGCGATTTGAGTGGATGGCTGGTTGTTGAGCGCATCCTCCACCGAAGCAAACAAGGGTGCCCCTTTTTCGGTTACTTTAAAATATTGATACGGGATGTCGTTTAATTCTGCGGGCGGCTGGTAACCCTGCATTGGCAGGATGGGATAAGGGATGCCTGAGGCCGCGATTTGACCCAGGTATTCAGAGGGACCTAATGGAAGGCATCCATCCGTGGCATTATCATAAACCCCGGGCGGACAAACCACCGAACCGGACTCCGGCTCGACGACTGGAAGGGTTCCACTTTGAGCCGCGGGGATAGTCCTGGATAATGTCAGGTTATTCAGCAGGAAAATTACCGTAAATAGAGGAATCAGGATTCGACGCATGGGGGTTCTTTATTGGATGGCGAGGGATTATAGCATGTTTTCACGACTGACTTTTTTGTAAACCGTTCGCCTCAAACGAATGCGAGTGACAACTTGACACATTATCCTCCCTGTGCTAAATTTACTTCAGGTTTCAAGGAGGCAAATTTGGCAAAGAATCGCATCCAACTCATGGTTGATCGCTTGCGGGAGCTTCAGGCCTCTTCGCCCGATACAGAGGCTTCAGCTGTTGTTAGTGTGGATGGGTTGAGCATTGCTTCCGCACTTCCCCACGGGGTCGAAGAAGACCGGGTCTCCGCCATGTCAGCCGCGATGCTCTCACTTGGTGAGCGGATCGCAACTGAATTGGGGCGTGGGTCGCTGGAGCAGGTGTACATCAAGGGGGAGAAAGGCTATGTTATTTTGATGTCAGTCGGGCAGGAAGCGGTATTGACTGCCCTGGCACGCGGGCAGGCCAAACTTGGTTTGATCCTCCTTGACATGCGACGTACCGCTGAAGACCTCTTGAAACTGATTTAAGGCGGCGAAAACAATGCAGCAAATCCAAAAAAGCGGATTCTATAACACCAATAAATTCGCTCGCATTGCACTGCAAGCCTATGAAGAGGTGATGGGAAAAAATGGGTTGAATGCCATACTGAACCTGGCAGGCTTGGGCAACCTGATCGATAATTATCCTCCCGATAATCTGGAACGCCAGTTTGACTTCGCCGACTACTCTGCCATCCATATTGGCTTGGAAGATTTGTATGGCCCGCGCGGCGGGCGCGGTCTGGCGTTACGAGCCGGAAAATCCACTTTCAGCGACGTGTTTAAGGATTATGGCGCATTGGCTGGGGTGAGCGACCTGGCTTTCAAGGTGCTGCCCCTTCAGACCAAGCTTCGGATTGGTCTCCCTGCCGCAGCCAGGATTTTTTCCCAATCTTCAGACCAGCTGACCTCCGTGGATGAAACGGACGATGCTTTCATATGGACGATCCATCGCTGCCCAACCTGTTGGTCTCGTAAAGGTGCGGATAAACCGGTTTGCTATATCACCACCGGGCTCCTGCAAGCTATGCTCACATGGGTCTCCGGGGGGATGGAGTTTCGGGTGAACGAATCCAAATGCTGTGCAGTTGGTGATACGGTCTGCGAGTTCGTCATCCAAAAAGAACCTCTTTCCTAAGAAACTACCCATGACCGAGGCGAAACCGAAGCTTTTGATTATTGAAGACGACCTCGATCTGGCCGATATGTTGACCGCTTATTTTCGTGTCGAGGGATATGAGGTCGTTACTGTTGACCGGGGGGAGGAAGGGATCCATGCATACAAATCTTCACACCCGGACCTGATTATTTTGAATATTCACCTCCCCGATATCGATGGGGTTGAATTTGCCAGCCGTTTGCGCGGTGCACACCGCGCGGGGGATATCCCCATCATTTTCATGACCGATAAGCGCGAACTCATCGATGATTTAAAAGGCCTTGAACTTGGCGTGGATGGGTTTATCACCAAGCCATTCGATGTCCAGGATCTGCGGCTGCGCGTGCGGAATGTGCTGCGGCGAGCCAGCCAGGATAGTCTGACCAATCCTGTCACGGGTCTGCCAGAGGGTAAACTGGTGGATGAGCACCTGAGACAGTGCCTCCAAAGACCGGAATGGACCACGCTTGTCATTTCGCTTGAAAATCTGGATACATTCCGGGATATCTATGGTTTTGTGGCTTCGGACGATGTTATGCGGGCGGTCAGCTTGATGCTGCAGAATGCGATCCGTGATACTGGGAGTCCCGAGGATTTCCTCGGCCATATTGATACCGCTGTTTTTGTTCTGGTCACCATGCCCGGGCTGGCCTCAAAATTGGAAAATCGAATTTGCGGGCGCCTGGATAGATCCCTGGAGTATTTTTATCCCATCAAGGATCGCGAAAAATCTGCCAGGAACAACAAGCGACTGGTTTTTAAAATCCACATGTTGCAATCAAGCAATTCTCAAATTACCACCCTTGAAGTCCTCAAGGATTCCATCTGGCGGAATAAATAATCGGAGCCGGTTTGCGAATTGTCGTCATTATTCCAACATTCAACGAAGCGGAAAACCTGCCCAACCTGGTCTCCGCTGTTCTCTCACTTCCTTTGGATTTAAGCATCCTGGTCGTGGACGATAATAGTCCCGATGGCACGGGTCGCATCGCCGATGACCTGGTTGCCGTGCAACCAGGCCGCGTGCGCGTGATTCACCGTTCGGGAAAATTGGGACTGTCCTCTGCTTATCTTCAGGCTTTTCGAACCCTTTCAAATGAAAACCTCGATGCCATCGGTCAAATGGATGCCGACTTCTCACATGACCCGGCTGTCCTGGTTGAAATGGCAAATCGCCTGGAAACCTGTGATCTCGTACTGGGGTCGCGTTACATTTCCGGCGGCAGAACCGCAGATAACTGGCCCGTTTGGCGAAAGACGCTGTCAGCCTGGGGAAATTTCTATGCGCGCAGCCTCCTGCAAATTCCACTGCGGGACGTTACTGGTGGTTTCCGTCTCTGGCGTCGCGAAACCCTCAGCGCCATGCCGCTGGAACGCGTGAAATCCACCGGGTATGTCTTTTTGGTTGAAATGGCCTACCTGGCCTGGTGTTTACAGTTTGAGATCGGTGAAGTCCCCATTTATTTTGCTGACCGTCGTTGGGGAAAATCTAAAATGTCGTTCAAGATTCAGGCGGAAGCAGCGCTGCGGGTCTGGCAGGTCTTATGGGCATACCGTGGGTTGCGCCGCATGGGGAAAGCGGGCCGGTTGCAATGATTCTTTGTAACCGGTCAATGCGATCTATTATCTTTTATTTTTCAGCTTGTACAATGGAACTGCTTTTATCATTTCCCCCTGATTCGAAGAGTTCAGTTTAGGTTTTATTTGCGGTTCGAGAAAATTCTCACCAATCTACCCCACTCTTCCAAATTCAATGTCTCCGCCCTTCGTTTTGGGTCGATGCTCGCAGCCGAGAGCAAGCCTTCTGACTCTTCTGTTGTGATCCGCAATCCGCCAGATAAGGCATTACGCAGGGTCTTTCGCTTTTGTGAGAACCCAGCCTTAATGATGGAAAAGAAAATATCCAGCTTGTCAGATGGAATCTTTGGCTGCGGGTAAAGATCGATGCATAGCACCGCAGAATCTACTTTTGGCTGCGGGTAAAAGGCTTCCGCTGGGATGATATCGCCAATAACTGGCTTTCCATAAACCTGTACGCTCAGTGCCAACAGGCTCATTTTCCCCGGATCGGCGCAAATACGCTCTGCAACTTCCTTTTGAACTGTTAAAACCACCCGGCTTGGTCGGTGATCCGCTTCCAACAGGTGGCGGATGACTACCGATGTAATATAGTAGGGGATGTTTGCTACCACAACATAACCCGCATCTTCGATTAATTCGGCTGGGTTGATTTTAAGAATATCCCCCTGCACCAGGCGGATATTTTTATAAGGAGCCAGTATGCTTTCCATCGCCGGGAAAAGCTTTCTGTCCAATTCGACGGCTGTGACAGAACGCGCCGAGAGCGCCAGGTATCGAGTCAGGCTGCCCAGGCCGGGACCGATCTCCAGGACTGCCTCCTCTGGACTGAGATCTGCCGCGTTCACGATTTTCTGCAGGGCTTGATTATCCTGGAGGAAGTTTTGTCCAAGACCTTTGCTTGGGCGCAGGTCGTACTGCCGCAGCAGTTCAGGAATGTTTAATGGGGGCAGCGCAAGTCCGATCATGGCAGGACGTAAACGAGATTTTGAGGGACGGGTGCCAGGAAATAAACGGTTGTCCAACCCTCCACGGGCTGGTAACTCTCGTCGGTCCAGCCCAGGTCGACCCAATAAGGGTTTATTGAAGGATCTCCTGCACCTACATCCCCGACTGTAGCATAACCATAACCAGGAATATAAAGTTTATCAAATCCAAAAGCAAGGTACCAGGAGTAGACCATGGCGACTGTGCCGCGTTGTACAGGTAGACCACTCGCTGTGCCATTTAAGCATCTACCGTCCGGAGATGCTGACCGGCACGGGGAATATGACGTTGTATACATATGCAGTGCCCGGTAATATTCGAATGTCACGCCATCCACGGTGGCAGTGCGAATTACGATTTTTGTCCCGATCCCCATGATGCGGTCCTGGGGCGGCCGGACAATGCTCTCACTTTCAGATTGCTGCGAAACCTGCACGCCATCCTCGCTGCGGGTGCGCAGGCGCGTGACTGCCAGTCCCGGCTCTCCATTTTGCAGCATGGCCTGCTGGTCGATTTCCAGGTCCGCTGATAGATCGCTGCGAGTAGCGAATGGAATGGCTTTTTCGGTCAAGGCGATAGACTCATTTACCCGGACTACGCGGATTGCACCGTTTTTCGGGAGTTGAGCTGATTCATCTGGATGGCTGATATCCAACCCCACGAGAGGAAAACCAGCCTCCGCCAGTGCCTGCCCCACATTTTTTGCTGCAGAACGGGTCCTGACCTGGGTTCCATCCACCGAAATCATAATTTCTCCTCCCGGGTGGTAAGTAACGGACATTGCGCCTGTAATTGGGGTGTCGCTGGGAGGGTCAATCTGGTCGCTGGTGTAAAGCGTTAAACCTGCCTCGGTCAATGCCTGTCCAACGGTGGTGGCGGATGTTTGGATTATCCGCTCTCCATCCGATCCGACCAACGTCAACGCAACCGCCCTGTGGATACTGAGGGTATAAGCTTCTTTATCCGGGAGTGCCTTATCGATTGCAACGGAAGCCCCAAGATAAAGGATGCTGTCATTCAGTCCGATTGCTATTCCTGCGGCAGCCAGGATGTCTGCCGGGATCCGCTGGGAGGTATTCAAAATATGGACCTGACCATCCGCCAGGATGGTTACCTGGGCGGATTTTGCCTCGCACGCAGTGATCAGAAGCAGCATACCCAGTACTGTCCAGATCCAATTTTTCATATGGACAATTCTAACAGATTTCGATTGCTGGTTATTTCAGCACCGGTTGGATGCTCCTGGAAATTCCATGCTAGCCGGGAAAATTGTGGGATTGGGGAGCAGAAAACCCAAAAGCGCCTGCGAGATTATTTTTTTATGAAACAGGTTTCCTCAGATCCCATAATTGCCGTGTCAACTGGATGTGACCGGTGTGGATGGCGCTATGCTCAAGGGCATGGGCCAGGCACCACCCAACGCTAAAGGTTTTATCGTTGCGCGGAGAATGGCGAAGAGTTTCAAGGTCTTTTATGGATAAACTGGTCAGCGCCTGCCGTGCGAAATCTTCTGTGGATACCACCCGTGCTTTCAATTCCTCAAGACCCAATCCCTTTGTTAGGAATTCAATTGCGCGGTCACGTTCAGGCGGCTCGTTTACTGCTACACCAATCCAATATTGTTCTGCGCCGGTCAAGTGGGTAACCAGGACGGTAATGGAATTCATCTCCGGGCCCGGGACCCAGTCGAGCGCATCGGACGGCAATCCGTCCAGGGATTTCTCGATTTCAGCATGCAGCTCGGATAACCGATCCATGAGGTCGTTATAGAATATCGACATTTCAGCCTCCGCCAAAATTATAGCCTATTCGGGTAAAATCTAATCATGCCTGAACTCATTTCGAGCCATGCCAACCCACTCATTAAACAGATTCGTTCCCTTCATCAAAAAAAGGGACGCCAGGAAACAGGCCTGTTCTTGGTGGAAGGGATTCACCATGTAGGGGAAGCCATCGAAGCTGGTTGGCATATCGAGACATTGGTGTACGCTCCCGACCTGCTGACAAGTGACTTTGCTCATCATGTCGTGGAAGCTCAGTCGCTTAATGGAGTTCACAGTCTTGCCCTGACCGGCGAGTTATTCACTTCCATCGCCGCCAAGGACAATCCCCAGGGAATCCTGGCTGTCGTTCGCCAGCGACAACTGAACCTGGACAGTTTTTCACCGGCCAATATTACCTTTGCTGCTGGTGCAGTTTCCCCCCAGGACCCGGGCAATGTTGGGACACTCCTGCGCACACTGGAAGCAGTCGGCGCAGATGGGTTATTCCTTTTGGATGGGGGTGTCGAGTTGTACCATCCCTCGGTTGTTCGCGCCAGCATGGGATCAATATTTTGGAAGCCGGTGGTCCAGGTTTCTTTTAACGAGTTCGTGCAGTGGGGGAAAAAATACGGATATCAACTGGTGGGCTCCTCTGCCCATGCGAAAACGGATTATCGGGATTTTCATCGTGGAAATAGATTGACCATCTTACTCTTGGGAAATGAGCAGAAAGGGTTATCGCCGGAACAGATGGCCGTCTGCGATCTTGTCGTTTCCATGCCTATGAAAGGACGGGTTAGTTCGTTGAACCTCGCAGTCGCCGCAGGAGTATTGTTGTATCAGATAATGGAAAAATAAGAAGGGGCGCCGGATATGCGCCCCTTTCGGGTGTGGATTTAGGTTTCGAGGGTAAATAAATTCTTTGGGAACGGAATCAACCAAACATCAGGTTAGAATTCATCCTCGTCTTCTTCCCACGTGTCATCATCCTCGTCGTCGGTCTCTTCTTCCTCCCATTCTTCCAGTTCCTCTTCTTCCCAATTTTCATCTTTGGCAGCAGCTTCTTCATTGGGAGTATAAGTGGCACAGCCGGTATCGGGGTCCAGTTCGACCGCCGCGGCGCTGCAATAGCCGTCGTCCAGGAAAACACAATCAGTGTAATGGCAGCGGATGCGGGGCATGAATTCCTCCTATAGAGCGGGTTGTTTTATTAACCGGATAATGGCAAGGATAAAGATTAAAGAGATGATGACAGCCGAAGCCAC
>JADGQC010000261.1 GCA_017882125.1 Anaerolineales bacterium
CAGCGAAGGCATTTATCTCGCCGGCACCTGCCAGTCCCCCAAGGATATCCCTGACAGTGTGGCCCAGGCAGGTGCCGCTGCCGCAGCTGCCCTATCGCTTATGGACCAGGGCGTCATTGCCCTTGACCCGTCCATAGCAGAGGTGATTAACGCTCGTTGTGCTGGTTGTGGTCAATGTGTGGCTGCCTGTCCATACAAAGCCATTACCTTGGAGAAGGGCGTGGCAAAGGTCAATGGTTACCTTTGTAAAGGCTGTGGTACGTGCGCGGCAGCTTGCCCAAATAAAGCCGTAACCCTGATCCACTTCGATGATCGCGAGTTGGTTGCAGAGATTATTGGTATGCTGGCGGTCGAGGCTTTGCCGGTTTAATGTCTGGATCGAGCTTGGAAGATATGCGTATCTCTTATTTCTAAAACTACCTGGCGGTATGGAGAAAAGATGTACGAACCAAGGATAATTGCTTTCCTATGCTCATGGTGCAGTTATACGGGCGCCGATACCGCCGGTATCGCCCGGATCAAATCCCCTGCCAATATTCGAGCGGTTCGGGTCCCCTGCTCGGGGCGCGTCTCTCCTGAATTGGTAATGCGCGCGTTTGATCAGGGTGCAGATGGGGTGCTTGTGCTCGGTTGTCATATTGGGGAATGTCATTATGATACTGGCAATCATCGTGCTGCAAAAAGATTACCTATCCTTAAAAGTTTATTGACATTTGTTGGTCTTGAGCAGGAGCGCCTTCGTTTGGACTGGGTGTCAGCTTCTGAAGGGGAACGCTTCTCCCGTATAGCGGGAGAATTTACGGAGTCCGTGCGCGCCCTGGGTCCGGTCCACTGGCGGGTAAACCCGGACGGGAATCACATGCCTGATCTGGAATTGTCAGCCATCAGTGAATTGATTCCCTACCCTGAAACAGACTTCACCACCAAGTCGGCCGCGATTCGTGAGAAAGCCAGGGAACTTCTCTCAAGCGGGCAGGTCAGTTGTGTAATTGGTTATGAATTGAGCCGACGTGGACGGACCAGGCCGGTCTTTATCTACGCCCCTGAAGATGCGGTTCGTCTGGTTTGGAACCAGGACTGCACCAACAACCTGACGACCTATCTACCTTATAAACTTCGTCCCTCAAAAGGAAAAGAAATTTCCAAACCGGTTGCAGTGGTGGTAAAACCCTGTGATAGTAAAGCAATAAATGTAATGGTGGCTGAGAATCAATATCGACGTGACCAGGTTTATGCCTTGGGAGTTGCCTGCGAGGGGATCAGAAACCCGGATGGAAATCTGCAAACCCGCTGCATCACCTGCCAGGAAGCCGTCCCAATTGTTTGCGATACCTTGATAAGCGGAGCGACATCTTCCTTCATTCCACGTCTGTCGTCGTATGCACGGGAAGAAATCACAGAACTTCAGGACGCGCCACCGGCTGAACGGATGGAGTTTTGGCTGGCCCAATTCGACCGCTGTATCCGTTGCTATGCTTGCCGGCAGGCCTGTCCCATGTGCAAATGCCCGGAATGCCTGTATGAACGCGATGAATCGACGTTTATTGGCTTGGGAATTAGGTTGAATGAAAAGCGCACCTTCCACCTGGGAAGGGCATATCACCTGGCCGGTCGTTGCGTTGGGTGTAACGAGTGTGAACGTGCTTGTCCGATGAACATTCCCATAGGGCTGCTGAACCAAAAGCTGGCCGAGGAAATTGAAGCAGCCTTCGACCGCCGCGCCGGACTAACCGTTGCCCCATCCCCGATTGTGACAGTTCTATCGGGTGAATACAAGGAAAACTGAGATGAGCAAATCCGTTTCTGATAATAAACATTGGCTCATCTCTCAGACCGAATTGGAATCCTGGCTCGACCAAATTGCCAATGCTCGGACACTAATCGCCCCTCGGGAGGTAGCTGGATTAACGTTGTACCGGCCGGTGGAAAAGAGTGATGAGATTGCATGGAACGATAAACCCCGTAGGTCTGCCCCCTCCGGCCGCCCGGTATTATCTATCAAGGAAATATTCTTTCCTGCAACCGAGCGGATGTTTTCCATCCAAAAATCAGGACAGGATATTGCTTTGAAAGAATCTTTTCCGGATTGGGAAACCGTTGTTTTTGGTGTTCGCCCTTGCGATGCTCGCGGTGCCAAATTACTGGACGCCCTCTTTCTGGATACCAATCCGATCGACTCGTTTTATGCGCGTCGCCGGGAGAACACAACTCTTATCGGGTTGGCGTGCAAATCTCCTGGCAGTACTTGTTTTTGCACCTCTATGGGTGGCGCGCCAGATGATGCTTATGATATGGATATTATGCTTTTTGAGATGGGGGGCGCCTATCTGGCAAAGGCGGTAACGGAGAAGGGGCGGTTTCTAATCCCGGGCGGTGATTGGAAAGAAACAACTACTGACCTCCCATCAGCAAATTTCGAAATCCAATTCCCTATTCCGGAAAAAGGGAAATGGCCCGAGCATTTCAATGACGATTACTGGATGAGAATATCCGAGCGCTGCCTCTCATGTCGCGCTTGTGCCTATGTTTGCCCCACTTGTCGATGTTTCGCTGTCCGGGATGAATTGGTGGGACCGGGCGAATTTGAGCGAATCCGCTGCTGGGACGCTTGTACCGGGGAAAACTACCGTCGCGTCGCGGGGGGGCATAAACCACGCCCCGAAAAAGGAGAACGCCTGCGCAATCGCTTTTATTGCAAGTTTTTCTATTACCCCGAACAGTACGGGATAAGCAATGCCTCAGCTTGCACCGGTTGCGGGCGCTGCATAGATGTCTGCCCGGCTGGAGTGGACATCACCGAAGTGCTGGTCGATTTGGAGAAGCCGGCATGAATCAGAATCCCATGCTTCCATATCTCGGAAAACTGGTGGAGGTGCGCGATCTGGCGGCTGATATCAAACTACTCCGCCTCGAAATGTTGAACGGTGGAAGTGAAGCCTTCCGGACATATCAACCAGGCCAGTTCGCGTTCATTTCCGCTTTCGGTTTAGGTGAGGCGCCTTTCGGTATTGCCAATACGTGCGGGCGAGGTCCGACAGTTGATTTCGCTGTCGCCCGTGTTGGATCCGTGACCACTGGGTTGCATGAACTTGGTGAA
>JADGQC010000262.1 GCA_017882125.1 Anaerolineales bacterium
CTGCGTTGATATTACACAGGATGTGATCCGGATGCAAAAAGAAGGCAAGAGTACCCAGGATATGAGGGCATATATCGACAGCACGTACAGTCGGTATGGCCCCTCCAATATGCCCTAGGAAAATTCGTTGTCTAGAAAGAAATTGCTTTTCAGTGTCATTTTTGTACTGGCAGGAGCGGTGATCGTCTTTGCGCCCCTGCCAGTACGCGCGACTCAACCCGCCCTGCGCACTTTTCGGATCGAGGCAAGCCAGTTCGCTTATGCCCCGGCAGTCCTCGCAGTAAATCCCGGCGACACGGTAACCATCGAATTGGTCAGTACAGATGTTGTCCACGGATTGTACCTGGACGGGTATGGCATGTCGGTGACAGCCGACCCGGGTCAGACCGCGCGCCTGACCTTTATCGCTGACAAGTCCGGTTCTTTTCGCTTCCGTTGTAACGTGACCTGTGGGGCACTGCATCCATTCATGATCGGTAAACTCCAGGTGGGACCAAACACCTGGCTGTGGCGCGCCATGGCTTTGACCATCCTCGCTGCGCTTGTCATTCCAATCCTCCGCCCCAGCCTTCCCCGGGTACGAGCTGGCTGATGCATTGCGAACTGACGCGATTTCCTCTCATCAAAGCTCTACTCAAGAACCGCTGGCCGCAATTGCTGATTTGGATCGTGATGCTGGTTGGTTTTTTATTCGCCATCCTGTCAGGTTTTTTCGGTACACCGGTCGGGAACCGGAACTTCGGCATCGTCTTCGTCTGGATCGCATGGTGGGCGGTATTGATCCTGGTTTCCGTGCCGGTCTTCGGACGCGGCTGGTGTTCGGTCTGCCCGATTCCACTCCCGGGAGAGTGGCTTCAGCGCGGGGCGATCATGAACCCACCGGGAAATAAACCGAAGTGGTACAACCTGCGCTGGCCGAACAAGCTGCGCAACATCTGGCTGCAAAACCTGACATTTACCCTGGTGGCGCTTTTCAGCAGCGTCATCCTGACCACCCCAAAAGTGACTGCCATCGTACTGGTTGCGATGTTCTTCCTGGCAATCGGGATGAGCATGGTCTTTGAAAGACTAACATTCTGCCGGTATATCTGCCCGGTGAGTGGATTCATCGGCCTTTATGCCCAGGCCGCACCCCTGGAACTGCGCGTCAAAGACAAGGGGATTTGCCTGACCTGCAAGGATAAACCCTGCTACAACGGTTCTCTGGCTGGTTATGGCTGCCCGTGGGACATTTTTCCCGGCGGCCTGACCAAGAACACGTACTGCGGCCTGTGCATGGAATGCCTGCGCACCTGCCCATACGAAAATATAGCGGTCAATACCCGCCCGTTCTCAGACGACCTGGCAAAGCCATCCACTCGTATGGACGAAGCCTTCAAAGCCTTTATTATGCTGGGAGCAGCGATGATCTACGCTGGAGTATTCCTGGGTCCATGGGGATCTCTCAAATTGGCGGCGTATTCGGTCGGTTCGATGAGTTGGTTTGGTTACTTGCTAGCATTCCTGGCATTTATCTTTGGCTTGCTCCCGGCTTTATTCCTGGGAGCTGTCTGGATAGGCAACAAACTTTCTCAGGCCACTGCGGCGCTCAAAAAATCTTTTACCGCTTTTGCCACAGCACTCGTCCCGCTCGGTCTGATGTTTTGGGTGGCCTTTAGCCTGTCATTCGTCCTGACGAATGCTGCCTATATCTTCTCATCCCTTTCCGACCCATTCGGCTGGGGCTGGAACCTGTTCGGTACCGCCGCCATCCCCTGGCAGCCCATCTTGATCACTTTACTCGTCCCCCTTCAGACTTTAGTGCTTGTCGGCGGGTTGCTTTGGACAGCCAGCACTGCCCGTAAAGCCGGTTCGGAAGTGAAGGTCTCACCCGTGCCGGTGATTGTCTTTTCCACTGCGGCCACGATCGCGATGTTAGGATTACTGTTATGAGATATTCAGAACCCTTGAGTAGGATATTGATTATCTCCGGCGTATTGCTTGTGCTCGCAGTCCCTTTTGCAGCGCAAGCGATTGGAGCACAGGGAGTCATCGAAATCCATGCACGCATGGCTGAATCCGGCGGCTGGACTCCCAGCACCATCCGGGCCAAGGTGGGCGTGCCGCTGCACCTGCGCATGACTTCGGACGACGTGATGCACAGTTTTGCCATCGGGCAAAGCGATACCCCAGCAGTGGATGTCCTTCCGGGACAAATGACCGATGTTACGCTTACTTTCGATAAACCCGGAACATATACGTATTACTGCACGCGCTGGTGCGGTCCCAACCACTGGCGTATGCGCGGTACGATCGAGGTAACAGGAGGTGATTCAGCTTCTCCACCGCCGGGAACACCGCCTTTATATGTGACCCTCAATCTGGATATTGACGCCGCTCATCCTGCGTCCGTGACCCCCGTTGGGATCCCCCAGGCCCAACGCGGCGCACAGTTTGCTGACCTGTTACCCACCACAGTCATGTCTCTTGAATATTACCGCAGCCACTCCCCCGCGCAAGCCTTTGAAGACCTGCGGGTTGATCCGTCACTGACTTCTTTGAACAATTCCGACCTTTGGGATCTGATCGCGTATCTCTGGCAATCCAACAGTACTCCGGAGGGGTTGGCGGAAGGTCAGCGCCTGTTCGCCCAGAACTGCGCCGCCTGTCACGGCGAGTCAGGGAGAGGAAATGGTGTGTTCTCTGTGGATATCAAGTCGCTGGCAGGTAAGACTCCAGCCAATTTTTCCGACCCGACTACTATGTTGGGTGCTGCTCCGGCTCTCCTCCAAGGGAAAATCCTGCGCGGCGGGATGGGCACGGGTATGCCCTCCTGGGGGCCGATCCTCACGGATCAGCAAACATGGAACATTATCAGCTATCTTTACACTTTTCAATTCAATGAAAATACAGCCGCTGCGGGAAAATGAGCAACATTATCAATCATATTGACACGAACTTCTGAAGAGGTCAGTCTTTACCAGAGGTTTGATTATCCTTTACACAACCTTCATGTAAGAGTGTTACCCTTTATAGAAATCAAATCAAAAAACCTACTGGAGGTAATTAGATGAAATCGAAAACTGGTTGGATAGTAATAATCGTATTGGGCCTGATC
>JADGQC010000263.1 GCA_017882125.1 Anaerolineales bacterium
TTCTAATCTAAAAATGCTTGCATTTTTTTTGAATCTCATGTAATATATAGCCACGAACGCTTGGGTGCCCCCCTCACCCAGGCGTTCGTGCTTAATTTATCTCCCGCCGCTGGCGGGATTTACGTTTTCTAAGGAATAAAGTCGAATTTAAAAATAATAAGGGCGGCCGAATTGGTCGCCCTTATTTTCACGCGGCTACTTGCGTAAATCTGCCAGGTGCTCCTCCACCGCCTGCACCTCAAGCTTGAGGTCGGCCAGGTAGGGTTCCAATTCCTCGATCTGCTCGGCTTTGGTTAGATAGCGGCGCTCGAAGCTGCCGTCTCCGCCGCAGCATTCACAGCCGCAATCGCATGACCCCTTCTTGCAATCACATTGTTCTTCCATCTTGTATCTCCTTTTGATGGATTGACCATCAGATTCCGGTTTTTACGCTTCCTCTTGAAGCGCTTGTTGAAACCAAATAAGGATCTCGTCCTTCGAAGGGAATCGCCCCACGCAGACCAGCTGTTCGTTGACCACCAGGCTTGGATAGATGAAGACCTGCGTATAGCGCTGGATTTTCAACAGATCGTTCACCTCCACGATGTCAATTTCCAGCCCGGGATGTTCGCTGACCAGTTCGTTCCAGGCTGCCAGTACCGCCCGCCGCATGGCATAGCGTTGAGGGGTCTTACGACCGAGTATTTTGACGCTGATCCTCATCCTGCTTCGGCGGCTGTATAGAGTCTCTTCTTCAACCAGAACGCCACGTTGACCAGCCCGATCATTACCGGCACCTCCACCAGCGGGCCGATGACCGCTGCAAAGGCCTGCCCCGATGAAATTCCAAATACCGCCACGGCCACCGCAATGGCCAGTTCGAAGTTGTTGCTGGCCGCCGTGAACGAGAGCGTGGCCGTCTTCTTGTAGTCCGCCCCGACGGCCTTGCCCATCAGGAAACTGACCAGGAACATGACCACGAAGTAAATCAGCAGCGGGATGGCGATCCGCACCACATCCAGCGGCAGTTGGATGATGTACTCCCCCTTGAGCGAGAACATCACCACAATGGTGAAGAGCAAAGCCACCAGCGTGATGGGGCTGATGATTGGAATGAACTTGCCGTGATACCACTCCTTGCCCTTGATTTTCACCAGGATCAGGCGGGTGAGGAAACCGGCAATAAAGGGAATGCCGAGATAGATAAACACGCTCTTGGCAATCTCACCGATCGTGATCTTCACCACCGCGCCGGCCAGCCCGAACCAGGTCGGCAGGACGGTGATGAAAACGTAGGCATACACGCTGTAGAACAGTACCTGGAAGACAGAGTTGAAAGCCACCAGCCCGGCGGCGTATTCGGTGTCGCCCTTCGCCAGTTCGTTCCAGACGATGACCATGGCGATGCAGCGCGCCAGCCCGATCAGGATGAGTCCCGCCATGTACTCCGGGTAACCGCGCAGGAAGATGATCGCCAGGGCGAACATCAGCACCGGCCCGATCACCCAGTTCTGCAGCAGCGACAACCCCAGCACTTTCCAGTTGCGGAACACATCGCCCAGTTCCTCGTAGCGGACTTTTGCCAGCGGCGGATACATCATCAATATCAGGCCGATGGCGATCGGGATATTGGTCGTCCCGACCGAGACGAGGCTGTTAAACCTGGCAACCTGGTAAGCGAAAAAGTACCCGATCCCCACCCCCGCTGCCATCGCCAGGAAGATCCACACGGTCAGGAAGCGGTCGAGGAAAGAGAGTTTTTTGGTGGCGCTGGTTTCTTTTGTCATAAAAGTCTCCGGGTTGGTCGTATCAGGGTTGAATTTATGACTTGCAGGCGTGCAATTTTTCTTGCAGCATTTCCACGGTTGGCGCGCCTCTCAACCCGGCGGGCGTCGGATATACGCGGCAGCTCAGGTTGTAGTTTTCGCGCGGTTCCGGCCAGAGTTCCATCCCATCCACTCGAAAAGACGGCGAGCCCAGGAATTTCATCTGTGCCGCTTCGGCATCCTCCCCCACGCGCACCAGGTTGATTTCAGCCTCCATCCCTTCACGTGCCAGGGCGGACTTTAGGTTTTCCAAACCGCCTTGCCAGGCTGGGCAGCCGTCGAAATACAACAGGTCAATTTTCAAGGTTGCGCCTCTTGTTGAGGCTGCAGGGCGATATGATCAGATTCGATCAGGGCACACTTTTTTAGAAAATCGTTATATCTTCCGTTCTTGTGTTTCATCCCTCCTCCATCATTGCATTGGTCAGGAAGGTGGTAATTTCCGCCTCGCTGGGCACCCGGCCGGCAGAGACCACCTTCTCGTTGATCACCAGCCCGGGGGTGGACAGGATTTTATATTTCATGATGTCAGCGTAATCGGTTACTTTGATGACCTCTGCCTCGATGGCCAGATTGGCCACAGCTTTCCGAGCTGCAGATTCGACATTCTTGCAGTTGTTGCAACCCGGCCCTAGAACTTTGATGGTTAACATAAATTGGCTCCTTTCCTTGGTTTGGTTTTCGGTTCTATCCATTGCTCAAACAAAAAAGTTTCAGGGTTGTTTTTCTAATGGCAAAAACTGCTCAACGGCCTCCAGAGCATGCGCACCATAAATCGATCCTGGGCCTCCGCCCATCAGAACCCCCACGCCAATCGTTTCCAGTAATTCCTGGCGGGTTGCGCCGGCCGCGACGGCGTCGTGAACGTGATAGGCAATGCACCCCTCGCAGCCAACCACAATACTGATCGCCAGCGCCATCAACTCTTTAATTTTACTGCTTAGCGCTCCCTCCTCTACAGCCTTTTTATGCAAGCGGGTAAAACCGGTCATTGCACCGGGAATCTCGCTCACCAGTTGGGAAAGACGCTCTTCGAGGGATTTGTGCATTTCAACGTAATCGGTATTCATCCCTTGACCTTTCCGGAGACCGGCGCAAACTGTGATCCAATGACCTTGATGCTCAGAATAATCACTTCTCCCTGGGTCATTTAAGTTCGATGGCAGCGCCGCAGCATTCCGTGACACAAATGCCGCATTCGTTGCATTTCTCGTAATCGAAGACAATCCGGCCGCCCAGGGGAGCAGCTTCATCGACAACATAGAGGATCGCACCTTCT
>JADGQC010000264.1 GCA_017882125.1 Anaerolineales bacterium
GACCTCATCAGGCAAAGTCTACGATACGATAGAAACACAATGGGACCAGGCAAGCAACCTGGGTTTCACGCTCTTGTTGATTTTCGTCGCCGCTGCGATCGCATTGTTGTTCTGGCGGTATCAGAAGGCACAGGTCACAGCCGAAGCAGCGAAGGCCGAGCAGCGGGCGCTGGAGCGGCATCGGGATGATTTCCGCCTGCTGAACGAAATGGGCAATAATTTACGAACCCGCCTCACGGTCGCGGAGGCCTATGATGATATTGCAAATTTTGCCCAGCGTTTGTTCCCAAACGTTTCGGGAGCACTTTACATCATAAATAAAGCGCCTGGTATTTTCGAAACAGCCGTTACCTGGGGGGATTCCCCGCCTCGATTGCCCGGTCCCGGGCGGGCATTCTCACCTGACAAATGCTTGACACTGCGCCAGGGGCAGGTGTATGACTCAGAAGACTCAATCAGCCCCGTGGATCTCTGTCCGTACGTCGGACAACCCCGGCCGGATAGTTACCTGTGCGTGCCCATGCTGGCGCATGGCGAGATTCTTGGCATCCTTCATCTCAGACGCTCGAAATCCCCGCGCACTTCGGAGGGGCGATCAGCGGATGGTATGGTCGCCTTGAACCGACAGTTGGCTGAGACGGTGGCGGAACACATTTCGCTGGCTTTGACAAACCTTAGACTACAGGAAGCTCTGCGGTACCAGGCAATTCGCGATCCGCTCACCGGTCTTTTCAACAGACGTTATCTGGAAGAATCCTTCAAGCGCGAAATGGATCGCGCTTGTCGCCGCAAATTACCTATCGGTGTGATTATGCTCGACATTGACAATTTCAAACTTTACAACGACACCTACGGACACGCGGCCGGCGATGCGGTGCTTATCGAGGTGGGTACTTTATTAAAGGCTCATGTCCGCGGAGAGGACATTCCCTGCCGCTATGGCGGAGAAGAATTCCTGCTGATTTTACCGGAGGCTTCGCTAAGCAACACTCACCGGCGGGCCGAGCAATTGCTAAATGAAATCCAAAGTATGTCCGTGCAGTTTCAGGGACAGCCACTTCCGGCCATTTCCTTTTCCGCTGGCGTAGCATGTTATCCGGAACATGGGGGCACGGTTGATAGTCTCCTGACCGCCGTTGATTCGGCTCTATACCGAGCTAAAAGTACGGGTCGTAACCAATTGGTTGTCGCGCAAACTGGTGGTGATTGAACCGTAGAAAAAAAACGATGGGGACTGCGATGGGAATGAATAGTTTTCTCTTGCTTGCTGGTCAGCGCACTCGGCTACTCCCACCCAATAGGTCGAAGTTCATGAGTTCTCCCTTAAGCTGGGCGGGGAGGTTCGTTGTTATTTATCCATCATACCTGTAATGTAGAAAAAATCCCGAGGGGACTGGCGTAAAAACCGGTCTATCCCGACCATTTTCCCGGGGACCAATGGCTCTGTAACCAGTTTTGACCCGGACGGAGTTATCTTCACAAAAAGCACCCAATAGTTATTGATGTCGAGTTGAATGGCATTATACGCCCCGCCTGCTTGCATGGATTTCGCCAGTGCCTCCATGGTCAGGCTGTACCCGCAAAAATAGTACAAAGTTTTATTATCTTTACTCAGGCCAATCCCGGACCGGACCGTCGGTGAGACATCGATGACGGTATATCCCCAATCCTGAGGAGAATTGTTATAGATCCGGGGATTGATTTCCCCCCTAATGATAACCAGTGGACCGTTTTGGCGGTAGGCTGCTATGTTCGCCGATGGGAACACATCCGTGCCCCATTCACCTAAAAGAACCTCCCCATTCTGATAAATTACCACAGTTCCAAGTCCATCCCGGAGTGGTAGCGCCTGGATGCCGTCTGCCATCGCGCCAAACTGACCATGTCTGGCTTGGAATCCACCATTGAATTCCGCCAGTAAAATATTTGCGGCACGATCCGCCTCCGGCATTTGTCCGGAATGAGGCGGTCCGCCCGGTAAGGATGGATCCAATGCCCCCAGCACATAATGTAATCTGGTGCGGGTCAGATCAATCGCAACGACTACCACCCGCGTATATGGCCTGCCTGGGTCGGGTTGTACAAAAGTCTTGAAGGCAATCGTATGGTCCTGGGCGTCTTGAATGTAGGGTATCCAAATACCTTCACCATCTGCCAGGCTCAAAGGAGAAATAGTGCCCGGTTGCCAGGGTACCGTTGCAGTTGGCGTTGGCTGAACCGTGCTTGTTCTAACGGGGGTTGGAGTTATGGATAGTACTGGCGGAGTACTGGTCCCAGGCGAAGAGGTCGGGCTGGCAGAAGGGGATGGGAGCAAAACCCATTCATCGGCCGGGTCGATCAATCCCAATTGGTATTTCCACATCTGAAGGACGTCTTGAATTTGAAAGACCACCATTTCTAGTCCTGCCACGGCTTTGTCTCCGATAATGCCGCGTAACCAGTCTGCCCCCTCTGCTCCAACGGAAGGATATTTGCTGATGATCATGAACATCACCACGAGCACCAGGATGCCGGCCGCGGCAATAATGGTGAACCATCGCAATATCCGCCTCAGCGGGAAAGATATGTGCCTGCCTTCCCCCTGTTTTGACTTGTTTTCGCTCTCCTTTTTTGCCTTCATTTTCCATTCCTTGAGCGCTAGAATGGAACTTCGACCTTCGGCATATAAACCCGGATGGCCGCATTTCCACTGACCGGGCATTTGTATTCACAGATGCCACACCCGATGCAAATCTCCCTCTGGACATGGGGCAGTAACAGGGTTACGCGCTGTCCATCGAAACTCCAGGCCTCGGTCTTTTCCAGTTGGATTGCCTTCTTCGGTAACGGGCACATTTCCTCACAGACCTGGCAGGGTAGACGATCTGACCACGGAATGCAGCGGCTTTCGTCAATATATGCCAGGCCGATCACCTGCTCCCGCTTCGTCGCCAGGTCAAGCGGAGGGATGGCCTGGACGGGGCAGACCTGCCCGCAGGCATTGCAGGAGTAATCGCAATACCCAAGTCTCGGCGCCAGGATGGGTGAGCCCAGCCCTGCCGCGCCGGCTTCGAAGACCGCCGGTTGAAGCCCTCCGGTCGG
>JADGQC010000081.1 GCA_017882125.1 Anaerolineales bacterium
GCATCTGAATCCCACGCCCGGGCTGTAATACGTGGGTGTGGCGTTGTTGCGTACCCAAACGCGCAAGTCCATATCGTAAGTATCCTTTGAACCGCCGCGCATGTAGCGGTAGTGTTGGCCCTCATATACATCACCGGTCCATTGCCACACGTTCCCGGCCATATCGTATAGGCCATAGGGGCTGGCCGAGTCGAGCGTAGCATAACTGCCATAAGTATTGCCATTAAAGAAGCCAACCGGAGTTGTGCGAGAACCGAAGGAATTCATATTTTCAAACGGGTCTCGGCTGGCATAGAAATTGGCATTGTTGCGGGCAATCTCGTCACCCCACGGGAACGGACGATCGTCAGCAGATCCGCGTGCAGCTTTTTCCCATTCGAGTTCGGTGGGGAGACGAAAGCCATAGTAACCACAGTAAGTCCACGCGCCAAACCAGGAGACGTTCGTCATCGGATGATTTTCCCACCCGGGCTTCACTGTGAACGCCGCCCCGTCAAACAAAAACCGGGAAGCAGCATCATCCGTCGGGATAATGATGTAATCGCCCGGGTCAATCCGGATCTCGTGCTTGACGCCATGGAACACATCGCCGGGGTAGAAGCCGACAATCTGATTGCCTTGCACTTTGAGTGTATTGTCTGCCAGAGCCGCGTTCAGAAAACGCACAAACAGGGACACGGTCACGTCGGACACCATCATCTCGTAGTCGTAGTCAATAGAAGCAGGGTGGTCGAACTGACCCTCGAGGAAGGATCCGGCCGGGATGAAAGCCCAAGCTTCCGGATCTACACTTGTTGCGTAGGTTTGGACGGGAGTATTCAAGTCCACGGGAGCGCAGGAAACTGAAAGGAGGATGATCAGGATTGAAGTCCAGAGAGTGCGCTTCATATGGTCACCTCCTCGGAGAGTTCGTGATCCACTTCTTCCGTCCAGCGCCCTTCCTTTTTGAATAAGTCGACCAAGCGCCAGACCATCACGATGGCGAGAAGCAACAGCAACATACCGAGGCCAAAGTCAATGGCGTACATTAGACCGTTGACCAGCGGCTGTTGTACAGCCTCTGTGATAAAGAGACGTTTCATTTCGAAGATGGTGACTGCGCCAAAGGCGATGTCGGAGAGAATGATGATGGACCAGCCATACCACTTGCGGATCTTACCCTTCAGGCCGAGCATATCGCCATAGTAGAGCAGGATGATGGTGGCGATGATGGCCGAAAGCACGTGCCAGTGGCCGGTCAGTTCGATGCGCTCTTCGTGGGCGGGCCAGACTCGGAAGATCTCGGCCAGTTTGACAGCCATGAAAATGCCGATAAAGCTGGTGGTGAAGTTCATGAAAAGCATCTGCCAGAGCGGACCGAAACGGAGTGGGTCGCGCACCAGTGCACTGATCTTTTGGCCGAGGTTGGGTTTCCGGATGTGAGCCGTGCCTTCACGAATCAACCGACCCCATTCCCAAATCAGCAGGAGCAGCGCCGCTAACATGGAAGGTGTCGCACCGACGTAGATGATCATGTGGGCAATCGGTTCCAGCGGGGTGGCCACACCCCACACGCCCAGGTTAAGTACGATCGTGCCCAGGATCATCAATGGCATAGCGACCTTGTGCAGAATGCCTTTGAAGTTCAGCCAGCGACCAATGATGAGGGTGATCATGATGGCAATCAGAGCCAGCATGATGTGCAGGTGACCGATCACCGAGTATTCCATAACGGTTTTCTCTGGCAGGCGGATGATATCCTGGGCCATGAAGGTCTCAAAACCGTTTCCGTAGAACGAGCCGGGGATGGCACCGAATAGCGCTGAAATGACGGTGGTAAGGGCGGTCGCGAAAAAGGCCACGCGCTCTATATCCACGCCTTTCTTAGTGCGGGCATAGGCGATATCAGGCTGGTAGTATTCCTTGTTCCATGGCCAGAGGGCAATGACCAAAAGGACGCCTGCGAAGAAGATCAGGCTTAGACCTGTGATGTACAGACCGTGTAGGGCCCAATTGTGACCCCAGTAAGCAAAACCCATGCCGAAGATCATGGTCAGCATATAACCAACCGTAATGAGTACACGCACGGCCAGCTTGTAGAACTCTTTCATTTTCAGCAGGCTGGTGATCATATAGGTCTCGATGGCGACCACAGCCATTGCGATGGAATGGTACAGGATAATAATGCGCCCCTCGCGCTCAGCCTGGACGAGATTCATCTTGAGGACGCGAATGACAAAGTCGCGCACGCCCATCTCGGCCATTGGCCCGGCGAGCATCCCGAAAATAGCAGTCTCCAGTCCAATCATGGCAATCGCCACCAGAATCAGGCCTTTGGTAGAGTGAAAGAGGTAACTTAAACGTTTGGCCATTATTATGATTCCTCCGTCGATTATCGGAAAAGCATTAAATTCAAAACTGCATTGTGTGCTTTGTACATGGTATCACAATGCAGTTCGAGTGTCTTTGATTTATGTCAAATCAAGGAGAGGGAACTTCCGGAGTATAAAAACTTGAATATATTATCTATTACTCCCGTAAACAAATAAGTGTTTCGGTTCAGCTTGCGTCAGTCTAGCCAGCTCTTCCGGTTTTAGGACAGTGATCGTGGCCCTCGTCGTTGTAATAATCCCTTGACATTTTAAGATATTCAGCGACCTGCTGATCGCTTCAGGAACAGAAGAAATGTGTGCTGCCATCTCATTAATCGAGTTTTCGTGACGGTTTATTGGTACCTGACCCTCCGCACTCAATTCATAAATCAATTTTGCCACGCGGTTTGGCACAGTTAGGAAAGATAGGTCAGCGTAGCTATCCAAGAGTTGTCTGTAGCGACCCGCCATAATTCCCAGTAGTCCCAGCGCAACTTCCATGTATTGACCTTGCGCATATCGACGGATTAGTTTTTGGTAAGCCTTAAGACTGATTTGCCAGGCAAAACAATTTAGAGTCGAAATGGCAGTGTATGGGTTTGGGCCGCCATCCATTAAAGCCACCTCGTTGAACATGATGACTGGATCAATATCTGCAATAATGCTTTGCTGACCTTTTAAGCCAAGTTTGCAAATGTGCACATGACCTTTGAGTAACACAAACATACCTGCGCATGGCTCACCTTCGGAGAAAATTATTGCGTCGGGCGAGAAAAGGCGCATTTGTCCAGCGAGAATTATGGCCAATCTGTCAGTCAGGGATAATTTCAGGAAGTGGCTGACATGTCCAAGTCTTTCAGCTAACGTATCAGGTGTTTCCATAATAATGTTGTATCAGAAATTTTGTCGAATGTCAAACCAATCGCTTTTATATTCAAAAAAAAGCGGGTGAATCCTTTTTTGTTTATTTGACTCAAGGTTGGACAAACTTGACAATTATCAAGTCGGCCTTTGACAATAATCAATGACTTTGGACAACGATTGTGATACTTTTAACAATACCGGAACTCTAGCAAGGTTACCTCTACATTTTCATCTGTCAAATGAGAAGGAGAATGCATATGAAAAAAGCAATAAATAAAACCCGTCCTCCCAATTTGCACTGGTTCATCGCGGGTGGGGCACTGATCTTATTAGCCTTGGTGCTCTACGCTTGCGCGCCGGCGCCCACGCCCGAGCCGACAGCCACTCCCCTCCCGCCTACGCCTACAGCAACACCCATACCGGATCAATCGGCGATCATAACAGCATGGGGGGATGGTCCGCATAGTGCAGCATATGACCTTGGTAAAGGCCCCAATACCATGTGTACCCGCTGCCATTCGCCGCAGAACTGGATACCGGGTTCCAAGGTGGGTACTGCCCCTAACTGCGTGACCTGTAAATTCCCAACCGATAAAGAATTGCGTATTGCCCCTTCATTTGCGGAAGGTGGAATGGACCTGGTTACTGAACAGCAGTGGGTTGGAATTCCCTGCGCACAATGCCACGAGGTTGACGCGAACGGGACCGCCAGTGCAGAGATTGCCTGGCTCACTCCGATAACCTTGACATACGAGAAAATTAATACCTCGAATGAACTGTGTACGAAATGCCACGCGAACCCCGCAGGCGCCAAGGTAAGTAGTGCCGGGTTATCGGCGAATCACGAGATCAACCTGGGTGGCAGCGCACATATGAATTATGCCGGAGAATGGCCGCAAGCCGATCGCCCAAAGTATTGCACCGACTGCCACGATGCGCACTCCAGCGCGGTCAAGCAGTGCGTGGATTGCCACGCGGATACAGCCGCCACGCATACCAAGGTCGCACCTATGATGGGGGGCGATGTGACCTGCATGGCCTGCCACGATGCCTCTGGAGCAGCTGTAGGTCGGGCGGAAGAGGGTGGCCTCTTTACAACGATCCTGACCGCTCCCGGACACGGAACTGCACCAGCCACAACTGCAGAGATCGTATCGCATAGTATCGTATATATGGTTTCCTGCAACCGCTGCCACAAAGCTGGTAACACTTATGGACTAACCGTCCTAACAGCATCTGGGGCGCCTGCCCCAACCCCGACCGCGGCTCCCACACCGTAAATCCATCTTGAAAGGTGAACCTTGCAGAGAAAAACCTTATTCCTCAGTATGATTGCAGCAGCGTTCCTGATTGTTGGTCTGGCCGCCTGTCAACCGGGGAAGGAGAAAACTCCAGAGGTACTGGCGTCACAGCCGGTTCCATCAGTTCCATCCAACGAGGGGAGCCCCACCGGGGCTCCCCAAATTACCGGAAACCCAACAGAAATCAATCCTGACTTAATCCAGGTTATGTGGGAGACCAGCCGGCATGCGCATACTTATGTTTTAGATGAGTTGGGAATTAACAGCTCGTGTGCGCGCTGTCATGCGCCAACCAGCTATATCCCATCGATGAACGATATGCCAGAGAGTTGTTCAACCTGTAAATTTGAAGTTCCCCCTCCACCCCCAACAATAGCAGAGGCTGATTGGCAAAATATACCCTGCAATATCTGCCATCGGGTGAAGAAAGATAAGGTCGATCCAAATTACACCTGGTTGTCGATCCCGCCAATTGATGAATATGAGGATGTCGCCTCCACAACCGAGCTGTGCTTGAAATGTCATGGCCAGATAGACCTTGCCGGCCACGGAAAGCCGGATCTGGCGAATGCACATGCCGGGTATGCCTGCACTCAGTGTCACGATGCCCATACCACTACAGCTACATGTGAATCAGAGATGTGCCATGCGAATGTCTTAAACCCAACGGCTCCCATCCCAGGCCATGATGAGAATCATAAAACAGTAACCTGCTGGGCTTGTCATGACGCGGCCGGGATGGCAGTTGGCCCTGATGATCAAGGAAATTGGGTCACATTTCTGCCTGCATCCTCGATCCCTTATGCAAGCCACAATATCGTCAAGCAGGTATTATGTGAACGTTGTCACTTTTTGAATAACCCCTGGAATTTATCAGGGAAAGTCCCATAAATCACTTTGATTTCCGGAATTGTTTCCGCGTATCAAAATTTGTCAGGAGGATAAGTTATGAATAAAGTATCAGGTAAAATTTTACGCGTAATCGCCATTCTGTTAATGGCGATGACCGCAGCAATGAATATTCTGGGAGGTGCTGGCACCACGTGTGTAGCCTTCTTTACGAAAAATTACCCTCCCTATTGGGTGTTGATCAAGCCAGTGGACTACCGGTGGCTTTACCAAACCTTTGTCATCACCACGCTTGTGGTCGGGATTGTGGGGATTGCCGTCTTGGTCGGATTGATTCGCGGCGGGAAACATGCATATCGAAACACCCTGATCGTCCTGGGGATCGGTACGGTACTGAACGCGGTCCATTACTTTACATCTCTCGCCGTGATTGGCAAGGCCGCGCCTGCCAATGTCGTATTCTATATCAATTTCTTTACACTGCTCGTCTTCCTGATCCTTGCCATTCCTGCTCTTCGCGCGTTGGTTGATTTTTCAATAAGTGGTAAAAATGCTGACAAGCTGGCTGGTGGGGGGGTGGCAGCCTTGGTAGCTGGTGTCGTCATCTTATCAACCCCAATGTGGGTGGGTGCTTCGCATGTCTACATGGGAAGTAATTGGGTGGACGTGCTTTCTTTGCCCATCTATGTCTCTGGGACAATTTTGGCTCTCGGCGGAATGAGTTTGCTTGCAAGGGGAGCATGGATAACACAAGACAAGGAAATCGGTGAAGTAAGGGTTCAGGCATTCTAAAGCTCGTTTATGATTGGAAATCCCCAGCGCAAAAGCGCTGGGGATTGGTTGCTCCTTTCTGTGTCTTGCATGTACACCACGCCCTCGAGAGAGGGCAATGTTGTTGGATTGGATGTGCTTAGTTAACATGAGTGCCAGGTGTTTGAACAGGTTGCGCAAGGATTGAACATCCAGCAGATTAGGCGGCTCTCGCCTTCACGCTTAGGACGATTGCCTGCCATCGTGAAAGAATAATGCCTAAGCTCAATATCCATCCCCTCATCGAACTGATTAAATTTGGCATTCGCAACGGGTAATTTAATTTCACATATAATGTTGAATTTTTATACTCAACATGGCGTAGATTTTCATATGTAAAATTACTGTGGGACGTGAGAGAAGAAAATTTGGAGGTATGCAATGCAGAAATCCCTAATAAGGGGTGTACAAGGTCGTGGGAAATTTATTATTGGCGGTATGCTCATCCTGGCAGCTATCATCTATTTGATCGTTTCGGCAACTCAGTCGAATGCCGAATACTTTATGACAGTGAATGAGTTAAGATCGAAAGGCAACAGTCTGGTTGGACGCAGTCTGCGTATCTCCGGTGCGGTTTTTGGCGATACCATCCAATACGACCCACTGACGATGAATTTGACCTTTGACGTCGCCCATGTCCCCGGAGATAATGCCGCCATTAAAATGGGCGGGGGATTGGCTGCTGTGCTGCATACAGCAGTTACCGACCCCACACGGACGCGGCTGACCATTATCTATAACGGCCCGAGGCCGGATTTACTGCGAGATGAAGCACAGGCGATCATTACCGGTCATTTAGGTGAGGGCGGAATTTTTTATGCTGATGAACTTTTGCTCAAATGCCCCACCAAATATCAGGAAGGAATTCCAAGTCAGGTTGTTAACAGTAATTAGACTGTTGGCGTGATGAGTTTATTATTTAAGGTCTCTTCGCAACTTACATTCTTCCAGGAGTCTTCATGCTTGCACAATTCGGCATTGGTATGTTCTTACTGACATTCCTGTTGGCACTTTTTAGCGTAGGCGCGGCTGTTGCGGGATACTTCAGCAAGTCGGACCGCTTGGTGGAAGCCGCCCGACGTTCCATGCTATTAATCTTCCCGCTCATTACGGTTGCAGCCTTAACTCTCATTTACCTGCTCGTCACAGGACATTATGAAATCGAATATGTCTATTCGGTGACAAGCAACGACATGCCGTTCTATCTCAAGGTCACCGCCCTGTGGGGCGGACAGGCCGGGTCGCTTGTTCTCTGGTCGTGGCTGATGTCCGCCTTTGCCTCGGCTGTCACTTTACGCAAGTGGGAACGCGATCGCGAACTGCTCCCATGGGTTATCGTAGTAACTTCGGTGACGCTAGCTTTTTTCCTGTCTCTGACTATTCTCTACGAGAACCCATTTGCTCGCTGGTGGCAAACCACCGCAGGCGACTTTGTGCCGCGCATGTTCGCACCTGCTGGAGCTGTTGCTATTACTCCCATGGATGGACAGGGTTTGAATCCGCTCTTGCGCCACCCCGGTATGATTGTCCACCCACCAATGCTATACCTGGGCTTTGTTGCGTTTGTGATACCGTATGCCTTTGCTATCGCCGCCCTGGTGACTGGGCACTCTGACGATCGCTGGATCCGGCTCACGCGGCGATGGACATTGGTTGCGTGGGTATTCCTGTCTATTGGCTTGGTACTGGGCATGCGCTGGGCCTACGATGTGCTTGGCTGGGGTGGCTACTGGGCTTGGGATCCGGTTGAAACTGCTTCCCTGATGCCCTGGTTAACTGGGACGGCATTCCTGCACTCGGTCATGATCCAGGAAAAGCGGGGAATGTTCAAACAATGGAACATGCTGCTCATTATCCTGACCTATGCCCTGGTCATCTTTGGCACCTTCCTGACCCGCTCCGGGGTGTTTTCTTCGGTCCATGCATTCTCTCAAAGTGCCATCGGTCCTATGTTCTTTGCCTTTATTGGCATCACCTTTGTCACATCGCTTGCCCTATTAATATATCGCTGGAAAGACTTGCGAGCAGAGGTAGAGATGCGCTCGCTGTTTTCGCGCGAAGCATTCTTTCTGCTCAATAATCTACTTTTCATGGGAATTCTAATAGTTTGTTTTTGGGGTGTGGTCTTCCCCTTGATCTCGGAGCTGGTTACTGGTCAGAAAGTTACCGTTGGACCGCCTTTTTACCAGCGCGCCAACGGACCGTTGTTCGGAGCGTTGATGGCCATCATGGGCATCGCCCCGCTTACAGCCTGGGGTGGATCCACGGCTGGGACACTCGGCCGGATGTTGTGGAAGCCTGCCATTCCGAGCCTGTTGACCACAGTCATTTTATTATTTCTCGGCATGCGAAATTGGATCGCGCTGATCGGTTTCACATTGGTGGCATTCGTGATCTTTGTGACGATCTATGAATTCTGGAGCGGGGGGCGCTCACGAGAAAAAAAGTTTAAAGAAAATTTCCTGGTTGCCCTCTGGCAATTGGCTGGACGCAATCGCCGCCGTTATGGAGGTTATCTGATCCACCTCAGTATGGTGGTTATGGCCATCGGTATCCTGGGCATTGAAGTGTACCGGACCACCACGCAAAAAACACTTGCGGTTGGTGAAGATATCCAAATAGCCGGGTATACTCTTCGTTATAACTCCCTGGCGCAATTCCCTTCCACAGATGGGCGTTTTGTGACGCGTGCCAACATGAGCGTTTTCCGGGATGGGAAGCTTCTGGGCAATCTCTATCCCCGCTATGATTATTACCCAACAAGCGGGCAGATGATGACGGTTGCTGGTGTGCGCTCCACTCTGGCAGATGACCTATATGTGGTGCTGGTTAACTGGGAGAATGTCTCTTTAATCCAGGCTCCTTTTAAGGTGTACCATAATCCCTTGATTAACTGGCTCTGGATAGGCAGCCTGATGTTCATCCTGGGTTTCCTGGTTGCAGCCTGGCCATCACGCCCCGAAGAGGATTTCTAAGGCTCCTTAAACCCGTCCTAGGCGGCGGATTCTGGATGATATGAGGGCGAAGACGACGCACTGATCTGCTTGGGCCTGTTCTTGATCCTTAAATGGACAAGAGGATCATCGCACTGAGCATGAACATTGATGCGTATTTGAATAAACCGTAATTGATCCGCTCAGAGGGGCGGAATACAGTAGCTGCAGCCAGCAGCATTAATCCAGCGCACAAGACTACTAATATCCATACAAAGCCCCACTGCATGCCGATCAGGATGCTGGCCGCGCTGATGGAAAGTGCTGCGACCACGCTCGAAATAGCGATCATCAGGCGCGTGAAAGGAAAACCGTAAACGGAAGGGAAGGTGGGGACGTTTGCCGCCTTGTAGTCGGTATAGTAACGCATTGCAAAGGTCAGGATGTGGGTGGGGATCCAGAATAGCACCGCCAAGGCCAGCAGGATGCCAATGCCATCGATATGTGACCGGTGCCAAAGGCACGCCCGGCCAGGATGGGCATCCCGCCCGAGATCCCGCCCCACACGATGCTCCAGCAGGTGCGCCGTTTGAGCTACATATAGGGGGTATACAGATCCCGACCCAACTCTTAAGCAATTGGTTCGGGGTTCTCCGGCGACTCGTGTCGCCTACCAGCCGCCCCCAGGGGGTGCTTCGCGAATGGCGGCTGGATGCCGCCTCGGCTAGAAGTCCCCGGTCGGTCACTCCCAAGTACCGTAGTATTACGGTATTTTTATTTCTTGACTTTCATCCAGTATCCTTTGTATCGACGACTCGTGTCGTCGATATGGCCTCGGACGGCTTGAGGCCGACCGGGCACAGCGCCGCGTACGCGCGAGCAGCTGATCATTAAAAGAGGAACAACCATTTACCTCAAAAAACCAGATTCTCCTCGAGTGGTCCTTCATTATATGGGATCCAAAAATCGGCGAGACGAATTGATTTAGGGGTTGATCCTGAGGAACAACCCAATTGCGCTGTCCAGGAGGAAGTGATAGGGGAATATTACAAAACGTATGGGGGAAATACGCTTTTCAAGGGAGGATGTATTTCTCCCACCGAAACAGGGCGCAATATCCCCATAGAACGGAGACAGAGTATTGCGTCTCTACGAGGGTGGGTGAAGGGATCTGAATAAAAGTCACTTTTCGCGCGTTTGTCACGGAACGAATGGTGCCTATCAGGTTGTTAAGGTACTAAACAAAACGCGGCAAGGGGTAGACCCGTGTCCCTTGCCGCATAAAGGATTATAGCACAAATGAGCTAAAAGTCAATTAGTTGGTTTACCTGGGGCTAATCCCGCCATTAATTAGGGTAATGAAAAAAACAAGCACCCTTCGCGAGCGGCGGAGTCGGGTAGAAAAGGTGTTTAATCTCACTCCAAAATACCGGCTTCGTTATAATTCTTTCTGTAATTGCACAATCCACAATCCACATCGGGGACTGGCGGGGTATGCTGATCCAGAAGCGTGACGATTTCTCTCAATAAAGCCAGGAATGTAACATCATCACGGGGGATGTTCATCCAAGTCGCCTTGGTTACAAAGGCTAATTCTCCATTTGGCATCCGTTCAAAGCGGTCCGGTGTGATGATAAAGAGTCCCAGACGGGTTATGGGCGAAAGAGACAGCGCATTGGGAGCCGGGTTTTCCAAA
>JADGQC010000082.1 GCA_017882125.1 Anaerolineales bacterium
CCGACGGGAGTCCAGGCTATTCGCAAAGGGAACAAGGTCACCGTTGCCTGGAATGGTGTCTGGATGACCGAAGATGATTATGAAGGCTACCTGATCGAGGCCTGGCTCTGCCAAAATGGTCAACTGATCTTTACACCCAAAAAATTCAAACTTCCCTTGAGCCAGAATATCGAGGGTGTGACGCAATATCTGCCGCTCACTGATGAACCCGGCTGCCAGCAGCCTTCCCATGCCCGCATATACACAGTTGAAAAGCACGGTTATACTCTGTTTGTAAATATCCCCTGGCCTCCCTACGATGCCACCCCCACACCCAGCCCGTAACGTTCCTGGAGCTGATATGCCGGATTATCCTGAATTCATCCAGAAATACCCGTCCTACGACAAAACCCACGACCTGGACGAACTGCGCGACCGTGATTACGCCCGCCTCGACCGGAGCGGGCAAGTCTATCTCGATTACACCGGCGGCGGGTTGTACGCCGATTCGCAGATGCGCCTTCACCAGCAGGTGCTGGCTGACCATGTTTATGGCAACCCGCATTCCTCCAACCCCACCTCGCAGGCTGCCACCCGCCTGATCGAAAGCACCCGGGACACCGTCCTGAAGTTCTTCAATGCCGATCCCGCCGAGTACGTCGTTATCTTCACCCAGAATGCAAGTGGAGCACTGAAACTCGTCGGCGAGTCTTACCCCTTCGAACCGGGCAGCCGCTACGTGCTGACCTTTGACAACCACAACTCGGTCAACGGCATCCGCGAGTTTGCCCACGCCAAGGGAGCCGAGGTCACCTACATCCCGGTGGGTCTGCCCGACATGGTTGTGGACCTCGATTCATTGGATACCTCCCTCGACCCGGGGGCGGATCATAAAAACAACCTGTTTGCCTACCCGGCCCAATCCAACTTCTCCGGTGTCCAGCACCCGCTCGAATGGATCGAGCGCGCCCACGCCAAAGGCTGGGATGTGCTGCTCGACGCAGCTGCATTTGCCCCCAGCAATAAGCTCGACCTGGGAAGGTATAAGCCGGATTTTGTACCGCTTTCGTTCTACAAGATCTTCGGCTACCCCACCGGCATCGGGGCCCTGTTGGCGCGCCGTGAAGCCCTGAAGAAATTGCGCCGGCCCTGGTTCGCGGGCGGAACGATCACGGTCGCCTCCGTCCAGGGGGACAAGTACTACCTGGCCGAGGCTCCCGCCGCATTCGAGGATGGCACCCTCGATTATCTCAATATCCCGGCCGTGGAAATCGGCCTGAAGCATATCCAGGCTGTCGGGCTTGAGACTATCCACGAGCGCGTCTGCACCCTCACCGGCTGGCTGCTCGACAATCTTTCGGAAATGAAACACAGCTCGGGGGTTCCGCTGGTGCGCATCTACGGGCCGCTGACCACCGACAAGCGCGGTGGTGCGGTGACCGCTAATTTCTATAACAATATGGGTCAACCGGTTGACCACCGCGCCATCGAGCAGGAAGCCGGCGAGCATAACATTTCCCTGCGCACCGGCTGCTTCTGCAACCCCGGCGCGGGCGAGATCGCCCTGGGGTTGTCGAAGCCCGAACTGGCCGCCTGTTTCACCCAGCCAGGTCACACCCAGCGCCTGAGCCTGGACGACTTCCGCCTGTGCATTGACGGTAAATCCTCCGGCGCTGTGCGCGTATCGATGGGGCTGGTGAGTAATTTCGAAGATGTCCAGGCCTTCTTGAAGTTCGCCAGGGGATTATTACAGTAGAGTCCTCATCCAGGTGCCAGGCGCACAAATTAAGGAAATAATATGCTCTTACCCACCCGTTCCCAGATCCGCCCCGGCGCGCGCGTCCGCATCGTCCTGAAACAGGACCAAAGTACTGGCAAACTGACCGAGGGTATCGTCAAGGATATCCTTACCAGTTCCCCCGCGCACCCGCACGGCATCAAGGTCCGCCTTATGGACGGGCAGGTCGGCAGGGTGCAGGAAATCGTAGAGTAAATGTATGAAAAAATTCTCCCCAAATATTGTACAATATCACTGACGCCCCAGGCATTAATTTATGGAGAATTTCATGAGCCCCAATAAAAAGGTCTTATTAACCGTTTTGATCTTTTTTGCTGCCATGCTTATGATCGCCTGCTCGTGCAGCTCCATCATCCCCAACATTTCCAGCATTGTTGCAACCAAGCCTCCCACCGGACAGGAAGCCATGCCCGGGCTGGCAGGCACTTGGCTGGACCCGGAAACCAAGGACCAGTTCGTGATCGCCTGGCAAAATAATACTTATGTGGTGACCTCGGTTACCTGGGAAGGGACAAGCTATTCGATCACCTCCCAATCCTGGAACGGGAGCGTGCTGAGCTGGACCTACGTTGATACCGACCTTAACCTGACGGTCACGCATACCACCAGTTCGCTCAGCGGCGACAACCTGAACGCGATCTGGTCCTACAGCGACGGGACTTCCGGACCCGAAACCTTTACCCGGGTCGCGCCTTTCTAATATCCACTGCCTTGAGGGGTTTTCTCCTCAGGGGAAAATCTGAAATTGGTTGGGATGCCAGTCCGGGCAAGTCAAAATTAATGATTACGTTTCGAAGGCGAACCTCCAAGTTTTATTGTTATCAGGTCAAATTAAATTTATGAGTTATGTTTCCACCAGCCAACCAGTACAGGGTACTGCGTCGTTCAGAGCCAGGATTTTTATTGTCGCAAGGTCATATTAAACTTATGAGTTACGTTTCAACCGGACAAGAAGTATAATCGCCGCCATGCTCCCAACCACCCAAATCAGAAAACACAGGCAGTTATCCCCATATCTCTACCTCTTCATCCCGGTCGCATTCGTGCTCGGGCTGGGAGCCGGATACTTGCTGTGGAGTCCCAAATCAACTCCGCTCGCTGCGGATCCGACCGGTAACCAGCGCGTGACCGTTTCCACGGATGGCGACCCCTCCATCGGTCCGGTGGATGCCCCCATCACCATCGTGGAATTCAGCGATTACCAGTGTCCCTACTGCCAGGCCTGGTACCAGCAGACCTTTGACAAGCTGATGGCCAGTTATCCTGGCAAGATCCGATTTGTTTACCGTGATCTGCCCCTGCCCGGGCATCCCGAGTCCATGCCGGCTGCCGAGGCCGCCAACTGCGCCGGCGAACAGGGCGCCTACTGGAAATTTCACAACGACCTCTTCGGCGGACAGTATTCCCTCGGCCGCGCTGCCTATGAACAGTACGCCTCCGACCTGGGGCTGGATATCGCCGCTTTCACCGCCTGCCTCGACGACCACCACACCCAGGCCGAGATCAAGGCGGATACCGCCGACGCCGTCCGTCTGGGACTGACCGGCACCCCGAGTTTTGTGATCAACGGCCAGATTTTGGTGGGAGCCCAGCCGTTCGAACAATTCAAAACCATTATTGATGCGGAATTGGCTGCAAAGCCGTAAATTTTCGGGCACCCTGCAGGGTGTCCACGAGAGGGTGAAATGAAAAAATTCGTCACGGTTGCAGGCAATATCGGTGTGGGCAAGTCCACCCTGGTCGAAATGATCTGCAAAAAATTAAGCTGGACCCCCTTCTTTGAACCGGTGGCAGAGAATCCCTACCTGGCTGATTTTTATAAGGACATGCAGGCCTGGGCTTTTCATTCACAGATCTTCTTCCTCACCCACCGCTTGCGCGCCCACCATCAGCTTGCCCTGTACCCGTCCTCCGCTGTCCAGGATCGTTCAGTGTATGAGGATGCCGAGATCTTCGCCCATAACCTGTTCCTGCAGGGGCATATCCGTCCGCGTGACTACCAGACCTACCGCGAGCTCTACCAGACCCTGGTCGAGTTCCTGCCTCCGCCCGACCTGGTCATATACCTGCGCGCTTCGGTCCCCACCCTCGTCCGGCGCATCGAACGGCGCGGGCGTGACTACGAGCAGACCATCCCCGCCGATTACCTCACCAGCCTGAACAATCTCTACGAGACCTGGATCGCAGACTTCACCCTCTGCCCGGTGCTGACCGTTCCCGCGGATGACATTGATTACGTGGCTCACAATGGTCACCTCGAGCTGATCGCCCAAAAGGTGGAAGAGCGGCTAACCGGCAAGGAGGAGGTCATCTTCGACCCCGAGGAAGTGGCGCGCGCCGCCCGCGATTAAATATCAAAATCCCCGCTCTTGAAATAAAGCGGGGATTTATTATTCCACGAAAACATCAAATTTCAAGCGGGTCTTCAGCCAGGTTTCGATGTTCCCGACCTCCCCCCACATTTTCCCGCCCGGGCTGCTGCACTCCGCGGTCAGCACCGTCACCGGCGCCGAATTCTTTATGCAGATCGACCCGTCAGCCTCGCCCGACCCGGGAGTGCCCGATTTGATCGCCTCGTTCGGTTTCCCTGGAGTGGGAGTGCACACGAACCCCCATTCCCCGTTCCCATCCGGCAGGCGGCACCACGTCCGGTCTGCTGAGGTCACCAGCGGATAATTGAATATGTCTGCGGTGTGCCCGTCCGATTTGAGCAGGCGTACGCTGCTGCCCACATCGCTCAAGCCGATGCCGGTGTTGGCATGGTAGAACACTGCGATCTGGCGCGGCAGGAGGGTCAGGGCTGGCAGGGTAAAGGAGTTGGCGCTTCCCTCTCCGTTGTCCAGTTTCCAGTTTGCCACGCTGACGGAGGCAGTCCCCATGTTGATGATCTCAATATACTCGTCGCCCGTATCCGTCTTCCCGTCGCCGTTCCAATCGGTGCGCGGGTGCGGCAGGAACTCGTTGAGCACCACATTGCCTGGCACTGCCGTGGGAGCATTGGTGGGGGTGCGTGTGGGAATGGGAGTGCGGGTGAAGGTGGGCGTGAAAGCCGCCACCCCTGCACACATCACGATCGGGCTGGCGCTGTTTTGCGGGTCGGCTGGCGCGACCAGCGCGAAATCCCTGGCATTGTCGCTGGTATCGTAGCAGCTTGACGCGCCTACCGGCTTGCGCTCGTAACTCTGGTTTAAAAGCTCTTTTTCCTGTAATAGGGGCGCGAGGAAGTTCCCTTCCCGGTAGAGCGTGGTGGCGCACATCCCCGCCATATCCTGTACCGTTCCGGCGAAATTGAACAACCCTACTCCGCCGTTATCATCGATCCCCGGGGTAAAGGTTCGGTCGGCTTCATTGGCTGCGCTCGATCCCGTGGCAGCCACCAGGTAATGCTGACCGGGATTGAGCATGGTGCTGGCAGCAATGGTCACCAGGACGGTCGTGCCCGTGCTGCAGCCGCTGGAGGTTCGGATCGTCCATGAACCGATATTCACCGGCGCTGCATAGGGGTTGTAAATCTCGACGAACTCGTCGTTCTCCCCCAGCGGACCGCGCGAGCGGAATTCGCTGATCACCAGGTGGGCTGGCGCACCGGGGGTGGAGGTGGCGGTCGCCGTCGGGCTGATCGTGAAGGATTGCTGCGCCAGGCCCGGATTCCAGTTGCTGTTGCCCGCCTGGGAGGCATCCACCACGCAGGTGCCAACCGCGTGGAAAGAAACAATCCCCCCGCTGATCGAGCAGATCGCGGATGCCGATGCATCGACTGTTATGGTCACCGGGTTGCCGGAGCCTCCCCCGCTTGCCGCGGGGGTATAAGACCCTCCCACCCTGGGGCTGGTCGGAGCGGGACCGAAGGTGATGGTCTGGTCGCCCTGCGCAACGGGAAATGTCTGTTGCGTTGGAGGAGCGGCGTTCCAGTTCCCATCGCCAGCCTGGGTCGCGTTAATTACACATTCGCCCACCGCGATAAAGGATACATTGCCCCCGCTAAGCGTGCACACCGCCGCGGCGGATGGAGCGATGGACAATGCGGCTGCCAGGCTCGATGTGGCGGTTATGGAAACAAGGTAGGGCGCTCCTCCAACTTTTGCGTTGGCCGGCGCAGTGGACGTGAAGCTGATCGTTTGATTCCCCTTGTTAATGGCAAAGGACTGCTGCACCTGGGCGGCTGCTTGATAATAATGGTTGGGACCGGGCGCATCCCCGCCCTGGTTGGCATCGATCACGCAGGTACCAACTCCTATGAAGGAGACTACCCCCGCACTGATCGAGCAAAATGAAGTTGCAGACGCGTCGATGGTTGGAGAAACTGGCAGCCCTGATGTAGCTATTGCCGCGGGGGAATAGCTTGCACCTCCCACCTTTGCGCCGGCTGGTGCAGTGGAGCTGAAGCTGATGGTCTGGACGGGGTTTGTGCAAGCCGTTGTTGCGGCGCTCGCTAGGTTTTGCGGGTTCGAAGGGGTGATCAATGTGAAATCGGTGGAGTTGTGGTCCGTGTCGGTGCAATTTCCAAGGTCGCCGCCCGGTCCGCGCTCATAACTTTGGTCAGCAGTTCCAGCCAGGGGAGGTAAAGGCGTACCCTCCACGAAGGGCACACCATTTGACATCCCAACGCTGTCCACCACCACGTCCGGGTTTGGAGGGACGCCGGGTATGATCAGCGCAATTCCACCGTTGTCAGGGACGTCATAGGTAGTATAAGTGCCGTTGGGGGTTACACTCCCACCGAAACCGGTATTTGCAACCAGGTAATGCTGACCGGATTGAAGTATCGTGTGGTCAGGGGAGGATGGGAAGATATAGATTGGGGTGGGAGGCATTCGCCTGTTTTGATCTGACGGCATGATCCCCCAGCCGCTGATGTCGATCGGGTTCATGGTTGGATTGAAAAATTCGATGAACTCATCGGTTGTCCCCCCGGGGCCGCTGGTACGAAACTCGCTGATCACCACGTTGGTGTGCTGGGGATTCATTCCCGGCGCAGCTTTCACCCGCCCGCCCCCCGGCGCGCCCACCAGCACCCCCAGCACGATCAGCGTGCTCAGGAATTTCAGGAATGATTTTCTTCCGCGCAGCATGCTCCCAGGCTCTCCCTCCCTGCAATTATAACAAACCCTCTGCGCTCCCAACCGGCGCGCAAGTTGATGGTTTGTTCCTGGGAATAAATGGGTTGCCTTAGCGGGGTTCGACCACGATTTTGATCGCTGTGCGGACTTTGTCCTCTATCTCCACGTCCACGAATTCCGGCACCGCTACCACGTTGATGCCGTCAATCTTGAGATAGCCGGTCGCCAGCACCAGCGCCTTCACGGCCTGGTTCACGGCTCCCGCTCCAATTGCCTGCACTTCCGCCCGTTTGTGTTCGCGGACCACGCCCGCAATCGCCCCGGCCACGGCAGAGGTACGGGAGGTTGCGGATACCTTGATTATGTCCATTGTGTCTCCCTTTCGCGAACGATCGGTAATGGGGGCACTACCTTATGAAATTGTACAGTATTTCAAGCTTGGATTCAAGCGGTCAGATATATTATAAGCCTATGTTGTCCAGACATTACCCCGCTGTTTCCAGGACCGTGGGCCAAATCCCCGCCACTTTTTCACCGCACTTTGGGCATTTTCCATCCGTCCCCACCCTCATGGCATCCACCCGGAACCCGCTGCGTTCCACCAGGGGGGTATTACAGTGCGGACAGAAAGTGGTTTCGTATTCGTCCACCCTGCCCGGCAGGTTCCCCGCGTATACGTAATGCAGCCCGGCTTCGCGCCCGATCTCCGCCGCCCGCACCAGGGTGTTCGCCGGCGTATTGGGCGTATCTTCCATCTTATAATCCGAGTGGAACGCAGTCACGTGCCAGGGGATGTCCGGCGAGACCGAAGTAAGGAAGCGCGCCGCTTCCCACAGTTCGCCGGTGCTGTCGTTGAAACCGGGCACCACCAGCGTCACCACTTCCAGCCAAAGCCCCATTTCTTTCACCCGCTTGATCGTATCCAGCGTGTTCTTCAGCACACCACCCAGCTGCCGGTAGTTTTTATCCTGCATCGACTTCAAGTCGATCTTCATCCCGCTCAGGTAGGGTCGCAGGTACTCCAGCACTTCCGGAGTGGAATTGCCATTCGAGACGTACACGCACTTGATCCCCGCTGCGATCGCCTGCCTGAAAACTGCCGCCGCCCATTCGCTGGTGATCAGCGGTTCGTTATATGAAGACGCGATCACCTCCGCCCCCACGCTGCGGGCCGCCTCCACGATCTGCTCGGGGGAAATTTTCTTTACATAATTCGAACCCTCTGCTGCGGCCGGGTCGCGCAGCGCCTGGGAGGTCAGCCAGTTCTGGCAGTACCCGCAGTGGAAATCGCAGCCCAGCATCCCGAAGGTCAGCGCGATGGCGCCAGGCATCAGGTGGTAAAAAGGTTTCTTCTCCACCGGGTCGGCTGCCAGCGCCGCCACGTAACCCCAGGGCACGCGCAGCTCCGTCCCGTCGTGGAAGCGCACCTGGCAGATGCCCCTCTTTCCGGGTCTTATCAGGCAGCGGTGCCCGCAGGCCGTGCAGCGCACCGCGCCGTCGGGCTGGGAGATTACCAGTTCGGCGGGAGCGGTCAGCTTGTCCAGGATGCTGGCAGGAGTGATCATAAAAATAATCATACACCCAAATGAAGAGTGGGCCCGGTAAACCTGTCAGGTCTTAGTGAATTCTTAATTTTTTAGACATGGGCGGAAACGAATAATAACGAGTTCGAGGTTGTGCCCGCCAATAAATTGAGAATTCTTTCACAAATAAGACTAATTATAGGTAAATGCTGTATAATATCAATATTATGATATTATCCGGATCGTGCCAGTGCCATTATTACGCTCGATTAATCGGTGTCGCATGGGGGGAATCCTCTACGTCGGACAACACTTATGGATGATGCTAGGAGGAACAAAAGAATGATTTGCGAACTTAAGGACATCCCGGTTCATTATGAATTGTTCGGCGAGGGGAGACCCATCGTCATGCTCCACGGTTGGGGCATTGACCATCGCCACATGCTGAGTACTATGGAACCGCTCTTCGAAAAGCGGCACGGATGGAAACGCATCTATTTTGATCTGCCTGGGCATGGAAAAACTCCTGCAAAGGATTGGGTCACCAACCAGGATGGGATCCTGGACGTTGTTTTGGATTTCATCGATGCCGTTATCCCGGGGCAAAGGTTCGTGGTGGCAGGGGCATCAGCGGGCGCGTACCTTGCCCGGGGCGTGGTCCATCATCGCATGGAATCAATGGATGGACTGCTTCTGGAGGTCCCATTGATCTCAGCTTACACTGCCAGGCGGCATGTCCCTGCTCCAGTTACCCTGCTTGCAGACCCGGTGCTTGTGTCCACATTGAGTCCGGATGATGCGGAGGGGTATTTCCCGTTCGCTGTAGTTCAAAGTCAAAAGGTGGCTGATTTTGTTCACACAAATTATACGGCTGCCGGTAAGGCCGGCGACCAGGCTTTCCAGGCGAAGATCAGGGAGCATGATGAAGACTACGCATTGTCTTTCGATGTGGATGTGCTCCCCAAGCCATTCCCCGCTCCAACCCTTATTGTTACAGGGAGACAGGATTCAATTTGTGGGTATCGCGATGCCTGGGAGATCCTGGAGAACTATCCCAGGGCAACCTTTGCTGTCCTTGATCGCTCCGGGCATTTTGTGGAGACCGAACAGGAAGATCTGTTCCACGCCCTGGCGGGTGAGTGGCTTGACAGGGTGAATGAGTACGCCGGAATTTTAAGGTGAGCTTGGGAGGTAATCGCCATGCCGTACGCTGATAACGCGGGAATCCGTATTCATTACGAAACGGTAGGGAAAGGACCTCCTCTTGTTCTTCAGCATTGGTCCGTGGCCACCTGGGAGAATTGGGTTGATTATGGATATGTGTCCGCCCTGAAAAATGATTACCAATTGGTCCTGCTGGATGTGCGCGGGCATGGTGGTAGCGATAAGCCGCATACCCCGGAGGCCTATGGGCTCGAAAAACGAGTGGGGGACATCGTCGCAGTCCTGGATAAACTTGGGATTGCAAAGACCCACTACTTTGGGTACTCGATGGGCGGCTGGATCGGTTTCGGCCTGGCGAAATACGCCCCTGAACGATTCCGATCCCTAATTCTGGGGGGAGCGGTTCCTTATGCAGCCAACATGGACGGGTTGCGCCAGTTCGTGCAGGTTGGGATCGATCATGGACCGGAGGCATTCGTTCCCATGTGGGAAACAGAATATGGCGCGCTATCATCTGAGGCCAGGAAGCGCATGCTGGCATACGATTATGAGGCGCTGGTGGCAGTCGCGCAGGACAGGGAGAGCCTGGAGGCTGTCCTGCCAACCATGAAAATGCCTTGTTTACTTTTTGCCGGGGAATTGGATGATTATCAGCCAGTCCAAAGGTGCGCCCGGCAGATAGCCAACGCCACGTTTTTTACCCTGCCGGAGCTTGACCACAGCGGAGCGATCAGGCAAAGCGACAAAGTTCTCCCGCACGTCAGGAGCTTCCTGGTGAAAGTGGAACGGTTAATGGAAGCAGGATGACTAACACTTGTAGCGGACAATGAAGTGATATTGGGCATGCTTCGCGCCTGGCTTTATTTTTAATTCAGGCAGAAGCCTTTTCTCAAAACGAGCCCATGCCAACCACATTGCCCTGACGCCAGTTATAAGAATCTCTGCTCATGAGTATAACAATGCAATGAGAATTCTGAAGCAATGGCATCAACCACTTGCAACGGCTGAACATGTAATGGGCTGCTGGGTCTATTTCAACAAAGGAGCAAAAAGATGACTGCCAAACAAGCCACCATACTCGCTAGCGAAGTTCGCATGATGAAGTCGAAAAATACGGGCAGAAACTATCGCATTTCCATCGCACTCCCCTATGCATACTTCAACTCTCTCGACAAATCCTGGCCATTCGACAAACCGTTGGAGAAGTGGCCGGTCGTTTACCTGACCGACGCCAATTGGTATTTTGGCATGGTCACCGATATGGTCCGTTCGATGGC
>JADGQC010000018.1 GCA_017882125.1 Anaerolineales bacterium
TATCAATTACTTTTGAGTCGTCGTGCTGGCAGTATGGGCATCGCATGACCATCACTCCGTGAAAATTAGAACAAATGTAGCCGCCATATTTGGTGGTTTGGTAAATAAAATCCCCTGTATATGGGGCTAAATTTGTCAATATTCTAACATAATTGCCAGACCTAAACAAGAGTACAAACGGGTGATTTACCTTAATATATAGCCATTTATCTACAAACCGTGGGATATTTAGGCGGCTTGCGCGATGCGATCGAAGCCGGCGCAAATGTGATCTGCAAGAGCGAAACGATTGCTCCCAACGCGGGTGGTTTCACCAAAGTTGACCTACAGGTTGAGATACATCTCCCTGGTAAAGCGCCTAACCAAATTTCCACTTGCTGTTCGGTAGAGCTGGATTCGCAGGACCAAGTATTATCCGGCATGAGTGTGCCAGTTAAAGTGGATCCAAAAAAGCTACAGCGTATTTTTCTAAATGTCCCCTGGGCAAAGCCCTGGATTTTTGGGAACTAATTTATGTCAATCGTCAAATTCCAACCCCAGCCAGGCGAGAGCATTCTCTATCGTAACATCCCCAACCGAAAATGGTATCTGATCGCCTGGAAAATCGGCAGTGGTATTGTGGGCATCACCATTCTGACCTTCATAATATTTTCAATGCTCGCAGGTCCAACAGAGGCTGCTTTCATTTCCTTCCTGCCAGCCTGGGCAGCCAGCCTGCTGACCAAATCCCTATATCCTCCCGTAGCATTGCAGAGGAGTATACTGTTCCCAGATGGGCAGGGAAGCGTTTTTAGAAGCAGCCGAGCCTTACGTTAGCAAAATGTGGCCCCTGGTGACACGGATGTATGTATGGGGCCTATTAAGAAACCGGGCATACGGTTTGCGGTGATCGGGATGTCCACCTTTCTGTGGTATGAAATGTAATCTGCGAGGAATCGGCGGCCTTCAAAAAATATTGAAATATTTTCATTAAATTTGACATAAGTGTCAATTCGGCCTATAATGCTTTCATATCATTTGGTTTGGATGCAAATGACCAATACTTCCAGAAAACGAAGTAATCGAAAAGCAGATCTGGTGCGTTTGTTGCAGGCGGATGATGCAAGGTTAATTGACGACTTGGCAGCTTCCACCGCGGTTAGCAGTTCCACTTTACGGCGCGAACTGCGCGACCTGGTCGCGGATGGGGTCGTACGGATCAATGTGGGTCGGGTTTCATTGGCCACTCCATTCAAGGAATATCCATTTGTCATCCGCACGGTGTTCAACACGGAAGAAAAAATCCGGATCGCACGTGCGGCCCTGGATCTGGTCCAAAACGGCGACACCATCTTTCTCGCCGGAGGCACGACGACGCTGGAGTTCGCCAAACTGCTGCCGGGTCGCCGCAGGTTGACCGTTATCACGAATGTGTTGCGGGTGGTGAATACACTGGTCGATAAAGCCGGCATCGAATTGATTGTTTTGGGGGGCGCAGTCCGACCCGGCGAGCATACTTTACACGGTCATCTTACTGAATGGGGCGTGAATCAATTTCGAGCCGATAAGTTTATATACGGCATTGAAGCGATCAGTCTGCAGCATGGCCTGACACATAGTCAATTGCTGGAGGTAAACACTGACCGGGCCCTTGCCGATGCATCCACCCAGGTGATCGTCCTGGCCGACCATACCAAGTTCGGTAAGGTCGCGCCGGTAATGGTCCTGCCCATTGAGAAGGTAAATATTCTGGTGACCGGCCGTGAACTGCCAGACAGCGAAGCGGAAGGGTTGCGCGCCAAAAACATACGCGTCATTCTTGCTTAAGGATGGCTGGATATTCTTGACGAAAAGGAGGTGCCCTGCGAATAGTACCAAGCTGGATCAAATTACCAAACCGTTATAGTGAATAGAAACCAATAATCTCCAAGGAGGATGTTTCATGAGTGCTAAAAGTTTTCGCGTTATAAGTATCGCCGTCATTCTGGTGATGTTGTTCACCGCTTGTGGCAAGACTACCCCAGCTACCGGCTCAACCAAAGAGAAGGTCAATCTGACCTTCTGGTACTGGGCTGAGTCGGACGCACCCGGCGCGGATGCCTGGATGACCGAGTCGGTGGAAGCCTACAAGCAGGTCAATCCCAACGTCACGATCAATGTCGTTCCGCAGTCGACGGATACCCTGATCAGCGCCTTCCAGTCGGCTGTAACGGCCAAGAGCGGGCCTGACATCGCCTCTCAGTGGGCCACCGGCCCGGTTCTGGGCTTTGTCTGGCAGGACGCCCTTGTCCCGATCAGCGATTATGTTTCCGCCGATGAAATAAAGAACTGGCTGAACACTAATGAGAACACGTACAACGGGAAAGTCTGGGGCGCCTCGATGTACCTGATCGGCATCGAGATCATGTATAACAAGGCCATGTTCGCCCAGGCCGGGGTGACCCCGCCCGCCAGCGGACGCTGGACGTGGGACGAGTTCATCACAGCTTGCGAAAAACTCAAGACCGCCGGCATCACTCCTTTCATCGCGGGTGACAAGGACGGCTACGGCGGCGCCTGGTGGTTCGCCCATGTCGGCATGCAGGGTCTCGACTCGACCGACGACCTGCGCCAGGCCATCATCGGGAACAAGGACTTCACCGACCCGCATTATACCGGTTGGTACAGCTCTTTGGACGAGATGGTCAAGAAAGGCTATTTCAATGAGGATGTGATGTCGCTCGACCTCTCCCAGGGCGCACAGGCCTTCTCGCAAGGCCAGGGCGCCATGTCCTGGGGAACCGACGGTATGATCAAGCAGGCCCTGACTGACCTGGGCGCGGACAAGGTCGGCGTGATGCGCACTCCCCAGTTGGGAGCCGGCAAGCTGGCTGACACCGGCAATGCGACCCAGTCGATCACCTTCTTCCTCACCAAGTGGAGCACGCATCCGCAGGAAGCCGCAGATTTCCTCGTCTACCTGCACACTGCCGACCGGCTCACCTCCTGGTACCAGCATACGGGAGTCATCGCCGCCGATGCGCGCTTCGACCGCAACCTGGTCACCGACCCCGTGCTCAAGCAGATGGTGGAGTGGGAAACGACCGGTCCGCAGATCTGGCTGGAGAACTTCCTGCCCGGTCAGCTTGACAGTGATGCCGACCTGACCGCCGGCCAGATGATCTTCTCCCAGAGCGGGACTCCCGCCGATGCGGCTGCACTGTGGCAGCGTTCCGCCGAAACCTGGCGTAACCAGCATCCGGACGAATTGACTAATTGGAAGAACTGGCAGCAATAAAGCTCTAGATACCCGGCTCTCCCGAGTTAGCTCGGGAGAGCCTGTATTTCCCAAGGATGGGCCGTACATGCTTGAAAAAAAGCTGTCGACTGGAACTGGAATTACTTTCCGCAAGATCGAACCGTATCTTTATCTTGCCCCCGCTACGATTCTGGTCGTTCTTGTTTTTCTTTATCCGATCGTTGATATCATCCGCACTAGCCTGCTGCAAAATAACCCCGACGGGATCAAAACGTTCGGCTTTACCAACTACCGATTGGTTTTCGAAGACCCGGTCTTCTGGCAGGCCCTCGGCAACAACGGCAAGCTGTTGTTGAGCGTACCGATCCTGACCGTACTCTCCTTGCTGATCGCGATCCTGTTGTTTGAGCATGTACGCGGCTGGCTCGTCTACCGCGGCATTATTTTCATGCCCTATGTCCTAGCCGTCCCAGTAGTCGGCGTGACGTTTGGGTACCTGCTCGGCCTGAACGGGATCTTCAATACCTTATTAAGGAGCGCAGGGCTGGCGTTCCTGGCCCAAAACTGGCTCGGAAGCGTCAAATGGGTCCTGCCGTCCATCAGCGTCGTGATCATTTACCGCGAGATGGGTTTTGGTGTTGTCCTGTTCCTGGCGCGCTTGATGTCCCTGGAAAAGGAGATCCTGGAGGCGGCAGCGATCGACGGGGCCAACTTCTGGCAAAAACATTTCTACGTGACCCTGCCGCAACTTTCAGGGGTGATCGAATTCTTTGTCGTCGTGGAGTTGATCACCATGTTGTCCTGGGTGTTTGCTTATGTATTTGTGATGACCGGCGGGGGACCGGGATTTGCATCGACGGTCATGGAATTCTACATCTGGAAGCACGCCTTCGCCTTCCGATCGCCGGGCATAGCCTCCGCCCTGGCTGTCGTTCTCTTGATGGTAACCACGCTGCTGATCGTTTTGCAGTTGCGCCTACGCCGCCGTTCCCTGGAGGAGGGCGCATGAAAACACCCAAGAGTCTTCGGCGCATAAGAACCTTGCTGGCTTCAATCCCCAACCAGATCGTCCTGATTCTCTTCAGCATTCTGTCTATCTACCCTGTTTATTACATGGCCGTCACCGCCTTTAAAACGCGCCCGGACTGGCTGCATAACCAGTTCGGGCTGCCCAACCCGTTCACGTTCCAGAATATTACCGACGCCCTCATCAAGGGAGAAATCCCGTTATGGTTTGGGAACAGCCTCATTGTCACGGTCGCCAGTCTGGTTGTCACGACGGTCGTATCGGCGCTCGCAGCATACGCCATCGCCCGTTTCCGTTTCCCCGGCCGGGCGTTCTACTTCAACATGATGATCGCACTGATGGTTATCCCCCCTGCGGTCCTGATCCTGCCGCTCTTTGTGCTGATGGTAAACATCAACCTGATCAACAAGCTCCCCTCCGTGATCATCATCTACAGCGGTCTGCTGATCCCGTTTTCGGTCTACCTGTTGGTCAGTTTCTTTCGCAGCCTGCCACCCGAGCTGTTCGACGCGGCTTCAATCGACGGCTGCAACAACCTGGATATGTTCTGGCGCATTTCCCTGCCGTTGTCCACTCCTGCATTGGTTACTCTCATTGTTGTCAATGCGCTGTTCGTTTGGAATGAACTGTTGATTGCCCTTGTGTTCCTGCAGGACCAAAGCCAAAAGACCCTTATGCCCGGTCTCACTCTGTTCAAGGGGCACTTCACCGTCAACGAGCCGCTGATCATGGCCGGCACGTTGATTGCCACAATCCCGATGATCCTACTCTATCTCTTCGGCCAGAGGCTGTTTGTTGAAGGCCTTGTCGCCGGAGCCGTTAAATGATTTAAGCAAGCCCATAGGACTATCAAGGAATCATCCCCATCGGGGTCATCCCGGTGTATCCGCCGAACTGGTTGACCTGGTTGCAGGCCGTCTCGACCAGCACGGAAGTACTGGCGCGGGCGGAACGGTACAGGCCTGCCCGCAGGACGAAGGGGTGGCTCGAACAGATGGAATTGATCCCGCGGCTTTGGCCGCGTCTTTGAGCACGGACGATATTGTCCAGGGACTTAATCGACATAAGGCAGCGCCTCCTCCAGGGTCGCCTGACCAGTCGTGCCGCCGGCGGAGCGGGTCGAAAGGGATCCGCAGGCGGCGGCCAGGCGCAGGCCGCGCTCCAGGTTCCAGCCATTCAGCCAGGCGTACAGGAACCCGCCATCGAACGAATCCCCCGCGCCGACGGTGTCCACGACCTCCATTTTGATGGCTTCTGCGCTGGCGGTCTCGGCACCCCGCGCGGCGACGGCACCTCTTTCGCCGAGCTTGACGGCAACCGTGGGGCATTTCCGGGCGAGGGCGGCGAGGGCTTGCTCGACGGTTACGGCACCGGTCAGCCCCAGGGCTTCCTTCTCGTTGGGCAGGAAGACGTCCACCAGGGATAGCAGCTCGTCGAACCCGCGCCACTCGCCGGAGGGGTCGAAGTTCGGGTCCAGGGAGACCGTCAGGCCCAGAGCTCGGGCGCGGCGGAAAAGGTCAGGCAGGCCGGGCTGCAGGGCCGTCTGCAGGAAGTAGCTGGCGACATGAATGTGACGGGTCTTGGCGAGCAGAGTGTCCGGCACCTGATCGGCCCGCAGGGACACCATACAGCCGACCAGGGTCAGGATGGCGCGGTCGTTGCCCCGGTTGAGGTTGACCGACAGGCCGGTCTGGCCGGACTTGTCTACGATGACCGGGGAGACGTCCACCTGGCGCTTGGTCATTTCCTCGAGCATGAACTGCCCGAAGAGGTCATCGCCGCATACGCCGATGAAAGCGGTCTTCAGCTCCAGGCGGGACGTACCGCAGGAGAATATAGCGGAAGAAGAGCCGATTGACAGCGTGGCTGAATCGACCAACTGCTCCACTTGACCGAAACGCGGCACGACGTCGCCGCTCAAGATCAGGTCGGGGTTTATCTCGCCTGCGACGAGGACATCATAGGGTCTGGAGGACGGGATTTGCATGAATACTCCCACGGCTGATAGGTTTCCTACCAGTCGGAAGTTACATCAGCCGCGGAATAGAAATCGGTCCACGGTTTGCCCTGTTCAGCGCATAGGAAAAGCAGGAAAATGACGATGAACCGGCGGCGCACGACATGTCTTTGATCCTCCTACTTCGCCCAGCGCATGTTGCGGGCATACTCTGTACTGATCTTGCGCATTTCATGGTATAGCTCTGTGACGTCGCCGTCGCTCCAGGTATTGTCCACGATGCAGATCGGGACGGCGAGCGTATCGGGGGCCAGGCTTTCCATCATCAATCGGTAGCCGGACAGCATCTCTTCGGCACGCTCGCCCATGTCGAACATCGGCTCGATCACGCCCCACCCGGCGAAGACTTCCCGCAGGGCGGAGTAATCTTTCTGGCTGAAGTGGTGGGAGCAATTGAGATACTTCACCGGCCGCTGGTGGCGGGTATACATGACCTTGCAGGGGTGCGGACCACAATTGTGCAGGCCGCCGCTGCCCCACGGCGCGTACAGCCGGTCGTTGTACGGGAGGCTGAACTCCTCGAACGTCTTCGGGCCGAGGGTGGCGCTTACGTCATCGCTGCAGAAGCTGATGTACTTCTCGGGATGCCAGACCGGATCGAAATCCAAACTGCCGAAACGCCCCAGGTCGCCGCCGGCCACGGCCACCAGGGCCTGCATAACTTCCAACTGTACGTCGGTGAGCAGGTCGAGCAGATGGTGGACGGCCCGGGGATCGTCGTAGAAAGCGGTATAGAACAAGTTGGTATCGATTAGGTCTTTCATGTTGTTGAGCGGTCCGCCGATATCGACCCCGGTCAAATAGACGTCCGGCGGCAGGTTCCTGGCAAATAGGCGCATCCGGCGCAGGTTCTCCGGCATCATCCCAGTATCCAGGCCAGGGTGCGCCAGGCGATAAACTTGGCCCAGGTCTTTAATCGGATGCTCCATCACCCCCGGCGGCTGGTTCGGATCCTCGCTCCAATGCACATGGCAGCCGAACATCGTCGCCACGGTCAGGTAGCCCTGGGTGATGCGCACCACGGGGATGTAGTCGTCGGGCAGCAGGCGCAGGGAGCGCTCGATCCAGGCCAGATTGGCGGCGAGCTGGTTTTCGCCGCTCTCCAGCTCCCAGCGAATGGTGTGGTCTGCAGAGGTGGGGCCCTGTACCCAGACGAAGACGGGCAGGTGGTCGACCGACTGGTAGTCGAAGGTGCGCCGGTAGAGGTCTTTGCGGCGCTCGATCTCGTTGTGGTCGATGTTGAGAGTAATGGTCATGGCGTATCCTCACGGGTTCTGGATGAGGCTGCGGGTAAATTCCAGGCCGCCCGTACCGATGAAGGCAATTTTCGTCATATCATCTCTTTGAGATTAATCTTGAATCAGTTGCTTGACTGTTTCAGAGAGAGCCAGTGAGAATTCGGAAGAAAACGAGTGCAAAGACCGGCGTTCGATCTCCGGGTTAATCGTGTGGGGGGAGGTCACTGAGAGGGCGGCCACCAGGGTACCGAGTTCCTGCGCCAGATGGAGAGGCAGGTCTGCCACCAGGCCGGCGATCACCCCGGCCAGGAATGCGTCCCCGGCGCCGGCTGTGCTGACCATGCGGGTTGGAAAAGCGGGTACATGGCAGAGGCTCTTCCCGTCCCAACTCCAGCTGCCTTCCTTTCCGGCTGTAATGGTCACCTGCAGGGCAGGGTTGATCGTCCAGAGTCTGGCCAAGGCCGCCTCCACAATGGTCAGGGGCGACCCGTCATCCGGTTGGATCCCTGCGACGGCCGCGGCCTCGTCCCGGTTCAACGCCAGGAGGTCTGTGATGGTGAGCATCTCCATCTCGAGGGCGGGTAAAATCTCGGCGGAGTTGAAGGCTGCCACGCGCAGGAAATGATATTGCGTACCCAATTCCAGCAACTTCCGCCGGGCAGTCAGCGGAACCTCCGGGGCAGCCAGGGCGATCCCCTTGGCTTGGAAGCGAGAAAAATCAGCCTCGGCCCGGGCCACATCCTCCGGCTCCAACTGGTCGCAGGCCGAATTATCTGTGGTCAGGTTCCCGCCGCTGCCGTCGGGGTAAATGAAGCAGAAAGAATACAGCGTCTGCGACCCCGGAACGGATCGAGCGTAGCGCAGGTCCATGCCGACCGCGCCCATTTCGTGCAACATGCGCCCTCCGGCTTCGTCCGTCCCGACCCTGCAGATTGGCAGGGTGACAAACTCGGCTCCGAGCAGGGTCTGTACATAATGGGTAATGATGTGCAGCTTGCAATAATCCCGGCGGTCGATGAAATGGCCGCTGCGGCTCTCCTCGCGGCCTAGGGTGTGCTCCCCGTTCAGGGTAAAGAAGACGCCCGTGCCGATACCGCCGACGCCCAGCATGGCCTGATATCGACAGGCGGAGATTTTGACATTCAACGAAGTCATCCGGACATGCCTCAGTCTTTTAAGATACCCAGGTCCCATTCGGGGTGCAGGCTGATCGGATGCGTGGCGGTTTCAACCGTGGCAGTGATCAGGGCGTCGGGATGTTCCTGCAGCAGCGTGATCGGGTATTCAGCGGTCAGGGGACCGAAGAGGGCCACGCGCAGGGCGGTTTGTTTCCAGGCACCGGTATCGCTGAACAGGCGTACTTTCTTTGCCGAGAGGCACTCTTTGACCCCCAGCGTGACTGACATGGGGGGAACGAATTGATAAGCGGCGCCAAAGGTACGCTGGGCCAGGGCGAGGATGGTATCCAGGTTGTTCTCCTGTACCCGTACGGTGGAGTTGCGCAGCTCGTCGAGGGTAATATGGTTGTAAGGATGCCGGCGGGTCTGGTTGTAGGCGATGTGACCGTCCTGGCCCCAGCCGCCGTAGGTGATGTCGATCGGGGCAGCCCATATTTTCTCTTTGATCTCCTCGATGTTATTGGCGGTAAGCCAGTTGCGATTTTCAAGTGGAACAGCCAGATCCGGCTCAACCGGCGCATAGAAAAACTTCTCCATGAACCCCCGAAAGCTGTAAGGATGGTCGCGCGGCAGTTCCCGGCCCTGCCAGTCCAGGCATTCGTCCATGTGGAAGATGACCATATTTTTTAGACTCACCTTTTCCCGTATGATCAGGTCGGTGAAGGGCTGGTACCAGCAGGCGGGTCCGCAGGGGATGATCGCCCGGGTGATTTCTTGGCGCTGGTTATGGCTCTGTATTTCGTCGGCCAGTTCACGCGCCATCAGCGCGCCCATCTTATTTGAGTCGCGACACAGGCGGAACGGGATTTTCAATTGAGGGTGGTTTTCCAGCTGTGGGAAAGGAACTTTACACCAGGTGTACAGTTCTTGAGGGGTGATTGTGCTCATTCTGTTTCCTAGATTTGAGTTGGATTAATGAATCTCTTGCAACAACTTGTACTTTTACAACACACGGCTACCAGTTTCGGCCTGGCAAGGCTGCACAAACATGAATGTCATCGCTAGCAGCCCGATTTGCAGGTCGCTGACACTGTAAACCTTCGCCGCCGAGCCGGTGGTGGGGGTGTAGGTGATCCACAGGATTTGAATGGTCAGGTTGATTAACATAAAAACGGTCAACACCACCCAGCGGTAGCCGTAAACCCGGAACTGCGCTGCTTCATTGCCCATAATGAATTCGTTCTTCTGCAATCTTTATTACGTTCTAGGAGCCCATTATAGCCCAATGGATGAAAAAGCGCCCGGCAGCCGGGCGCTTTGGGGGAAAGGAATCAGGGCTCAAAAAACCTGTCCCCGTTCGTTCCTACTCGTCCACCTTATTCTTGTCAGATGTAATCCTGCCTGTGTTCTTTCCAAATCTTGATGAACTTATAGGTGTTCTTCCAGGCGTTGGGCGTGTTTTCCCTGACATTATCCACTGGTGAGAGGATGAATCCACCGCCCTTCCCCAGGGTCTGCAGCGCAAGGATGACCGCCTCTGCGGTCTCCTGCTCTGTGCCCTCTTCCACAGTCAATGCCCCGCTCACGCCCCCCCAGATGCATTTATTTTTCGCCGTGATTTTTTCCTTTACCCCCTGCAAATTGGTCCCCTTGCCCTCCTTGGGGTCCAGCCCGATCAAAACATCGACGCCGGTATCCAGGATGTCGTCGAGAATGGGCATGAAGGCGCTGGTGATGATATAACCGTATTTCTTCCCTGCCTGGTGAACCAGCTCCGCCTCTTTCTTCAGCGTCGGCGCGATGATCGTCCGATAGGCTTTCGGCGTCCAGAACTCGGTGGTCTCATACCACCCGCGGCGGATGATAAGATCGGAGGCAGTGACGTCCAGGTAAATCTGGATCTGCTTCATATTCCATTCATGGATGATAGCGGCGTATTCCTTGATCAGGTCCGGCTGGGTGAGCGATAGCTCCATGACCTTCTCATAACCCGAGAGCCAGGCCATGGCATCGCAGCCCATAACGCCCGGGTCCACCTGCAGGGCGGGGTTGACGTTCCCCTTCCAGCCCCCCACTTGAAGCAGACCGAATTGATCGGCGATGGATTTCGCTGCGTGTGCCTCTTCCCTCAGTTTTTCGATGTCGGCATCTTTAAAGGGGCCGAAGATGTACTTCAGTTTTTCCAGGTCCTGCTCCGGCTTGACAAGGAATTCCTGGGAGCGCGGGGTGATCCAATCTTTGAAAATCGGAAAATCGCCTTCCGTTGGCCACCCGTCCCACTGTTTGACCCGGCTGGTCAATGGTCCCTTGGGCGTATCGATCTTCCGACAAAAATACTTCACGCCATCCTTGACTTCGGTCCATTCGCTGTATTTTGCCTCGGGATGCAGGGTCCCGGTCAGATACATGGTGTGGTTGAGGTGCCCGACGTGGACGTGAGGCTCGAGCCCCAGCTCGACTTCCCTGGTAATATATTCCAGTTCAGATTTGCAATCATTGTATAAATTATAAAAGAGCATAAAGGAACAGGGGATATAATCGACTTTCTTGCCTTCCAGGACAGACAGCATGCGCTCTTTCGAATTCATTGACGGTTTCTCCTGATAAATTTTCTAGGTTCCAATATACAATTCATTCTCACGCCCGTCAAGCCACCAAGCCCGACAGGTTTTATATGAACCAACAACCACAAGAACCACGAAAAAACAGTCCAAGTTTAGGTGTCCACTGCAACCCATACCCCGCCGACCATCACCTGCCAGGCCTGGAAATCCAACTCGTAGATGACCAGGTCAGCGTCTTTGCCAGCCTCCAGGCTGCCCTTGGTCCGGTCGGCGTGGATCACCCTGGCAGGTGTCAGGGAGGCCATACGCACAGCCTCGACCAGCGGGATGCCCACAACGTCAGTCAGAATGGGGATCATCTGGTTGAGCAGGGTGGTGCTGCCGGCGAAGGCGGTCTGGTCGACCAGCATGGCGACGCCGTTCGTCACCTCGCATTCCAGACCTTCGAAGCCGAAGCGGGTCCCGTCGGGGAAGCCGGCCGCGGAACTGGCGTCCGAGATGGCACACAACCGGTCCGCGCCCTTGCATTGATAGGCCAGCTTCATCAAGGTCGGCGGTAGATGGCGGTTATCCGAGATCATTTCTGCGGTGAGACCGTCCATGGTCAGGGTGGCCTCGAGCAGGCCGGGCTTGCGCCAGGGGCCTGCGCGGATCACGCTGGACTGCGAGCTCCAGATGTGGACGGTGTGACGCAGGCCGTGCTCGTAGGCGGCCAGCACGTCGGAGTCGCACGCCGAACTGTGGCCAGCCGCGGCGACGATGCCCAGCTCGCGCAACCGATCGGTCAACTCCAGCGCCCCGGGGATCTCCGGCGCGTAGGTCAGGATAGTCAGCACATCGGCGTAGGCGAGCAGCTTTTCCGCCGCGCCACCCTCCAGGGACTGGATGCCGCGCGGGTCCTGGGCGCCCTTCTGGTCCATGTTCAGGAAAGGTCCCTCGGAGTGCACGCCCAGCACCTGGCTCCCGGCGTGGGATTTCTTCTTCCACTCCCGGGCGAGGGCCAGGCAGGCAACCAGCTCCTCCATCGGACCCGCTCCCAGGGTCGCCAGCAGGGAGGTTACTCCGCGGCGCAGGTTCTCGGCGGTGATGATCTCCCAGGCGGCTTCGTCTGGCTCGTTGAAGGAGTGGCCCAATGCTCCGTGGGTGTGGATGTCGATCAGCCCGGGCGTGACGTAACGCCCGCCGGCGTCGACGCGCTCGAACTCCGCCCCGATCTGGTCCGGGGCAGCAAAGCCCAGGATTTTTCCGTCCCTTAGCAGGAGCGCCCGGTCGGTGACGAGGGCATGCGGCAGGACCAAGCAGCCGTTGGTGATGGCCATTTGACGTTGCCTAGATTTGGAGGGGGTCATAATCGCCTTCGTTGTCGGATATAATTAAAACAGGAGATCGTGATTACCTGGAGCTTATCCCCAGGACGAGACTCGGCTTGAATTTTAGCACAAAGATGACCCTCCCGGCCGGACGGCCGCGCAATACCGCCCGCAATTTCCCAATCAACCGAAAAGGACACTCAAATCATGGCCACTCATTACGAACACCTCGGAATTTACAGCGATTGGGTTTCGGCAGCCCCCGCCATGCGCCCGCAGCCACCGCTGGCCCCTCCCGGCAAGGAAACGCAAAAGAAAATCATGGAGGCGATGGGCTTCTCAATCGGGGACGAAACGCCTCGGGACGTCCGGCTGGAACGCCAGTGGGAAAAGGACGGGGTGCTCGGCGAGGAAATTTCCTGGTCGGTCGGCTACGGCCCGCGCACCCGCGCCTGGTTGCTCAAACCAGCCGGCGCCACCGGCCGCCTTCCGGGCATCGTGGCCCTGCACGACCACGGCGCGTTCAAGTATTTCGGTAAGGAGAAGATCGCCGAGGGGCCGGAGGAGCCCGAACCCATCCTCAAGGTCCATCGCAAGCAGTATTATGCCGACCGGCCGTATGCCAACGTCCTGGCCAAGGAAGGTTTTATCGTCTTGGTGGCGGATGCCTTCCTTTGGAGCAGCCGGCGCATGCCGCTGGAGACGATCCCCGAGGAGACTCGCCAGATCGCCGCGACGTTCCAGCAGTGGAGCTTCCAGCCCGAGTACCCCCAGCCGGAGGTGGTGGGCTATAATGCCGCCGCCATGCTCAGCGAGGATCTGATCGAGAAATACTGCGCCCTGCTGGGCACCACCTTCGCCGGCGTAGTCAGCTACGAGGACCGCGTGGCGGTCAACTACCTGGCCAGCCGCCCCGAGGTCGACCCGGCCCACATCGGGTGTATTGGTCTGTCCGGCGGAGGCTGCCGTTCCGCCATGCTGGGTGCCACCAGCGACCGGATTTCCGCCACCGTCGTGATCGGCATGATGAGCACCTTCGCCGGTCTACTCGACCACAACGTCGTCTCCCACACCTGGATGTTCTTCCCACATAGCTGGCCGCGCTGCGGCGACTGGACCGACCTGACTGCGGCCCGCGCCCCCTCGCCGCTGCTGGTGCAGTACGACCTCGAGGACGACCTGTTCTCGGAAGAGGGCATGCGTGCCGCCGATGCGCGCCTGGCTGGGCATTTCCGCTCCGTCGGCGCGGCGCAGAACTACCGCGGCGAGTTCTACCCCGGCCCGCACAAATTCGACCTTGAGATGCAGACCGTCGCCTTCCGCTGGCTCCACGAGCGGCTTGGTTAGGAACGTAATCTTCCTATACTTGGTGACGAGCGAGAACACGGTGCTGGCGAGGGTGGACCCGCGCCTGGACTTTCGTATTGACAACAAGGCACGGTTAGCGTTCAACATGGACAAGAGCCACCTGTTCGATATCGTCATTGAGCTGGTGATCTGCTAATCAAAAGCTGATCCCTGCCGCAGGGCAGATCGGTCTGCCTGGTGGTTTATAATGTTTGCGTTGAATAAAAATTACACAAACCCAGGAAGGTGAAAATGAAAGCGAGCTTCGAGACGAAGAAGGACGACCTGCCGGTCAGTATTTATCCGACGAACAAGGAAATGGGCATGGCTGCCGCGGAAGAGGCGGCTGCCGTGATCAGGGAAGCCATCCAGGACAACGGGCACGCCAATATCATTATCGCCACGGGGAATTCCCAGCTGACCTTTCTGGAGGCGTTGAGCGCCAGAGAAGACGTGGATTGGTCGCACATCAACGTTTTCCACATGGACGAATACGTGGGCATCTCCGCCGACCATCCGGCGAGTTTCCCGCTGTTCCTGCACCGCCACATCATTGACAAGGTCAAACCCGGGAACTTCTACCCGATCATCGGGATGACGAAAGATCCGGAGGAGACCTGCCGCCGTTACGAACAGATCCTGCGCGAGAACCCGGCTGACCTGTGCGCCCTGGGAATCGGCGAGAACGGCCACCTGGCGTTCAATGATCCGCCTCTTGCCCGCTTCGACGAACCGAAGTGGGTGCATGTGGTCAGGCTAGCTGACTCCTGCAAGCGCCAGCAGGTGGGGGAGGGACACTTCAAATCCATCGAGGATGTGCCCGCCGAAGCCATCTCTTTATCAATCCCGGCACTACTGACGGCGAAACGCGTGCTGGCCATCGTCCCCGAGGGGCGCAAGGCGGACATCGTCGCCCAGACGTTGACTGGTCCGATCAGCCCGCTTTGCCCGGCTTCCATCCTGCGCACGACGGCTCACGCCCACCTTTACCTGGACGCCGATTCGGGTGCCAGGATCCGCGCCTGAGGTGCCTCAGCGGAGCGAAGATCGAAGGAAAGACTGTACGTCCCGACGGACATACCGGGAGGAAGGTTCGCATGAAACTGCGCATCGGCATGATCGGCACCGGTTGGGTGGCGGAACAACACCTGGCCGGCCTGCAAAATATTGAAGAGGTCGAGGTCACGGCGGTCTTCAACCCGACCCGGTCCCGGGCCGAGGTCTTCGCGGCCCGCTGCGGAGCCAAGGTCTGTGAAAGCCCGGGAGAGGTGATCCGGGAAGTCGATATCGTCTATGCCCTGGCCCCCCAGGACGTGCGTGTCGCCACAGTCCTCGAAGCGGCGCGCGCCGGCCGCCACCTGTTCATCGAAAAGCCTTTCGCCCTGACCCTCAGAGAGGCAGACCGCCAGATCGAGGCCATCGAGACGGCAGGGGTGAAGGCCCAGCTCGGGTTCGTGATGCGCTGCTTCCCCAACTTCCAATTGCTCCACGATACCTTCCACTCCGGTGAGTTGGGCCAGCTGGTAACTGTCTGGACCCGGCGAATGTGGTACCGCACCTTCCCCAAGGAGTACTATCAGGCCAGCTTCGCCCGCAGCGGCGGGTTGACCACAGAGCTCAACGTCCACGACTTCGACTGGCTGCGCACGATCGGCGGCGAGATCCTGTCCGTTTACGGGCGCGTCGCAAACACCCGCCCCGACCGGGATGTGGAGGAGAACTCCTGGAGCCTGCTGAACTTCGCCCACGGCTTCGGATCGGTGGGTACGAGCTGGCTGTCAGCCATTTCCGACACCTCGGCCGGCATCATCGGGACGCAGGGCACCATGTTCCTGGACAACTCAAAGGTGACCAAGAAGCTGATCGATTCCGAGAAGGAAGAAACCATCCCCTTCGAAGGCGACCTGGCGGCTGGGGCTTACACCATGCAGGAACGCGAATTCATCGACTGCATCCTGAACGACCGGCAGCCGTCGGCGTCGATCTATGATGGCCGGGCATCCACGGCCGTTGCCCTGGCTGTACTGGAATCAGCGCGAACGAATGCAGTGGTCCAGGTAGGCTGATCAAATAGCGGTGGATCGCCGGGTCCCGCACCGGGAGGCCGATGCGGCGCGAGGCTCAAGCCTGGCTGGAATGCAGCGCCACGAAGATCCCGGCCGTGATCAAAAGCGCGGCGAAGTAAAGGTCCAGGGGCGGTTTTAATTTTCCGCGACTTCGCACCAGTCCAGGGCCAGGAGGGTGATGGCTTTAGTGACCGTAAGCAAATCTTCCAGCTCGACGTATTCCTCCGCGGCGTGTGCACCGCCGCCTCGAGGGCCGTAATGAATCCCCTGCAGGCCGAAGTCGCGCTGCACTGTGAACAGATCGGAGGGGGCCGGCAGCGGGCGGATGTCCGCCAGCGAACCGGTCACCTGCCGCACGCAACGGTTGAGCACCTGGATGACCGGCGAATCGGCCGGGATCTCGGAGGCGGGCATGAATCGATACGGGAATGTCAGAGATGGGCGGCCAGCGAAATCGTTGGGTTTGTCCGCCACCATTTCGTCCAGCCAGGCAAACAATTCCCCCTTCACACCGGCTTCGTCTTCACCTGGGATGAGTTGGTAGTACAGCTCGAGGCGGGCTTCCGCCGGAACGGTGAGGGGGACGTTCTTACCCCAGCCGCCCGCGGAGACCTTGGTCACCCAGACGGGCACAGGGTCGAGAGGTCCGCCCATCCAGCCGGGCACATTCGCCCTTCGACGCCGGCGGAATACATCCACCCATTTCAGGAAGTGGGACAGCATGCGCATGGCATGGCCGGGTTCTTCGTCCCCGAAGATGATCCCCTCCGGGCCGGTCAATGAGAAATTGACCACAATCCCGCCACGCACGCCGTTATGAATGGCCAAGTTGGATGGTTCGGTGATGATCACCGCGTCGGCGTTGTCACCCCGCACCCGGCCCGCAAGCGTGCCGTTAGCCCCGCCGAATTCCTCGTCGACCACCGTCTCGGCCAGCAGATCGCCTTTGAGGGTCACGCCCAGTTCGTAAAGGGTGCGCATTACGCCGAGCATGATGGCCACCCCGCATTTCATGTCGTACGAGCCCAGCCCGTACATGCGCCCGCCCTCGACGGTTGCCTGAAAGGGGTCGTGTTTCCAGGGTTGCACGCCAAGGGGGACCGTATCGATGTGGCCGCTGAGCAGTAGAGATTTCCCGCCGCCCCGGCCTCTCCGCCGGGCGAGCACATTGGGCCGGTGATCGTATTCACGGCCGGGGAAGTATCTCGGGTGCGCTATCAGGCCCGGGACAGTGTCGAGGGTGTAGATTTCGGGCTCAAGCCCCATCTCGCGCCAGCGGCGGACCATCGCCATCTGGCACTCGTACTCGTCCCCCATGGGGGGGTGATTGACGGATGGGATGCGCACGATTTCGCTTAAGCTGTTGAAGATGTAGTCGCGCAGCCCTTCGACCTTTTCGAAAACTAGTTTGGAATCGGGTTTCACAGGCATCTCCGTTTTATAGGCTGGGCCGGGCCGCCGGCGAGACCGGCGGTCGGGCCCGGGATGAATCAGCCTTGGCTGAAAAGCGGGCTTTCAATCCGGGTGTCAGCCGTTTATGTTCCGGCGGACTGAAGTGCGCATCGCTCCGGCGATCCTGGTGGAGTTTTCACCGCCACGCTTCTCAAGCTCGATAGTGATATTCTCGCGTTCCGGCTGGCTGCGATTCTGGCTGAGTTTGAATTTGGCCTCCAGGTGAGTGACGCATATTCGAAGCCCGACCACGTCCTTCATTTTTTCGATGACGAGTTCTTTCGGAAGGGCATCCAGATGGTACTCCGGGATCGCCCCGGAGTTGGATTCGTACCGGTCGACCAGGCGGGTAAGCATCCCGTACAACTCATCCTGGTCGTTGACGATCGCGGGCACCCCGTAAGCGTGAACCGCCAGGTAGTTCCAGGTCGGGACGTTACCGGCCTGGCTGTACCAGCGCGGGGAAATATACGTATGGGCGCCCCCGAATATGACCAGTACTTCGTTTTCGGGGCTGAAGGTGCGCCACTGGTCGTTCGCCCGGGCGAGGTGACAGTTCAGGGTGAATTCACCGGGGTTGCCGGTCATCACTTCGAAAAGCAGGTGCGAGGCGATGAGACGCTCGCCATCCCAGCTGACCAGGGTGGCAAAATTGTTCGTCTGCATGAAGGAGTTGATCTGCTCTAGATCAGTTACCCGAAAACCTTTGGGAGTGTACATGGTCGCTTTTTCCTTCGCGCATATCAGCCGGATTACGGATAAAGTATTGGACATCCCGGCACATGTGCCGGGGAAGGCTTCAATTCCGATTCCCAGTAGTATATCGTATCGGGCGCCTTTTCTGCCACCCAACACAGGGACTCCTCGGGATCAATTGATAAGGTTCACGTGCAAGATTAGGACGATTAGATGATCGAAATAGAGCGTTATTGCACTCTATTTCACAGACAATGATCACTTTTGAATAAAGTACTTGAAATTCCTGTGTGATTATGATACTATGCTATCATCAATTAAATAAAAGGTTGATCCAAATTATATGTCCGGACTGATCAAGGAAGAACGTCTACAAAGGATTCTCCAGGTCATTCAAAAAGACGGACACGCAATAGCTGGGGATCTTGCGCGGAATTTTGGAGTCAGCGAGGTCACCATCCGCCGCGACCTGAGCGAACTCGACGAAAGGGGGTTTGTACGCCGGGCTCACGGAGGGGCGATCATTTCCACCTCTGCAGCCTTTGAGACTCCCATCATCCGCCGTCTGGAGCAGGAAAAGGAATGCAAAGAGGCGATTGCCAGGACGGCAGCCGCCATGATCAGAGACGGCGAGTCGATCTTCATCGGTTCCGGCTCGACGACGGCATATGTCGCCCGTTATTTGACCAATCATAAACACCTGACTGTCGTTACTAATGCCCTGAATGTCAGCACCGACTTGGCGACCGCAGTAGACATTACCGTCGTGGTCCTGGGGGGGATGATGCGCCATGATGAACTTTCCCTCATTGGTCATATCGCCGAACAATCCTTGTGCGAAGTCACATTTGACAAGGTGATCATCGGCATCCCCGCTATCGACCTCAAAGCCGGCCTGACGAACGATTACCTGCCCGAGGTGATTACCGACCGGACGATCCTCAATCGGGCGCGCGAGGTGATCCTGGTGGCTGACCACACCAAATGCGGTATGGTTGCCTCCGCTTTTGTTGCGCCATTGAACCGGGTGAACTCGTTCATCACTGACAACCAGACATCCCCTGAATTCCTGGAAGGTGTCCGGGCGCAGGGAGTGAGAGTGATCGTGGCGAACGACGTCCGTGTTGGAACGACGCACTTAGCTAGAAACCTGCATGACGGGGAGAACTGGTATCAAGCACAAACCGAAACGACCAAATAGAGGAGAGCTTATGTCGGAAGATCTTTTATTGAGGGATTTCAAACCGAAGACAGCCCTTGTGACCGAGGACCACACCCCTCAGCGGGCCAAGTTCCCGGTTATCGATATTCACAACCATCTGGGGAATTGGGACGAGGAATGGTTCCAGGGTCTTTATAACGGAGGCGGCTGGGTCATCAAGGATGTGGCGGCGACGGTTGGGCTCATGGACGAAATGAATGTGCGCAGTGTGAATAACCTGGACGGCGGCTGGGGTGACCAGCTGCGCGAGAACCTGGAGCGGTACAAGCAACCCTATCCGGATCGCTTCACCGTTTTCGCCTGGACCGATTGGGGTGAAGTGGATCTCCCCAATTTTGGTGAAAAATGGGCCAAGGAGCTGGAGAAATCCGTCCGTGCCGGCGCTCAGGGGATGAAAGTCTTCAAGACCCTGGGCTTGAATACCAGGGACAAGGCCGGTAAGCTGATCAAGGTGGACGATCCCCGGCTGGACCCAGTCTGGGCTGCGGCAGGGGAGCTGGGCATCCCCGTCCTGATCCATTCCTCCGACCCGGTGGCTTTTTTCTGGCCCCTGGATGAGACCAATGAGCGCTGGGACGAGCTTCACGAACATCCCGACTGGCACTTCTATGGGAAAGACTGCCCGCAGTTTATGGAGCCGATCGAAGCCCAGCTGCGCGTGGTCGCCCGCCATCCGAAGACGAATTTTATCAGCGCGCACGTCCTGTCGTATGCGGAGAACCTGCGCTGGGTCTCCGCCGCCCTGGATAAATATCCCAATTTGTACGTCGACATCGGTGAACGGATCGGCGAGCTGGGCAGGCAACCTTACGCCGCCCGGGCGTTCCTGACCAAATATGCCGACCGGGTTCTATTCGGTACCGATATCCCCTCCAATCGTACGACCTATGGTATATACTTCCGCTGCTTGGAGACCATGGACGAGTATTTCGATTACGGTCGCAGTCAGGGACGCTACCGGATTTACGGACTATACCTGCCCGATGATGTCCTTCAGAAAATCTACTACAAGAATGCCTGCAAACTGGTGCCCGGCCTGAAGGTTGAATAGCGTGCCCGATCCCGTGTCCACCCGCCGGGAACGATTTACCCTTCCCATCGTTCCCCTTTTCCCCCCGGACCCCAATTCTGCCCTTCCTTCCTTAGGGGAGTGGGCGATCTATCCCCATACGCATGCCTACAACTTCGGATCGGAACCGGTCGAGCGCGAATATGAGGATTCTTTCTCAAAGACTTGAAAGGAGGTGCGTTGACTGGATAAAATATAGCGTCCATACTTTTCGTACGTCAATTTTCTGCCCATTCTCAATCTATCTAATGAAGTAAGTGAGGAGAATCTCTAATGAAAAAAGCTAATCTGATCGTATATGTCGTGATGGTTGCGACCATACTTCTCTCGGCCTGCGGTGGTGGTGGTTCGGCGGGCGGGGGAAAAGTCAACCTGGTCTACTGGTCAATGTGGAACAAGACCGAGCCCTCGGCCATCGCCCTGACCGAAATCATCGGGAAGTTTGAAGCCGCGAACCCCAACATTACCATTGAGGCTGTCTGGAATGGTCGCGAGAACCAGACCAAGGTCCGCACCGCCCTCGGCGCCAACACCGTGATCGACTTCGTCGATCAGGATGCCAGCCAGATCGCCGGTGGTTTGATGAAAGAAGGTCTGCTGCTATCGCTGGAAGACATGTTGAATTCCAACGCCCTGGATGAGGCCGTTCCCTTCAAGGACGTTTTCAACCCCGGCACGCTCGACCTGTACGTCAAGGACGCCGTTCACTATTTGATGCCCTACGACGACAGCCCGGTGATGTTCTGGTACAACAAGGATATCTTCACCGCGGCCGGCATTGCTGCACCGCCTGCCACCTGGGATGAGTTCCTGGTCGACCTCCAGAAGATCAAGGATGCTGGCTTTGTTCCGCTGGCCATTGAAAACGATGGCGGTGACTACAATATGTTCTATTTCCAGTATCTGGTCGAGCGCATCAAGGGCAAGGGCTTCCTTTACAGCGCCATCGAGGACAAGACCGGCGAGAAGTGGAATGACCCGGTTTTCACCCAGGCTTTGACTATGATTAAGGAGCTGTGGGACAAGGGCTTCATTCCGCCGGAATCTCTTGGTTATACGTGGCCGGCTGCCCAGCAGACCCTGGCCACCGGCAAGGCCGCCATGGAACTCTGCGGCGGCTGGCTCCCCAACGAACTCTCTGATATGGCTGGCCCCGATTTCAAGTGGGGCGGTTTCCCCTTCCCGGCTGTGGCCGGTGGCGCGGGCAATGTGAACGATCTGCAGCAGTGGCTGCTCGCCTTAGGCGTGCTTAAGGACACTGCTCATCCTCAGGAAGCCATGGCGTTCCTGAAGTTCGTTATGACGAATGAATCCCAGACCCGAATGGCCCAGGCACTGCAGGGTGCGGTCCGCAAAGGCGTCGAGTGGCCGGCCGCTATGGCTGACGGCGCAGTCGCCAGCACCAATGCAACCACGGTTCTGGATCATGCAGATGGCGGTACCGCCATGTATGCCGAGTTCACCAAGAACGTGCTGTTCTTTGATGTCCTGCCGGTGTTCCTTAACCAGGCGACCATTGCCGACTTCCCGGCCAAAATTTCTGCTGATGCCAAGAATTATTGGGCATCTCACTAAAGCATTTTGATGTAACCGGAATGGCTGTTTGTGAAGGGAGGGGAGCCTCTCCCCTCCCTTCACTGCCATGCACGTCCCCGCGGTCTTAACACTGGCTTGCCGGGATTCGGTCCGTCTAAACAGGGTTGTTGGAAGGAGTGTCTGATGAAAACACGAAAGAGGTTGATCGTTTCATTTTTACTCCCTGCTGGCCTGGTCTACCTGGCCTTTTTTCTCGTCCCGACCGCCTGGGCTTTTTATTACAGCTTTTTCGACTGGTCAGGTTTCGGGCTAAATATGCAGTACAGGGGTCTGGGGAACTATATCGAATTGTTCCGTGACCCGATCTTCCTGTTGAGCCTTAAAAACACCCTCTTCATCCTGGTAGTGGGTGGCATCACTGTCTTTGCCCTGGCTTTCCTTTTGACCGTCCTGGTCAATTCGGGTATTAAAGGGAAGAAGTTCTTCCGGGCCATGGTCTTCCTGCCCAACGTGATTGCCACCATTGCCCTGACGACCCTGTGGGCATTCATCTACAACCCCTCCTTTGGCCTGCTCAACTCGTTCTTCAGGGTTATCGGCTGGGATGCGGGGGCGAAGTTCACCTTTACCAGCTACGATCATATCTTCTATGCCATGTTGGTCGCCCTGATCTGGATCGAGGTGGGTTTCTTTCTGGTCCTGTTGATGGCCGGCATGGACAAGATCCCCGCCGAATATTATGAGGCTGCCAAAATCGAAGGTGCCAACCAGTGGCAGATGTTCACCGGCATTACCGTGCCGCTGCTGTGGGATGTCATCTCCGTGGGAACGGTGTTGTACACCATCTTCGCCTTGAAGGTGTTCGAGTTTCCTTATGCCTTCAGCCAGATCACGCCTCCCACAACGCTTTATACAGTGGGCATGTATCTGTACATCGAAGGATTTGGCAAACGCGACCCGATCTACCGGTTGGGATATGCCACGGCCATCGGCGTGGTGCTCCTGCTGTGCGTGGTCGTCATCGTCTTATTGTTGCGCCGCCTCATGCGCCGTGAAGTCATTCAATATTAGGAGGCTAAGATGAGCGCTGAACCTGTTGCATCCACCCAATCCCATCTCCGGCAGCGCCAGATGGACCTGGTCAAGAAATGGGCCGGCCACATCCCGGCCTATCTCATCCTGGGGCTGTGGTCGCTGTTTACCCTGTTCGCCATCCTGTGGGTCATGTTGAGCTCCCTGAAAACGACCAGAGAGCTTTTCGCAGATGTCTGGGCACTCCCGGGCAAACTGCACTTTGAAAACTACGTCAAGGCATTGTTCGCGGCCGACTTGGAGCTCTATTTTCTGAACAGCCTGGCGGTCGTGCTGACCTCGGTTGTCGTGATCCTGATCCTTGCCGCTCCGGCTGCTTATATTTTGAGCCGCAAGAAATTCAAGGGCAGCAACCTGGTCACCCTGCTTTTCATCGCCGGCATCGGCATCCCCCTGCCCCTGCTGTTCATCCCGCTCTTCCAGATTATGACCGGCTTAAAGATCAACAATACCCTGTTCGGCCTGGGCGTCCTCTTCGTTGCCCTGTCGCTGCCGTTCACCGTCTACATGCTGACCAGTTTCTTTGGATCCCTGCCGGTGGAGCTGGAAGAAGCGGCGATCATTGATGGCGCCAGCGACTTCCAGGTCTTCTTCCGGGTGATGTTGCCGTTGGGTCTGCCGGGTTTGATCACCGCCGCGATCTTTAATTTCATCGGACTCTGGAACGAGTACCAGCTGGCATTGGTGTTCCTCAACAACCCAAAGCAGAGCACTCTCTCGCTGGGATTATACAGCCTGTCGAACGGCATGGAATACACTGGCGACTGGACCGGCCTGCTGGCCGGCGTGGTGATCGTGATGGTCCCGACCATCATCCTCTACGTCATTCTCTCCGAGAGGATGATCTCCGGCATTACCATGGGAGCCGTCAAATCGTAGGAGTGATTGCCTACCCATCCTCATCCTGCACGGTGCTCGTCCAGAAAGGGTAAACCTGGAAAAATATGACCAACGGCATTTACACCCGCAGTGAAATTGATCAACAGTCCAAGGCCTGGGCTGAGACCCTGGCTGGTTATTCCCGGCAAAAAAAGACCCTGGCAGAAGCCCTGTCAGGGTCGGGGAAGCAGGCCTGGCTGGTGACCGGTTGCGGATCCACGCACTATGCCTCGCTGAGCGCAGCGGCCCTGCTGCGCCGATTAGGCATCGCCGCCTGGGCCTACCCGGCTTCCGAGATCGTCTATTTTGGTGACATGCTTCCGCATGGTGACGTGAACTTGCTGACCATCTCGCGATCCGGCACCACCACCGAGACGCAATGGGCGGTCGACCGTTACCGAAAAAGTAACCCCCACGGCAAAGTTGTTACGATTACCACCCAGCCCGAGTCACCTCTGGCAAAGGCATCGGATCTTGTCCTGTCTGCGTACGCAGCCCAGGAGCTATCGGTTGCTCAAACGCGCTCCTTCACCAGCATGTTCATCCTGTCCCAATGTTTGGCAGGGCTTTTGGGAGGTGACGGAGGGCTGGCCGACCGCTTGGAGAAATTACCCCCGTCCCTCGACCGCTTGATCGAGCGCAGCGGCGATTTACCCCGTCAACTGGGCGAGGATGAGTCGCTGCAGCGTTTCTTTTTCCTGGGAGGTGGTCCATATTACGGCCTGGCTTGTGAGGCGATGCTCAAGACCAAGGAGATGACGCGCTCCTGGGCAGAGGCTTTCCATCCGCTCGAATTCCGCCATGGCCCGATGTCGGTGGTCGATGACCACAGTCTGGTGGTCTGCCTGGTGTCCGACAGCGAGCAGGAGGCTGAGGCACGCGTCGTGCGCGATATGCAGAAACTGGGCGCCCGCATTCTCGTTCTGACCGAGGATGCCTCCCGGACGGATTGGTCCGGGATCGAATACGTGGTCGAGCTGCAGAGTGGGTTGAACGAGTGGGAGCGTGGGGCCCTCTATCTACCATTCATCCACTGGATGGACTATTACCGCACCCTGGCGAAAGGACTTGATCCTGACCAACCGACGAATCTAACCGCCGTGGTCGAACTCTAAACCGACGATGATCCTGGATTGTCACGTTCACCTTCCTTCTCCTGGTCTGAACCGGACCCTGGAGTGGGAACCCTGTACCCCCGGAATCGAGGCCGCCGTGGCTTACTTGCGGCGGTGCGGCGTCACGGGGATTGTTGCGAATTCGATGCGCGCCCTTCTCGCCCAGACTCCCGATGAAGTTGCCGCCGGGAATGACGAGATGGCGCTCGCGACCCGCGCATACCCGGGTTTTGTCATCCCGGCCTGCCAGGTGAACACAAATTTCCCTGGCGATGCAATTGCCGAGCTGCGCCGTTGCCGTGAGGCACTGGGCATGGTGTGGCTGGGTGAGTTGTGCGGCTCCATCGGCGGCTACTCCTATACCACAACGGCCTTCGGAGACGTGTTGCACCTGGCAACCGAACTGGACATGGTCGTTCAGATGCATAACGATTCGGCCAGTGACATGGCCCGTCTGTGTGTCGATTTCCCCCAAACGACGTTTGTGCTTGCCCACATAGGCGATTCCCCGGAAGAGGTGGAAGAGCGCATCGGATTGGCTGCCCGCTTTCCCAATCTTTTTCTGGACATCTGCGGTCACGGTTATCAGCGCATGGGCGTACTGGAGCTGGCGGTCCGACAGACCAGGAGTGGGCGGGTCCTCTTTGGCAGCGATTACACCATCAATGATCCGGCGGGAGTTATCGCCCGGATCCAGGCCGCGGATTTTGACGCGCAGACAAAAGCCGGATTGCTCGGCGGCAATTGTTCCCGCCTGCTCGTCGAACACGGCTGGAAGGACTGAAAAGGAAAGAAGTGAATAAAACATTGCAGCCGCCTCACCGGGTCGATGCCTTCCGCTGGGAAGGACAGGGTTACCAGCCGTTTGTTTCCCATCGGGGCTGGTTGGTTGCCTTGATGAACTGGGAGCCGCGCTTCGACCCTGCCAATGTCGGCAAAGTCGAGCGTCACAACCGGACTGACGAGATCTTCGTCCTGACCCGGGGACGAGGCGTGCTTTTTATCGACTCGGATGACACCATCCATGCGATCGATATGCAGCCGGGGGTGATCTACAATGTCACGAGCGGGACCTGGCACGGGGTTCTGGGAACGGAGGATACTTCATGGCTGATCGTCGAATCGAGCGATACGAACGCTGAGAACAGCGATTATCGTCAGTTGAATGAAAAAGAGTTGAACACTTTGAGATGGCTATTTCCTGCCTGGTTAAAAGGCTGAACCGAGTGCCACCTTTATAGGAGCGTAATGATGGATAAACGAACTGTGATGAAAATGGCGTTGGAGTGGAAAACGCCTCCCTATGTACCCTGGAATATTAACTTTACGATTCCATCGACGGAGAAGCTTCAACAGCATTTTATCGGAAGAGACCTGGAAGAAGTCGTTCAAAACCACATGGTGAATGTTGGCAATGAGATCTACTTCTTCCACGATATAGGCAATGAATGCGTCCAGGATATCTTCGGGGTCGTCTGGGACCGCAGCCTGGATAAGGACATCGGCATGGTAAAGGGCCAGGTCCTGACTGAGCCGTCCCTGAAAGGTTACACCTTTCCCAATCCCCTGGCTTCCTACGTGTTCGAGGAGATCCCCGCCAAGCTCAAAAAATATGGGGATCGTTACCGCATCTTCGGGATCGGTTTTTCCTTGTATGAGCGCGCCTGGTCGATGCGTGGGATGCAGAC
>JADGQC010000083.1 GCA_017882125.1 Anaerolineales bacterium
TGGCAGGCTTCCATTGAAGTGGTTGCTGCCGCCGGCAAAGCCATCGGGATCGACATCACGACCAACTACCCCGAAGCGAACCCGTACCAGAGCACCGTCACCAACTGGCCTCTTCCCGCCACCGGCTTTGACATCTTCATGATGTGGAGCGATGGCGCTGGCCCGACCCAGCCTTGGGGACGCATCAACCATTTGATGAATGGCGTTTATGCTGAGACCAAGAACAACTGGAACGGTAACTGGGGCGGCTACAAGAATCCGGATGCCGATAAATTGATCAACGAGATCCCCACTTTAACCGATCCTGCTAAGATTAAGGCAGATTACACCGCCTTGGTCAAGATCTACCTGACCGATATCCCCTCCTTCACGGTCATGTACCGTCCTCAATCGTTCCACGCGGTGAACGAGACTGTTTGGACGAGCTTCCCCCACCAGGGTGATAAAACCAACCCGCCCGTCCCGCCGCTGGACCTGACCGACGGCTGGAGTATCGCAGGGCTGTATAACCTGACCCTTGTCAAGAAGTAAACCTTAGTTCATAAAAGACAGCCATGTTCCATAGCTTCGGAACATGGCTGTCGATTATTTTTACCCGGAGGCGCTGCTTTGAAAGGATACCGGAAGTATTTCCAAAACAAGCTGATTTGGCTCTTGGTCACGTTTGTTTTCGCTTTCATCCTGAATTTCACCCTGCCCCGCCTGATGCCGGGAGATCCTGTGTCAGCCATCGTATCCAGGCTTGCCCGGGGCATGTCCAATTCAACCGGCATGAAAGCGGTCTATGAGCAATACACAGCACTGTTTGGAACCAATAAACCCATTATTGAGCAGTTTTTCCTTTACGTAGGTAATGTGTTGCAAGGCAATTTTGGCACATCCTTCAGCCAATATCCCAGAACGGTTGCAGACATTCTCAGCAATGCCATCTGGTGGACAATAGGTCTGCAGTTCCCGGCCATCATCGTCGGCTGGCTGATCGGGAACACGCTCGGCGCATTGGCAGCGTATCTTAAAAAAGGTTTTGATAAAGTCCTCATGCCCGTCAGTATTTTTGTGAGCAATTTCCCGGCATTTGGCATGGCAATCGTTTTGCTGGTCGTCTTTGGGGTCGGATTAAAATGGTTCCCGACCTCGGGTGGATATGGGTTTGACCTGATGCCCAGCTTTACCTTGTCATTTATGTGGTCTGTGATTGTCCATTACCAGCTGCCGTTCTGGTCGATCGTGTTGATCGCCATCGGTGGCCAGGCCATTGGCATGCGCTCCATGGCTATCTATGAGCTGAATGCGGATTACGTAAAGTATGCCCGTTTTCTTGGAATCAAAGACCGTAAGATCGTAATGTATGTATTCAGAAATGCCATGCTTCCCCAAATAACCGGTTTGGCGTTATCGATCGGCACCATGGTCGGCGGCGCCCTGGTAGCGGAGATTATTTTCAGCTATCCAGGGCTTGGCACTACCTTGCTGTCTGCCGTGACTGGCCAGGATTTTCCGCTGATCTCGGCAACCACCATGATCGTTACAATCATGGTATTGGTCGCGAACTTTGCCATTGAACTTGTCTATGGCTTTATTGACCCACGCATTAAAGCGGCGCAGATGGATTAGGCAGAGATGCTATTATGAAAAATACACTCCGACAAGTTTTTCAGTCTGGCAAATTTCTGGTGGGTTTTTGCATCTTTGTAGCGTTACTGCTGATCGTGTTCCTTTATCCGATCTTCATACCAGATCCACCATTGGCAATCCTCGGTCAGGGTACTTTCTTCCCACCCGGGATTTATGTAAGTACTTTTGACAGCATTAATTCGCAAACTATCTATACCCTTAATCTGCCTGATGCCGCTGCCAGGCGAATCGACACCAGACTGAATGACCAGCAACGCCAGGATATCAAAGACTGGCTCGTGTTGGATGGTATTCCGGCGGACCAGATCGATATCACGAACACCGCACAACTCCTGGATCTGTGGGGAAAAAATTATGACCCCAATAAGGATATCCCTGGGTTGACCAACGCCAAGCGAAATTACTATCAAAGGCTCAGTGTGTCGCTCCAGGGACTTCTGTTAACCGCAGGCCAGATCATTGCATTACCAAACGCGACCACGGGTGCGCTTGAGCAGACAGGCGCCGTCAACCAATCGGATTATGTGAATATTGGCCAGGTTGCAAATGTACGGGTGCTGCCGCTCGGAACCGATAACTTCGGCCGGGACGTGCTCACGGAGCTGGTCAGGGCCGCCGGCGTATCGCTGGAGATCGGTTTTGTCGCGGGTATTATTGCAACCTTGATCGGTTTGAGCCTGGGATTGCTTGGTGGGTATGTCGGCGGCTTCTTGGATGACATCATTATGTTCATCACCAATCTCTTTTTAGTCATTCCTGCTTTTGTGTTGTTGATCTTGATATCCTTCAGCATCGGGCAGGAAAGCCGCGGCGCCTTTACCATCGCAGTGGTGATCGGGTTTACCTCCTGGGTGTGGACGGCCAGGGCCGTGCGGTCGCAGGTGATTTCCCTGCGTAATCGCGACCACGTCAACCTGTCGAAACTATCCGGTCATTCTATCACTCACATCATCGTCTCAGATATTCTGCCTTACATCGCTTCCTACGTGGTTATGGCGCTCATCCTGCAGATTTCCTCGGGTATCCTGGCAGAGGCCGGGTTATCGATCCTTGGTTTGGGACCCAGAACTACGGAAATGCCAACGTTGGGGCTGATGATGAACTGGGCAATGATTTACCAGGCACAGATCCTGGGAAAATGGTGGGCGTATTTCCCCGTGCTCCTAACCATAGCCCTGATCACATTCTCGATGAATTTGATGAATACCGGTCTTGACCAGCTATTCAATCCGGCATTAAGGGACTAGGTGTGATATGGCATATGTAATGTTAGAGCTCAAGGAACTGACCACCAAATATATCACCCGGTTTCATGAAGATGTTTACGCCGTCGATCACGTTTCTTTGAAAGTCGAAGAAGGCAAATCGCTGGGAATTGCAGGGGAATCCGGCTGCGGTAAATCGACCCTGGCCCTCAGCCTGATGGGATATTACTTCGCTCCGCTGCACTACACGAGTGGAGAGATCATCATCGACGGGAAAAATATTTCCGGGATGAAGCCGGATGACATTCGCAAAACGATCCTGGGGACAGAGATTGCCTATATCCCCCAGGCCGCAATGAACGCCCTCAACCCCACCCAGAAGATCATATCCTTTATCAATGATGTTATTCAAGCGCACGATCCAGCCACGTCTAAGAAAGATTGTTATGATCTTGCCAGAAGCGTCTTTGAGAACGTGGGACTTCCGGCGGAAGTGCTGCAGAAATACCCTGTTGAACTTTCGGGCGGCATGAAACAGCGCACGGTGATCGCCACTTCTGTGATCCTTAGTCCAAAAGTGCTGATCGCCGACGAGCCTTCCTCCGCACTGGATGTCACCACACAGAAGGTGGTCATCAAGATGCTGCGTGACTTAATGGAAAAGGGCATCGTCAAATCGATGATCTTCATCACGCATGAGCTTCCGCTGCTTTACAACGTCACCGATGATATTATGGTCATGTACGCAGGGCAGATCGTCGAGTCGGGCACTGCACAGCAAACCGTGTTTGATCCACTCCATCCATATTCCAAAGGTCTCATGGGCTCGATCATTGTGCCTGAAGCAGGCCTAAGAGATCACAAATTGACCGCCATTCCTGGGGTACCGCCTAATCTTAAAAAACCACCGGCTGGCTGCCGGTTCGCCGACCGCTGCAAATACGTTATCCCAGAATGCAAGACGAATTCTGTGGGGCTTCACGTTCTTGAAGATGACAAACGCGCCTACCGCTGCATCCTACCGGAAGAGGAACTGAGGAGGTATTATAAAAATGCCTGATGAAAAGAAACCATGCCTGAGCGCAACCGGGCTTACCAAGGTATTTGGGTTTGGCCGCCAGAAGACTGTAGCCGTTGATCACGTGGATTTCGATTTCTACGAGGGCGAAATCATCTCGATCGTGGGCGAATCAGGCAGCGGAAAGACCACTCTTGCGAAGATGCTCCTGGGATTGATCAGTACTTCGGAAGGAGAAATTTACTTCCAGGGGAAAAAGCGCGATTTGGGGAAGGGTATCTGGGACCAATGGAAGAAGCGGGAATACTGGAAAAATATCCAGGCGATCTTTCAGGATCCGTACTCTTCCTATAACATGTTTAATAAGATTGATGCCGTGCTCTTAGATTGTATTCGCATGCGTGGCGGTGGAAAACTTCCGCAAGCGAAAAAAATAGCAATGATGACGGAGGCGTGCAGCTTCGTCAACTTGAAGTACGAGGAACTAACCAACAAGTATCCTTTTGAGCTTTCCGGTGGACAGATGCAGCGTTTAATGATTGCCCGCATCTTCCTGCTGAAGCCGAAGATCTTGCTGGCTGATGAGCCAACCTCGATGATCGATGCCAGTTCACGCGCCACCATCCTGGATATGCTGTTGAAGTTACGGAAAGAAACCGGGATGACGCTTATTTTCATCACCCATGATATTGGCCTGGCGTATTATGTTTCTGACAGCGTATACATTATGGAGCACGGAAAATTTGTTGAACACGGAACTGCCGATGAAGTGATTTTGCATCCGAAAGAGGCTTACACCCAACGCTTGATCAATGATGTTCCAAAGATCCATGAAGAATGGGATCTCTCAACTGTGTAATGCATTCCTCTAGAATTCGGATTCGAGCGAAATATGGGACAGCTGGTGGAACAAGGAACGGTAGAACAGGTCCTCGAACATCCCCAGCACGATTTCACCAAGCGCTTGATGACCGATGTACCACTGCTTCACGAAAGGCACAGCATCCTGACGAAAACGAGTGAGACTCCATAATCCAGGCCTACAAAGACCTGACAGGCTTGCTTCTTTTTGAAACCTGTCAGGTTTTTATCCCATACCGAAATAAATATAAAAAGAGGAAAACAAATGCAGATTCAGTCCTTGACAGGTACCTGGCAATTCCATCAGGCCGGGACGGAAGAATGGCTTCCTGCCCATGTGCCGGGGGGCGTCCATACCGACCTGATGGCCGTTGGCCTTATCCCAAATCCTTTTGTGGGGGATAACGAAAAGCACGTCCAATGGGTCGCCGAGGCCAGTTGGGAATATCGCCGCAGCTTCACCTGCGCCCCCGAGCTGCTGGCTGAAGAGCAGGTCTTTCTTGTCTGCGACGGATTGGATACCCTGGCGACAGTCTGGCTGAATGGTCAGACTCTGGGCCAGACGGATAACATGTTCATCCAGTACCGCTGGGATGTGAAACCAATCTTGCGCGCTCAGGATGCATCTGGCAAACCGGCTTTGAACGAGCTGAAGATCTCATTTGCATCGCCGGTGCGCTATTGCACAGAAAAGCAAGCCGCCCGGCCTTTGCCCGGCGTCAGCCAGGCGATTCCCGGAGGCCCCTACATTCGCAAGGCTCCCTGCCAGTTTGGCTGGGACTGGGGACCGCAGCTGCCCCCAATCGGGATCTGGAAAGACCTGCGTTTGGAGGGATTCAGTGGGGCGCGTTTAGAGGAAGTGCATTTGCGGCAGCAGCATGCGGATGGGCAGGTGATGGTCGAGGCGCTGGTTTCCATCCAGCGCTGGAGCGACGTATCCTTGACGGCCGTGGTTCGCGTGAGCGCCCCGGATGGCAAGGTTGCTGAAAACCGCAGTGAAATCACACCAAAGGGGGAAACGGTTTTAAAGGTGATCATCGCCAATCCACAGCTCTGGTGGCCAAATGGATATGGCCAGCAGCCTCTGTACCAGGTGGATGTTAGCCTTTGGCAGGCCGATTCCGCCAACTCGGGGCCGCTCGACCAGTGCACTTACCAGATTGGGTTACGCACCCTTGAACTGCGCCAGGTCGCTGATCAATGGGGGCGATCCTTTGAATTTGTGGTCAACGGTGTGCGCATTTTCGCCAAGGGCTCGAACTGGATCCCGGCTGACTCCTTCCCCACCCGCATCAGCGATGGCTACCTGGAAGGGTTGATCCATTCGGCAGCCGAGACACACCAGAACATGCTGCGGGTGTGGGGCGGCGGATTCTACGAGGAGGAGCGGTTTTACGATCTCTGCGATCGCTACGGTATTCTAGTATGGCAAGAGTTTATATTCTCCTGCAGCATTTACCCGCTCGACCAGCCCGAGTTCATTGAGAACGTGCGCGTTGAAGCACAGCAAGCCATCCGGCGCCTGCGCCACCGAGCCAGCCTGGCGCTATGGTGCGGCAACAACGAGATGGAATGGGGCTGGGTAGATTGGAACTGGAACCGCCCCGAGCACCAGGAGCTAAAAGCAGCCTACGACCAATTCTTCCACCACACCCTGCCCGCCTGGGTTAAAGCCGAGGACCCCGATCACGCTTACTGGCCTAGCTCCCCATCCTCAGATACACCCTTCGAGGATCCAAACGGCCAGCGCCAGGGTGATGCCCACTATTGGGATGTGTGGCACGGGCGCAAGCCGTTTACGGCCTACCGAAGCCAGTACCCGCGCTTCATGAGCGAATTCGGCTTCCAGGCCCTGCCTCCCCTGGCAACCATCCGGACATACGCTGCCCCGATAGATTGGAATATGACCTCTTACATCATGGAGCAGCACCAGAAGAATGCCAGCGGCAATTCCTTGATGGTCGGGCAGATGCTCGACACCTTCCGCCTGCCCAAGGACTTCAGTTCGCTGGTCTATCTGAGCATGGTGCTCCAGGCTGAGGGCATTCGCTACGGCGTGGAACACTGGCGCCGGCATATGGACCGGGTCTCCGGCACCCTCTACTGGCAGCTCAACGACTGCTGGCCGGTAGCGTCCTGGTCGAGCCTGGATTATTTTGGGCGCTGGAAGGCGCTGCACTACGCCACCCGCCGCTTTTATGCCCCGCTGATGCTATCAATCGAAGATAAACCCACCGAGCAGGGCCTTTACATCACCAACGATCTGCTCCAGCCCTGGGAAGGCGCCATCCGCTGGTCACTGGAGACATTACAGGGGGTTGTTCTGGCTTCCGGCCAGGAGCAGATCAAAGTTGCGGCGCAAGCCGTGACCCATATCCGCACCCTGGACTTCGCAGACCGGGTCACCGACGCCAACCAGAGAGAGCTGGCTTTTGTGGCCGAGCTGCTGCAGGGTGAGCAGTGCCTTGAAATGAGGGTGGCGAGCTTCGTCCCGACCAAGCATCTATCGCTGGAGGACCCTGGCATGAAGGTAGTTATGCGCAGCGATAAAGACCATCTGGTGATCGAGCTGGCTACCCGCTCGCTGGCGCGCCTGGTTGAACTATCCCTGGAAGGCGCGGACGTTGTCTTCAGCGACAACTATTTCGATCTGCCTGCCGGACGTACAGTCACCATTTCCTGCCCGATGCCAGTGGGGTGGACAGTGGATCAGGCGCTCACTGCGCTTAAAATCCGCTCGGTGTACGACTCGTACGCCTGAAAGAAGCATCTTCTCAATAAATAAGGGTATGTAGTGTTTTTTTGCAGCCAAAGGCTGCAAAAAAACACTACACCCTCTTTATTGAGAAAATACTAAAAAAAACAATTGCAGCAAGGAGCAAATAATGGCTGATATTCAATCGATCCTCTCGCAGATGACGCTGGAGGAAAAAGCCGCCCTATGCACAGGGGCCAGCTTCTGGACTACGACCCCGGTGAAGCGGCTGGGAGTGCCGGAAATGCTGGTTACAGATGGGCCACATGGCGTTCGCCGGGTGCCTGACGTGACGTCGATCCTGACCGAAAGCCTCCCCGCTACCTGTTTCCCGACTGCCTCCAGCCTGGCTTCCACCTGGAATGTAGATTTACTGCGCGAAATGGGGCAGGCCCTGGGGGAGGAGTGCGTTGCGTTGAACGTGGACGTGATCCTTGGCCCAGGCGCTAATATGAAACGCACCCCACTCTGTGGGCGTAATTTTGAATATTTCGCCGAAGACCCTTTCCTTGCCGGGGAGCTGGTCACCAGCCTGATCAACGGTATCCAGAGCAAGGGGGTTGGCGCCTCGCTCAAGCACTACGCCGCCAACAGCCAGGAATTCCATCGCCATTCGGTCAGCGCCGAAGTGGATGAACGAACCTTGCGCGAAATTTACCTGCCTGCATTTGAAAAAGCCGTTAAAAAAGCGAAACCCTGGACCGTGATGTGCGCCTATAACAAGCTCAATGGCACTTTGTGCTCCGAACATCACGAGCTACTGGTAGACATTCTTAAAAATGAATGGGGGTTTGAGGGGTTGGTGGTTTCAGATTGGGGAGCTGTGCATGACCGGGTTGCTTCATTGAAAGGCGGTGTCGACCTGGAAATGCCTGGCCCGAAAGAGGTGCGGGTGAAGAACGTGGTGGAAGCGGTGCAGGCGGGCGAGCTGGACGAAGCCGTGCTGAACGAAGCAGTGCGCCGGATTTTAACCATCGTCTTCAAAGCGGCGGAAACCCCCAAGGGCGGCAAGTTCGACATTGATGCCCACCATGCCCTGGCACGCCGGATCGCCGCTGAAGGGATAGTTATGCTCAAAAATAACGGCGTTCTACCGATCAAGGGTGCGCAACAAATCGCCGTGATCGGCCGCGCGGCCCGCGAACCCTACTTCCAGGGCGGTGGCAGCTCGCATATCAACTCGACCCGGGTGGACATCCCAATTGACGAGCTAAAAAAACTGGCCGGTAATGCCGAGCTGACCTATGCCGAAGGTTATCCGCCAGATCTCAGCTTCCAGCAACCGCTCATCGACGAAGCAGTCTCTGCGGCAGGCGCGGCAGATGTTGCCCTGCTGTATATTTGCTTGCCGGCAGCGAAAGAATCCGAAGGCTATGATCGGGCTGACCTTGACCTGACCCCGCAGCAGGTAGCGCTGATCAAAGCTGTTTGCGCAGTGCAACCCCGGACGGTGGTCATTCTCAACAATGGCGCGGCGGTGACGGTGAGCGAGTGGATCGGCGATGCGGCTGCAGTCCTTGAGGCCTGGATGATGGGGCAGGCCGGCGCTGGGGCGATTGCCGATGTGCTTTTCGGGCGAGCCAACCCTTCCGGCAAACTGGCCGAGACTTTCCCGCTCAAGCTGGCCGACACGCCAGCGTTTCTCAATTATCCGGGCGAGAATGGCAAAGTACGCTACGGCGAGGGCATTTTCATCGGCTATCGCTATTATGATACGAAAGGAATTCCTGTACAGTTCCCCTTTGGTCACGGGGAAACCTATACCACTTTTGCATACAGCCAGCACAGGGTCTCAGCATCCACGTTCAAGGATGAGGACGGCCTGACCGTTTCGGTGAGCGTGACCAATACAGGCACGGTGGCGGGCAAAGAGGTCGTCCAGGTTTACGTGCACGACCACAAATCGGCACTGGTTCGCCCCGCCAAGGAACTCAAAGGGTTTGCCAAGGTCGAGCTTCAGCCAGGTGAGACCAGGACCGTGACGATCCCGCTTGATTTTCGGGCCTTCGCATATTATCACCCGGGATACCGGCAGTGGGTCACCGAAGATGGTGAGTTCGACATTTTGATTGGCGCATCCTCAGCTGACATTCGGTGTACTGAAACTGTTACCCTGCAATCCTCGCTCAAACTGCCCTCTTTGCTGAACAACTTATCCACCATCCGAGATTGGCTGGAAGATCCAAAAGGAAAAGTGATCGCCGAGCCAGTTATCGGCGAAATTATGGCTAAAATGATGAAGCTGTTTGGGGCCGGCGAGAACGCAGCACCAGCCAGCGGCATGGAGGACATGGTCCTGGATATGCCGTTACTGGCTCTCCTGGAATTCCAGGAAAACGACCTCCCAATTCCCCCCGGTAAAATAGTGGATCAATTACTCGAGCAGCTGCGCGGGGTAAATGAATAAATCAAAAGGATAGCATATGCGCTTTGGTTATTTTGATGATAAAAACCGGGAATACGTCATTACGCGGCCAGACACCCCCCTGCCCTGGATCAACTACCTGGGCTGCGAGGAATATTTCGGGCTGATCTCCAACACGGGCGGCGGCTATTCTTTCTACCGCGATGCCCGCCTGCGGCGCCTGACGCGCTACCGCTATAACAACATACCCATGGATGAGGGGGGGCGCTACGTCTACCTGCGCGACGACGAGAGCGGCCAGTTCTGGTCACCTACCTGGCAGCCCACCCGGCTGGAGCTGGATGAGTACACCTGCCGCCACGGCATGGGGTATACCACCATTCATTCCACCTTCCACGGCATCGAGGCCGAAATTCGCTACTTTGTGCCCATGGGAGAAAACCTGGAAGTCTGGCAGCTCAAGCTGACCAATCACCGCGCCGCGCCGGCCCACCTGTCGGCCTTCTCGCTAATTGAGTTCTGCCTGTGGGATGCCCAGGATGACGCCACGAACTTCCAGCGCAATTTCAACACCGGCGAGGTTGAGGTAGAAGACAGCGTAATCTATCACAAGACCGAATACCGCGAGCGCCG
>JADGQC010000265.1 GCA_017882125.1 Anaerolineales bacterium
GGGCGAATGCACCGTATGGTAATCGACCTTCTTGACCTTGCCCGGCTGGACGCAGGAACACTCGATCTCCAGCACTCACCCGTGGATTTGTCCGCTCTCCTTCATAATATTGCTGAAAAGTTGGCTCCACAGGCCCGTTCTGGCAATGTAGAAATTCGAGTTGAAACCACCGACCTCCCGGCGGTTATTGGCGATGGAGACCGGCTGGCACAGGTCTTCACGAACCTGGTCGATAATGCCTTGAAATTCACTCCTGCCGGAGGCGTAATCACCCTCCGGGCTGCCCCATTCGGATCAAATATTCAGGTGGAAGTTGAAGATACCGGTGAAGGGATACCTCCTGAGGCTTTATCAAATATATTCAACCGGTTTTACCAGGCTGATCTTTCCCGATCAGGCGGAGGGAAACATGGGGCAGGCTTGGGACTGGCGATCGTCAAGGAGATTCTTGAGGCGCATGGTGGTAAAATAACCGTCCGCAGCGAGTTGGGCAAGGGTAGTACCTTCATCGTTTATTTACCTCTGGGATCCCCCACGCCGGGATCAATTGTCTCAAAAAGAACCAGGTAGTAACGATTTTATCGCTGCGCAAACAATTATCATGCCTTCTGTTTCCATTATTATCCCCTGTTACAACGAGCAATCTACAATATGCGAACTGCTCGAGGCAATCTACGCGCAAACCTTTCCGCGCACAGATCTTGAACTGATTATCGCCGATGGTATGTCCACGGACGGGACCCGGGCGCAAATTTCAGAATTTAGCATTTCCCATCCTGACCTGCCCATTACTATTCTGGATAACCCCAAGCGTCATATTCCATCCGGGTTGAACCGGGCGTTGAAGGAAACCCGGGGTGAAATAATCATCCGACTTGACGCACATTCGATTCCATATCCCAACTACATCGAGCGCTGTGTCGCAGACCTTGAGGCCGGTCTCGGAGAAAATGTTGGCGGTGTGTGGGATATCCGTCCCCCGACAAATACATGGATTGCACAATCCATCGCCTATGCGGCAGCCCATCCTTTGGGCGTGGGAGACGCTCTCTACCGCCACGCCCGGAAATCTACCTTGGTGGATACGGTACCATTCGGAGCTTTCAAACGCGAATTGCTGGCGCTGGTCGGTTTATTCGACGAGACGTTGCTCACGAACGAGGATTATGAATTCAACGCCCGCATCCGTAAATCAGGCGGTAAAGTCTGGCTTGACCCGTCCATTCGTTCGATTTATTTTTCCAGGTCAAACTTACCGGAGCTCGCAAAGCAATATTTCCGTTATGGATACTGGAAATGGAACATGCTGCGCCGCTATCCAGGCACTTTGCGGTTGCGCCAGGCTCTTCCCCCTCTGTTTGTGCTTAGCTTGTTAGGGTTGATGATCACAGGGTTTTTTTTATTAACAATTAGGATGATCTTCCTTGCAGAAATCATCGTTTATATGCTTATTCAATTCTCCATCGGGTTTCTCTCCGCCCTAAAACACAAGAAAATATCGTTGTTTTTAGGTATGCCGCTCGCTATCTCCTGCATGCACGTTTCCTGGGGTGCAGGCTTTTTATGGAGTATGATTAGTGGAATATTCCCCCGTACCGCTTTGGAGAAAAATTAATGCGAACGGTTTCACATCCCATCATGAACAACTGGCGGCTCCGTCCACAAGAGCAAAGAGCCATCCTGTTTTTTGGTGATTTATTTGTCTCAGTGCTGGCTCTTTTCGCGGGTTTATATTTCTGGGGACAAAAGTACGATTGGTTGAAATTTTCTCTGGATTTTCTAAAGCAGCGGGTTGAACTTTGGTTTTACTTCCTTCCATTTATTTGGATGATATTCTTGGTGGAACTGTATGATGTTCACCGCGCCAGGAATCTTCGCCAGACAGTCGGGTGGATCGCACTTGCCGCACTGGCTGGGTTGTTGATATATGCCCTGGTTTATCTGATATCACCACAAGGGTCATTACCGCGTTTGGGAATAGGCTTTTTCCTGGCTTTCGCCTCGGTCCTGACTTTAATTTGGCGCTTGTTATATATTCAAATATTTACTGCCCAGGCATTCCTTCGTCGGGTTTTGGTGATCGGCGCGGGAAAAGCCGGGGAAACGATTGCCCAGGCTTATCAAAACTTGCGTCCACAGCCTTTTTTCCTGGTGGGTTTTACTGATGACGATCCAAAAAAGGTCGGGGACAAGGTGAATGGGTTCCCGGTCCTTTCCGGAAACCACCGTCTCCTTGAAATCATCGAAACGGAAGCAGTTACGGAAATTATTGTGGCAATCTCCGGGGTGATAAAAGGTGAAACCTTCCAGGCCATTCTGGATGCCCAGGATGCTGGCGTGGAAGTGGTCCCGATGCCCACTGTTTATGAGGAATTACTCGGGCGGGTCCCCGTTCATCATTTGCAATCGGATTGGCTCATCCGTTCCTTTGTTGATGAGGCTCGCGTTAGCGGATTCTTTGAATTGGCCAAGCGGTTGATAGACATTCTCATCGCAATAATTGGTTTAGTGGTCTGTCTCGTCCTCACGCCGCTTACTGCCCTGATCATTCTCTTGGATAGTGGCTCCCCCATCTTATATAAACAGGTCCGCTCTGGAAAAAGCAACAAGTCATATTTCATCTACAAATTTCGCACGATGTACCAGAATGCCGAAAAAGATGGGGTGGCGCGTGTTGCCGAAGAGAACGATTCTCGTGTTACCCGTACAGGTGTTTTCCTTCGCCGCACACATATAGACGAACTCCCTCAGTTTTGGAATGTTTTGCGTGGCGACATGAGCGTCGTCGGACCACGCGCGGAACGCCCGGAATTGATTGCCAAGTATTTGAAGGAAATTCCATTCTACCGGGCACGCCTCCTGGTTAAACCCGGCATTACCGGTTGGGCACAAATTAATTACGGGTATTCTGCGACGATTGCAGAGACAATGATCAAACTCGAATATGA
>JADGQC010000266.1 GCA_017882125.1 Anaerolineales bacterium
GCTTCGCCCCGGAAAACCGCGTCGAAAGCTTCGCAATATTGTTCGGGATAGAGGGTGGGTAGAGGGCCGCCAGCGACCAGGAGACACCCCGGAAGGATTGTCCGCACCATCTCCGCGATGCGGAAAGTGTTCCGGCTCAAGGTGACCATCGAGTAAATGCCGACAATATCGGGGTGATACGCTGCCAGTTTTTTGCCAACACCCTCGAAAGAATCGAAGGTGCAATCGAAGATCTTCGTCTCAATGCCAAGCCGGTGAAGCTGACCAGCCAGGCTGGCAGCGCCAAGCGGTGGAAATAAAAGTTCGTTGGGGGATTTTGTACGGAAATAGGGGTAAACCAGGGCAACCCGCGACATGAAGTTGATTTTCTCCGATTACCAATAAAAAAAATGACAACTTAAATACCGAGTATAAATGTAAAAGTGTAAACGAGCACGCCCAATAATGTTGCAGTCATATAGAGAGCGTAGGCTGTCCTCATAAACGGCTTGTACTTCTTGAAACGCAGCGATTTAGGGACCAGTCCATTGGCGCGCAGGACCACGAATATTCCCAGGAGGAGACCAGTCGCGCCGACGAGCGCATGGACCGTCGTGACCGCATAATCGCCCTGCAAAAGCTTGCCGGGAATCCCCGGGAGGATGTGGACGATAAACGACCTGATCATCACGACCAGGACAACCACGGCATTCAGGCAGGCAGTGGTGGTCTGGACCCAACGGTGGGCTTCGAAATGTTTACGGCGTGCCAATTGCCAACCAATGGTGAACAGGATGGCTGTCAATAATATAAGGATGAGGGTCAGGTCGGAAATGAACGGCGCGTGAGTCCCGAGAAACCCGGGTTGGTTCAGGAAATTAATCATGGCTAAATTAATTTTTGGGAGAATTCGGTGTGAGAGGAAAATAACTGGTCCACACGGTGGGGAATGAAGCCAATGTTCCAATATTGCTCCTATTATATGCTCATTTCCCCGCCATGGTGCTGGCGCGGGGGAAGGAAGCTGTTTAGGTAATTTCTCCCATTATTGAGGTTTTGGTGGCGTTTGTATTGGAAAAGTATTGGATTCCCGGGCTGGCAAGTTGACTGCTGCAAGAAATAGTGATAATATTTTTAATATTTGTGTAAAATATTAAAATAACTTGGGTAACCAAAGAGTGCCAGGTTTTCGGGTGGTTACCCCGGCAAAACCTTCCCGGCTTGCGAATGCACCTTAAGATATCCCGGGTTATGATGAACAAAGGAAGGATGTGAATATGGCGGAAAATGAATTGGTGGTTGGGTCAAAAGTGCCCGATTTTACCCTGCCGTCAAATAAGGGTGGAGTGGTCAAATTCTCCGATTATCGCGGCAAAAAAGTAGTCCTGTTCTTCGTGCGGGCGTACGAGTGACTGCAGTGCCGTTCGCATGTCGCCCAGTTGGGGCGCTTGAATGCTGAGTTTGTAAAAGCCGGAGTGCAAGTACTGGTTATCCTTGGCGATACATTGGAGCGTGCGGGCAGGTATGCCGAGTCACTCAAAGCGCCTTTCCCGGTGCTTGCAGATCCCGAGCGCAATATCTATCACCAGTTTGAGCTCCAAAAGAACTTCATTGGGATTCAACATACCGCTTCCGTGATCGTTGATCCAAACGGTGTGATCACTTATATCAAACGAGCCATGAACCCGATGACCTGGCTGCAGGAAAGCAAGGAATTGATCCGGATTATCCTTTCATAAATATCCTTCACCGGAAAACAACCGCAGGGTATATTTTGTAACGGGATGATTTCAATGCATAGAATATAAAGAAATGTCAGGAGTGGAAATGGAAAACTACAAGTACCTGATCGTCGGCGGCGGGATGACCGGAGCGGCTGCCATACGCGGTATACGGGAGCTCGACCAGGAAGGATCGATCGGACTGGTTGGCATGGAAAGCGACCCGCCCTACAAGCGCCCGCCGCTCAGCAAGGGGTTGTGGAAGGGCAAGCCATTGGACAGTATCTGGATCAAGACCGAAGACCTTAAGGCCGAGTTCCACCTGGGCCGAAATATCGTCTCGCTTGACCCGGGCAGCCTCACCATCAAAGACGACCAGGGGACAACGTACAAGGGTGAAAAGATCCTGCTGGCGACCGGAGGCACCCCGCGACGGCTGCCATTTGGCGGCGATCAGATCATCTATTACCGTTCCCTGCCCGATTACAGACGGCTGTTAGATCTCAGCCAGCGCAACCTGACATTCGCCGTTGTCGGTGGCGGCTTCATCGGCACGGAAATAGCGGCTGCCCTTGCAATGAACGGCAGGCAGGTGACCATGCTGTTCCCGGAGGACGGCATCGGCGCGGCGATCTACCCGCATGACCTGTCGCTGTTCTTGAACGATTTTTACATTAAAAAAGGAGTCACGATTTGGCCGGGGGAGGTACTTAGCGGAGCCGAACCAAGCCAGGGGAAGGTGGTGCTAAAGACAAAGAACGGCAGGGAGCTGCTGGTGGATGCCGTGGTCGCCGGGATCGGCATCCTCCCCAATGTGGAACTCGCCAAATCGGCAGGACTAGTGATAGGGAATGGGATCGTCATTGACCGGACACTCGCCACCAGCCGCCTGGGCATCTTTGCAGCTGGGGATGTGGCAGAATTCTATAACCCTGCCCTCGACAAACGCATGCGCGTCGAGCACAAAGACAATGCCAACAGCATGGGGCGCCAGGCCGGGCGCAACATGGCGGGCGCCTCCGAAGCTTACGATCACCTGTCCTATTTTTACTCGGACCTGTTCGAGCTGGGATATGAGGCGGTTGGTGAGCTCGATCCCCGCCAGGAAACATTTGTGGATTGGAAAGAACCAT
>JADGQC010000267.1 GCA_017882125.1 Anaerolineales bacterium
AACGCTGCTGCCCGCCCTGCAAAAAGTGGACGGGCTGGAGCTGGTGGGAATTGCATCGGCAGGCGGGCTGCACGCCCAGGCTTCCGCTAAAAAATTCGGCTTCGCTTATGCCGCTTCGAACAACGCTGAAATCCTGAACGACCCGGACATCAACACGGTCGCCATCCTCACACGGCACGATACGCACGCCGACCTGGCAGCCAGGGCGCTGCAAGCCGGAAAGCACGTGTTCGTGGAGAAACCGCTGGCGATCGACGAGCCCGGGCTGGACAAGGTGATCAGTGCGCTGGGGATGGGACCCGAAATAAAAGGCAAATCCAGGGGGCCGGAGCCGGCTCAGCCCGGATTGCTGACGGTGGGCTTCAACCGCAGGTTCGCCCCGCTGGCAGCCAGCCTCTTTAAATTCCTGGAGAAGCGCAGCGAACCGCTGTACGCCCATTACCGTATCAACGCCGGCCATCTCCCGCTGACCCACTGGACGCAGGACCCGGCCCAGGGCGGCGGGCGCGTGATCGGCGAAGCCTGTCATTTCGTGGATTTCCTGGCATTCCTGGCAGGGGCTGCGCCGGTTTCGGTGAGCGCCCAGGCGCTGCCGGACTCCGGCAAATACCGGGCGGACAATCTCTCGATGACCTTCACCTTCCCGGACGGCTCCGTCGGCGTGGTGGATTACCTGGCCAACGGCGACAAATCCTTCCCGAAGGAACGCCTAGAGGTCTTCTGCGGCGGAGACGTGGCGGTGCTGGACGACTTCCGCTCGCTGGAAACAACCCGGAATGGAAAGCGGACAGTTGAAAAGAAAGCGCAGGATAAAGGCTGGGGCGGCGAATGGAGCGCGTTCGTGGGAGCCATCAACTCTGGCGGCAAACCGCCCATCCCCTACGAGCACCTGGTCGGCGTGACGCGGGCGACCTTTGCCGTGATGGAGAGCCTGCGCGCAGGGACATCGATCTCCATTTGAGATGGACTTCATAATCGAAGGACCCCTGCGAAACCAGTCTTCAGTGTGCGCTTCCATCCTGCGGGAGCTGCCGGATTGGTTCGGCATTGAACAAGCCATCCAGGATTACCAACGCGAGATCGAGGCGCTTCCGACCTTCCTGGCAAGATCGGGCGGGAACGTAACCGGCTTCCTAAGCCTGAAACAACACAACCCGTTCTCTGCGGAAATCTATGTGATGGGGGTCCGCCCGGAAGCCCAGCGCGGCGGGATCGGGCAGGCGCTGGTGGAAGCGGCCGAGTCCCACGCCCGCGACCTGGGGGTGGAGTATATGCAGGTCAAGACCCTGGGTCCCTCCCGGCCCGACAAAGGCTATGCTGGCACGCTTGCCTTTTATGCGGCGATGGGATTTCGTCCGCTGGAAGAATTTCCACAGATCTGGGGGGAACATAACCCCTGCCTGATCCTGGTCAAAAGCCTTTCGTTCTGATCGATAAGAATCCGGGGGAAATAATTTCGTTGTGCTAATGCCGCGGCCTTGCTGCATCCATTAATTCCTCAATTTATCTTAAATGATTGCACTGGTTGACCCTGGCGGGGTATAATCAAAAAATTTAACAATCCGGAGGCTGTTATGGCAAATATCGTCGACCAGGTTTCATTGGGCGCCATCGTCCAGGTGCGCGACCGTCTGCTGGACCAGCAGGCAAAAGGCCGCAAGATCCTGCGGCTGGAGTCGGGTGACCCATCGTTCGACATCCCCGCGCATGCGCGTGAGGCCATGGAGAAGGCGCTGCGCGATGGTCAGACCCACTATACCGCTTCCACCGGGATCCCCGCGCTGCGGCAGGCGATCCACCGCAAGGTGACCACCGAAAACAAGCTGGAGGTCCCGGGGCCGGACAATGTGATCGTCACCAACGGCGGCATGAACGGGCTGTACATCATCTTCCGCGCACTGCTCGACCCCGGGGACGAGGTCATCCTGCCCAACCCGATGTGGACCGAGATCGCCGAGAACATCCGCCTGGCAGGCGGCGTGCCCGTGCCGGTGCGGCTGCGCGCCGAAGAGGGATACCTGTATGCCCCGGCCGATATCGAAGCTGCCATCACCGCGCGGACGCGCGCCATCTTCATCAACACGCCCCACAACCCCACCGGGATGGTGGTGCGGCGCAAGACGATGGAAGAGATCGCCGCGATTGCCGAGAAACACAACCTGCTGCTGGTGAGCGACGAGGCGTATGAGCACGTCATCTTCGACGGTGAGGAGCATGTGGCGATCGGATCGCTGCCCGCTGCCAAGGGACGAACGATCACGGTCCATTCGCTGTCGAAGACCTACGCCATGAGCGGGCTGCGCCTGGGCTACGTCATCGCCACCGATGACTTGATCCTGATGCGCTTAAAAAAACTGGTTCGCTGCACGATCAACGGGGTCAACTCGGTGACCCAGTACGGCGCGGCCGCCGCCATCAACGGTCCGCAGGATGCCACCCTGGCAATGGCTGCCGAATACCAGGCCCGCCGGGATATACTTTTCGCCGGGTTGGAAAAAAGCCCGTACGTCAAAGCCTTCAAGCCTTCCGGGGCGTTCTACATGTGGGCCAGCATCAGTCCCGACTGGCCCGGCTACCAGGGCAAGACCGACGACTGGTCCATGACGAATTACCTGATCGACCAGGCTGGCATCGGATCGGCGCCCGGCTCTGCTTTTGGACCGGACAACGAAGGCTACATCCGCTTTGCCTTCTCCTGCTCCACCGACCAGGTGCGCGCCGCGGCTGAACTGCTACCTTCGGTACTGCAGGCGGCAAAGGCCTGAACTTCCAACCTTTCTTCGTAATGGGCTGGAGCAAAACCTGTTGAACACAGCGCCGGG
>JADGQC010000084.1 GCA_017882125.1 Anaerolineales bacterium
CTTCCACAACCTGGGGAGTCTCATCGGTGGAGTCGTCCACAAAGATGACTTCAATGGAGGTGCCATAAAACGCGTTGCGGATGCTGGTGAGCAACAAGTTCACGTTTCCGGCTTCATTCCGGGTTGGAACAATCACCGAAAGGGTCAGACTGTTCTGATTTGCTCTGGTTTCCTGGGTAAAAACTTTGCTGGAAACAACCTGATCTGTTGTCATAATTACTCCTTCAATAAAGTAGGTTTTTTATCGTACATGCGCAGTCATCAATTTTATTAATGGACTGCCAAATAACAATGAGAGTGAGATTTTTGTTTGACTGTTTCTTAACGCCTGTTCATTTATTAAAGGCAAAGTACATCCAATAAATCAGCCTGGCGAGTCATCAACTTGTCGGTTTTATGAAAGATGTGCAACCAATTCGTATCTTCACTCACTACCACGACCCGCATTTCGGGATAACTCATAAGGATGCTCCCCAGGGCATCTTTCCTGGCTAACGGCATGGATTCGCCGATGATGACAATATCCGGTTTGAATTTTGATGTTTCGGCAATCAAGCCTTTGGCATCATTGGCTGAGCTCGGTATTATCTTAATTTCGCAATCCGACCTTAAGAGTGCGCTTGCGAGGGCTCGATTTAATAACGAATCTTGTTTCATCACCAGAACACATGTTATGATCATGGTTATCTGCCTAATTAGATAATATTTATCCTATAAAAGATAATAGTTGGTAATTCCACCCTTGTCCATTACCCGCAAAGGAAAAACAGGATTAAAAAAGGACCATCTCTCGATGGTCCGAATTGAATAGTATTAACCCTTTATGAAACGGTGATTAACCCCCTTTTGTTTCCCTCACGCCAGATTTATATGTCATTGGTGCTTGATAATTTCCTGCCTAGGCCGTTCTTGCGGGCAAAGGAGGCAACCTGCCGCCGGTTTTTCATCCCCAATTTACTGAATACATTGCGGATATGGTGCTTTACGGTGTTTACTGACAAGAACAACCGTTGAGCTATCTCCAGGTTGGTTGCTCCGCTTTCTATTTCACGCAGCACATCAAGTTCGCGCGGGCTCAGGGTCACCAGCAATTTATCATCCCCAGAACTGGATTTAGGAGTGCGGGCAAACTCCTCCACGATCCGGCTGACCATTTTACGAGAGACAGCTTCCTCGCCTCGATCAAGAGCACGCAGGCTGGAAAGCAGTTCATTGCTTCCAATGTTTTTAAGCATGTAGCCCTTTGCCCCCAGTCGAATAGCTGCAAAAAGGTTTTCATCACTTTCGTGAACAGTCAGGAAAACAATTTTACAGTCAGGGACACGAGGAAGAATCGCGCGGATCGCATCCAGGCCTGTTCCGTCAGGCAGGGAAATATCCATAAGAATGATATCGGGCTTAAACAACAGGGCCTGTTCGCAACCCTCATGAACAGTGCCTGCACAGCCAACCATCTCAAAGTCCTTGGTGGAACCCAACAGACTCTCCAACCCTTCGCGAAAGAGGATCTGGTCGTCTATAACCAATACCTTCTTGGTTGTCCTAGCCGAAGGAATTTGCTGGCTCATGAACCCATTCCCAACCGACTTTGAGATGAAACTGGGACGAGGATATTTGCAACTGTACCTGACTTTTCCCTTGTTATAAAGGATACATGGCCGTTCACCATTGCCATGCGCTCATTCAGGATCTCCAACCCAAAGTGCTGGTCAGAATTTACACCCTGTGGGTCAAACCCAACCCCATTATCCGAGATGGACAATGATAATTCACCCGGGCTCCAATCGGCCCGGATGGTCACCCTGGTTGCCCTGGCATGCTTTTCCACGTTGCTGAGCAATTCTTCGAATGCATAGAAGGCCGCCCTTTGGGCCTGCTCGGGAAGGAGAACTGGTTTTCCGCTGGTTTTAAAATCAAGGTTGAAATTTGCACGCTGGGATAACTTCCGGGCATATTCCAGAAGCAAATTGGTTAACGTCTGGGTTGTTTCCGGGCGCATGGTTTCAAGGACACCCCGCACGATCCCATAAGATTCATCGGCCGCACTGCGCATGAGTTCCAGATCTTCGAGAACTGTACCAAGGGAAAGTTGTCCTTTATTGGTAAGGAGTTGATCCATTTTTAAGTGCAGGTATCCCAAGCTTTGCCCCAGGTGGTCGTGCAAATAATGAGATACCGACCTTCGTTCAGCCAGGGCAGTCTCCGATGTGAGCATTTCCTGCAAAACCTGGCGGTCCTGGCCTGCCTTGAGAGCAACCGCAATATCATCGCTGATATTCCGAAAAATATCAACCTGCTCCACGGTCAGGGACCGCTCTGGATCGAGGACGAATTGTAAAACAGCCAGCAATCGTTCTTCATCTTTAATAGCCAGGCAATACTTATAAGCCTGGGAATAAAACCCGCCAGTCAAAGGTTCTGAGACACTCTGGAAAAACGCCAATTCAGCCCCGGATCGATTCCGGAAACATTCCTGACAGGATGCCCCCACACATAATTCTATTTTATCTTCCCCCCCCTGGCTCCATTGAGCAACCATATCAAATTGGTTGGTGATGATATTGGACACAAACAAACATGACTGACTGGCTCCCACAAGTGTGCCTGGAAATTTGGCGATCTGGTTGACCAGCACATCCCACTCGTGGTACCCGGAGAATTCCATGCTTAGTTTGTGCTTCGCATCAAGAATTTTGATAATGCGAGACTGGTTACGTACTCCGCGTGATAAGGAAGCGAGTAATAACCCAATCACCCACAGGAGGACAAGAAAAAGGACAGTCTCGATAATATATATCAAAGGATTTTGTTTATGGGAAAAATCGTAAACTTCAAAGGATATCAAAAGCAGGGCTACCAATATGATCCCCCACCACTGGTGCGTTACGATCCAACTTAAAGCGACCGGCACCTTGTTCGTATCGGGAAATGCTGACAAGCTAACATTGGATTCTTGAAAAGACTTCTTTTTCATTGCCAGTTCAGCCTTAAAATTCCACTCCAGGGAAAAATCCATTATATTCAGAGTCTCACAATTTATACCCATTTCTCTGAAAATGGAAGTAAATTCGCTATATTATATCCGGTTTATCGTATTTGGCAATGGATAGGAATGATATTTATCCAGAGGAGTCAGGCTTTACTCGCGAGGAGGAGAGCACAACCAATCAGGACCCCACCGAGGACAAACAAGGGAGTGATGTGCTCACTCAAAAAAAGGACGCTGAGCAGGGTCCCGACCACGGGCTGCGCGAAAAATGTCAATGAGGCAGCTCCGGCATCCAGAATCGAAAATGCAGTGTTCCACAAGAACATCGCCAGGGCAGTGGAGATGATGCCCAGGAACAAGATGCCGCCAACCACCCAAACACTTATAGTCCCAATCTGGTGAGTCGCCAGCTCCCAACCGCCTAACGGCAAGCATACAGGGAGACCGCCAATGAAAGCGATCAGTGTGGTGGAGAGGACATCAGTGTCGCGGGTGACTTTGCGGATGAGGACCGAATAAAGCGCCCAGGTTAATGCAGCGGCAACCAGGCTCATATTGCCCCAGAAGAAAGAGGGCGAGAGGGCGGCGCTGCGCGGGTCGATGACCGCCACCACACCAAGGGTGGCGATCCCCAGCGCCAACAACCGCCTGGGGGTGACCTTTTCGGCCAGGAGCAAGGCGGCGAACAAGAGGACGAAGGCGGGGGTGGTGGAAGTAACCAGCGAACCGTTGGCTGCCGTAGAGAGGTTGGTGCCTACAAATTGAAAACCGAGAGAGATCCCGTAGCCCACCAGGCCTACCCCAAAAATCTGCCAGAACTGGCGCCGGCTCACATTCCAACTCTTGCGGATCAGTACGATAATGGTCAGTGTCAGAATCCCGAGGACGAGACGGGTGACAATAAGCGAGAAAGGCGGGACCACCGTCATGACCACCTTGCTGACCACGTACATGCCGCCCCAGATGGCAGCCGCGGTTAACCCGGATAGAAGTCCCAAAACCCGATTCGTCTTTGTCGATTTATTCAGCATGAGCAGTTCGCATCGTAAAAAAGTAAGGCTGTGCGGACTATATTTTACTGTCAAAACAATGCATTATTCAGTCCATGCGAAATTAATGAAGGCGGGCAATTGCTGTTATTCTACCCGGGAACACAGGCAGTACCAGCGATTGACCTGTTTCAATATTTATTTAAGAAATCCCATATGCCATTGTGGGTGACATCTGTCACTTCTACTTTTCAAGTCTCTTGGCTAAAATGTGTACTCGATGTATTCCTAGGTGTATTTACCATTTAATCAGGAGAAGCGCATGGATAGCAAAATTAATAAGAATGGCAAATATCTGATTGCATGGCTTCCAGGGGATGGGGTGGGGGTGGACGTGCTCGATGCAACAAAAATTGTGCTGGACAAAGTTAATTTAAATGCCGAGTATATCCATGGGGATATCGGCTGGGAATTCTGGTGCAAGGAAGGGGACGCCTTCCCGGTCAGGACAATCGACCTGCTCAAGAAGGTCGACGCGGCCATGTTTGGTGCCATAACCTCCAAGCCGGTTAAAACGGCGGAGGCCGAATTGGTTTCAGAATTAAAAGGAAAAGGGTTGACCTACCGTTCACCCATCGTGCGGATGCGCCAGCTTTTTGATCTATATGATTGCCTGCGTCCATGCAAGGGATACCCGAATAATCCATTGAATTATAAAGAGGGGATCGACCTGGTTGTTTTTCGTGAGAACACAGAAGACCTGTACGCCGGTGTGGAATTCAACCCGGTACCCGCCAATGTGGCAGCCGTGCTAGCCCAGGAATCCAAACCCTTTGCGCCATTCAAGGACCTGCGCGGTGACGAGTATGCCATCTCTGTGAAGGTAAATACGCGCAAGGGATGCGAACGCATCGTGCGGGCGGCTTTCGATTTTGCCAGGAAATTTGGGCGAAAGAAAGTCACCGTTGTGCATAAAGCTAACGTGGTGCGCGCCACGGACGGTTTATTCCTGGACACTGCCAGGGAAGTCGCCAGGGGATATCCAGAGATCCAAATGGATGAAGCAAATGTGGACGCCATTTGCATGTGGCTGTTGAAGAACCCGCTGAGTTATGACGTATTGGTGGCACCTAATCTTTACGGAGATATCATTTCCGACCTGTGTGCCCAAATGGTTGGAGGGCTCGGTTTCGCCTGTTCAGGGAATATCGGTGAAAAACTGGCAGTCTTCGAACCAAGTCATGGCTCGGCTCCCAAGTATGCCGGGCTATACAAGGTTAATCCGATCGCTTCCATCCTGGCCGCCAAGATGATGCTCGATTGGCTGGGGGAGGAACTAAAGGGAGCCGCGGTGGAAAAAGCCGTTGCCGAAGTAGTCAAAGAAGGCAAAGTCAGAACCTATGATATGGGTGGGTCAAATACGACCCTTGAAATCGGAGAGGCGATTGCAGCCAAGATATAAAGGATCCGCAGGGCGGACTGAGCGGAATTATCTTCGCGACCGCCTTACAACTAGAATGATATTTTTTACTTAGACTTATGAATAAAATCATTATCCACGAAGTCGGGCCACGCGATGGCCTGCAGGCAGAGAAGAAAACCGTCCTATTGGAAGAAAAGATCCGCTGGGTCGAAGGGGTGTGCACCTCAGGCATCGATGTCGTCCAGCTCGGGTCATTCGTAAACCCCGAGAAGGTACCGCAAATGGCCGATACCGACGCTTTATTCCACCATTTCATTGGGAACAAACCCGCCCGAGTGATCCTTTCAGGGCTGGTATTAAATGAAAAGGGACTGGAGCGCGGCCTGGCGTGCGGCGTGGAGATGTTCTGCATGGGCGTGTCTGCCAGCGAGACCCACAGTCGGAAGAACACCGGCATGACCTCCAGCGAAGCATTGGGACGAATTGTCGCGATGGCCAGGCAAGCCATGACCGCCGGGAAAAGCGTGCAGGTCTCGGTCCAGTCCGCGTTCGGCTGCGGATACGAGGGTCCGGTTGACAGGGAAAAGGTGATTAATATCGTCAAGGCCTACCTGGAAGCCGGCATTTGCAACATCAGCCTGGCAGACACAGCCGGCCACGCTCATCCGCAGCAGGTCGCGGACTTGTTCGGTGCCATCCGGGCGCTGAATCCATTGGTGGTACTGGCCTGCCACTTCCACAACACCTATGGGCTGGGACTGGCCAACTGCTTTGCGGCGCTGAACAGCGGTGTGACCTGGTTCGAATCCGCATTCGGCGGACTTGGCGGCTGTCCGTTTACAAAACTTCCGGCCGGGAACGTCAGCACCGAGGACCTGGTCCATTCGCTGCAACGGATGGGACTGCGCAAGGACATTCAACTTGATGTGCTGCTCACCGTAGCGCGCCAGGTTGGCAAATACTTTGACCGGGAACTGCCCGGCTTCATTTTGAAATCAGGATCAATCGTTGATTTCTTGGGCCAGGACAGATCGGGGGAGGGCGCATGAAGCTGCTGGAAGGCATCCGCGTGCTCGACATGACCAATGTGCTTTCGGGACCATTCGCGACGCTGCACCTGGCCCTGATGGGAGCAGACGTGATCAAAATCGAAAATCCCGACGGCGGCGACCTGGCCCGCAAGCTGGGCAACGTGCCGAAGTACAACCAGCAACTGCTCGGTACCAGTTTCCTGGCCCAGAACGCCAATAAGAAATCCCTGACACTAAACCTGAAAGCCGATGAAGGTAAAGAGATCTTTGTAAAACTTGCCAAGACCGCGGATATCCTGGTTGAAAACTTCCGCCCAGGCGTGATGGCAAGGCTGGGATTTTCCTATGACGAATTGTGCAAGATCAACCCCGGGATCATTTATTGCGCGATCTCCGGGTTTGGGCAGACCGGACCGGATGCATTCAAGCCGGCCTATGACCAGATCATCCAGGGACTTTCAGGCGTGATGGCTGTCAACGGTGACGAAACCCTCAACCCTCTCCGCAGCGGGTTCCCGGTCTGCGACACGGTAGGCGGGATGAACGCCGCCTTTGCCATCATGGCAGCCTTGTATTATCGTGAGCATACCGGCCAGGGTCAATTCATCGACATCGCCCTGTTGGACTCAATCATGCCGCTGATGGGTTGGGTGGCTGCCAACTTGTTGATCGGAGGGCAGCCACCGGTTTTGCTGGGCAACGATAACTTTACTGCCGCTCCGTCGGGCATGTTCAAGACGAAGGATGGCTACATTAATATTGCCGCCAACCAACAGCAGCAGTGGGAGGACCTGGCAGACGAGTTGGGATTACCTGAGCTGAAGACAGATCCCCGTTTCCAGGAGCGCGACACGCGCAAATCCAATCGCTCCCTGCTGACCCCGCTCCTGGAAGAAAAACTGGCCGGGGATATCACAGCCCACTGGGTGGAAACGCTCAACGCCAGGGGCATCCCCTCCGGTGACGTGGTAAGCCTGGAAGCCGCCCTGACCTGCGGGCAGGCGGAGCATCGCCAGGTCATCGCCGAGGTGGAACAACCCGGGATTGGGAAAATCAAGATCTTCAATATGACCGCCAAGTTTTCCAAGACCCCCGCTCAGATCGAGATGCCACCGCCCAGGCTTTCCGAGAATACCGGATCCATCCTGGAAGAGTTGGGATACAGCACCGAAGAAATTAGGGTGCTGAAAGAAAAAGCTGTTATTTAATGGACCCCAGGCTAATAAAATCAGCCTCCTCATTTAATATTCATCTCAGTTTAATGGGCTAAGGCCCACACTCCAGATCGCAGGAGAAATCCATGGGAATGACATTGGTTGAAAAAATACTGGCCCGGGCTACCGGGCAGCCGGCCGTCAAGGCGGGGGACGTGGTCGAGCCACATGTGGACTTGGCCATGTCACACGAGAATGCAGCCCTTGTGCTGAACCAGTTTCAGGAGATCTACCAGGGAACAGGGCTCGAGGCCAGGGTCTGGGACCCTGACAGGATCGCTATTATCTTCGATCACCGCGTGCCGGCTGAGAGCTCAAAAACAGCCACCAACCAGAAGAAGGTGCGCGATTTCGTCAGCAAACAGGGCATCGGAAAATTCCATGACATCCGCGGTGACGAAGGCGGAATCTGCCACCAGATCCTGCCGGAAAACGGATATGTTCGACCGGGAGCGGTGGTGGTGGGCACGGACAGCCATACCACGAGCCACGGCGCGCTGGGTGCATTTGCTTTTGGCATTGGAGCCACCGAGATGGCCTCCGTCTGGGCCCTGGGGCGAGTCCTGAATGTTGAAGTTCCCGGGACGATCAAGGTGGAGGTACACGGCGACTTCCATCCATACGTCCTGCCCAAGGACCTGATCCTTTACCTTATCGGTAAGATCTCGGCCCAGGGGGCCAATTTCAAAGTCATCGAATTCCACGGGCCGGCGATCAAAAAAATTTCAACATCCGGACGGTTGACGATCTGCAATATGTCAGTGGAAGCCGGTGCAACTGCGGGAATCGTTCCGGGCGACGCGGAAACGGTGCGATATTTAAATGATGACGCGGGTGTCAAGGGGCGCATCGAAATTCTCCAACCGGATGCAGAAGCCATTTATGACCGGGTGATCCAAATCGACGCCTCGGCGATGGACCCGCAGGTTGCCTGCCCTCATACAGTGGACAATGTCAAGCCCGTCCAGGAAGTTGTCGGAAAACAGGTCAACCAGATCGTGATCGGTTCCTGCACCAATGGACGTCTCGATGACATCCGCATTGCCGCCCAAATCCTGGAAGGAAAAAAAGTTGCCCGTAATGTGCGCATGCTGGTATTCCCGGCCTCGGCGCGCATTTATCGCCAGGCACTGCAGGACGGATATTTATTGTCGCTTATGAATGCCGGAGCAGTGGTGATGAACTCGGGCTGTGGTCCATGCCTGGGCGTGCACCAGGGTGCCCTGGCGGATGGGGATGTTGCCCTGGCCACAACAAACCGGAATTTTAAAGGTCGCATGGGTAATCCAGCTGCCGAGGTATTCCTTTGCTCTCCCGCCGTGGCAGCCGCCAGCGCATTGACCGGGAAAATTACCGATCCCCGGAAAGGAGCCTGAGCATGACAAAAGTAGTTCTCAAACTCGGGGATGATGTCTCGACCGATATTATTTACCCCGGACGATTCATGGCGACCGTGCTGCCCACGGAAACGCCTCAATATATATTTGCCGACCTGGTCGACTTTAATCGCCGCGTAAAGAATCAGGATATCGCGCCGCAGAGCGTGATCGTGGCTGGGAATAATTTCGGCTGTGGTTCTTCCCGCGAGCAGGCTGCCTCCTGCCTCAAGGGACCGGATTTCATTGTCATCGCCAGGGATTTCGCCCGTATCTTCCTGCAGAATTCCATTAACCTTGGACTAAACACTATCATATGCCCCGATATCGAAGCCGATGAAGGGGACGAACTTAAAATCTCGGCGACGCAAGTGTTGAATCTAACGAGCGGTAAAAACTTCAAGGTGGTACCCCTGCCGCAGGCGCGTCAGGCGATTATCGACGCGGGCGGATTAATTCCTTACACCCGCCAGCGGTTGCTGCAAACGAAAAAATAATTTCCTGATTAATACCGGTTCGTCTGAAAAGGTTTTGATCATCCTTTTGAGTGGAAGAAGTGTTCGAAAATCATTCAATGTTAATTGATTTCGTGACGTGGGTTAACCTGGTATAAGGATTGAACCATTCTGTGGGAAGACCGGCATAATTGTCCCCCGTAATGACATGGATGTCAGAGGGTTCAATAAATCTGAATGTCCACCGCAAAAATCTCACACATTCGTTGCGCAGATTTATAGTTGTCGTACTTTAAAATAATCGAAAACCTGGTTAGGTACTTGACTAATTTATTAAAAAAGAGTAAAGTCTAGTGTAATGAAAATCGGTCTACTGGCGAAAAAGGCATTTCGCAAGAACAGGTGATCTCGGGAATTCAAGAGATATTCTCTTCTCTTCTCGAAGACCCTGGACTTCGGATGCCTTTTATCAATAGTGGACTTTTTTTATTGGCGGTTAATTCGCGCCAATTTTTTAAAAACGGATAAATACCAGGTTTGCTCCCATCCTGATTTTGAGTGAATTGTGGATTTGGATCTA
>JADGQC010000268.1 GCA_017882125.1 Anaerolineales bacterium
CAGGGTTTTACCGACGGTGGTCTTGGGCAGTTCCGTGCGAAACTCAACTTGCCTGGGGATTTTGTATTTCGCAAGGCTCTTGGTGCACCATTGCTTGACATCTTCCTCGGTCAAGGTTTCGCCGGGCTTAACCACCACCCAGGCCTTGATCGCCTCGCCTCGAAGTGGATCGGGAATGCCGGCCACGCCAACATCCAATACTTTCGGATTGGTGGCGATGACTTCTTCCACTTCACGCGGCCAGACCTGCTCGCCACCGGGCTTGATCAGTTCCTTCTTGCGATCGACGATATAGAAGTAGCCATCCTCATCCATGCGGGCGATATCGCCGGTGAAAAGCCATACCCGGCCATCTTTTAATTTGCGCAGGGTATTGGCTGTTTCCTTGGGCATGTTGTGATAGCCTTTCATCACCTGCGGGCCGTGGATGACCAATTCGCCGGTCTCGCCGACCTTCATCTCGGTCTCGCCGTCATCCAGGCTAATGATTTTTGCATCCACGTCGGGGAAGGGCATTCCGATCGAACCGGTTTTATTGATACCCATCAGCGGATTGCAGTGGGTGGCGGTTGGCGCTTCTGAAAGACCGTAGCCCTCGGCGACCTTACCGCCGCTGAGCGCTTCGAACCGTTCCTTGGTCTCGCGCATCAACGGCGCTGAGCCGGAGATGCAAGCCTTAATGGAGTGCAGGTCATATTTCCCAGCGATGACGTCTGGACGATTATTGATGGCGTTATATAGCATGGGGATACCGGGGAAGATGGTCGGGTGGAACTTCTTGATATTGTCGAGCAAATCCGGCATGTCACGCGGGTTTGGCACCATCACCAGGCTGGCACCCGATGAGATCGCAAAGAGCATACCAGCCACCATGCCATAGACGTGGAAGAGCGGGATGGCCATCAGCACCGTCTCCTTCCCGACCTGCAGGTTGGTCATCCAGTCGACGATCTGGAGGGCATTGGCGACCAAGTTGCTGTGCATGGCGACGGCAGCCTTCGAGACACCGGTGGTCCCGCCGCTGTACTGGAACAGGGCAATATCATCTGCCCCGATATTCAGTTTGGGGCGGTCTGCGGGTTTGTACTTGGCAAGCAGGTCCTGCAACCAGATATCGCCAGGTGCCAGTTCCACGCGAAAACCGTCTTTCTTCTCCTTGAGCAGCGTGAACAATGTTTTCAACATCGGCGGCAGTGCCTCCTTGATGTTGGTCACGATCAGCGTTTTTATCTTGGTTTGGGGTTGAGCGGTCTTCATTGTCTTGTAGAAGTTGCTCATGACGAACAGGATCTCAACACCGGCATCATTCGCCTGATGGACAATCTCAGGTGCTGTGTAGCGCGAGTCGATGGCGACGACCACTCCGCCTGCCTTGAGGATTCCAAAGTAGACCATGACGAACTGCGGTGTGTTAGGAATGAAGATCCCCACGCGATCGCCCTTCTTGACGCCCATCCCGACCAGAGCTGCAGCCAATTTGTCGGTGATGGCGTTCATTTCCCGGAAGGAAATCTCCGCGCCCTTGAAGATTGTACAGGGCTGATCGGGATATTTCCTTGCCGATTCTTCCAGGAAATAGAAAATGGGAACCGAAGGATAATTGATTGTTTGCGGAACTCCTTTATCGTAATGCGCTAACCAGGGATGTGAATCCATTTTTGCCTCCTCCTGAGTAAAAAAATATGGCGAAAATCCTTTAACAGTATAGAGGCATTTTTTCGAAAAGTCAACAATTTTTCCCTTCTTATTTGATATCTGGACTCTATCCAGTTTCCTGCATGACTCTATTTCCTTTACTGTAACGAAAGGTTGGAAAAAATTAGATTTTGGATAGGATATTTAAGCAGTACTCTGGAGAACATCCTGGATAAATCTTAAAGAATTCTTGACTTCGAGTCCCCGCTGTGCTAGAATGTAGTACTTCCAAAACTTGCGTATAGAAGTATTCTTGTGACCAACCTTCGTCGTCCTCTACGGCTCAATGTCGGATTCCTGATCAAGTCGCCAATCGGTACACGCCGTGATTTTGATTACGACTACGAAAAAATGCGCCTGGGGGAGGACCTGACTGTGGTTAAATTTACCGGCACGGCGCGTTTTGACCGCACCCCGCAAGGACTGCTGCTGCAAGGCAAGTTCGGCGCAGCCGCGGACCTGGAATGCGTCCGCTGCCTGGAGACTTATTCCCAACCTCTAAAATGGTCATTCTCCGACCTGTATGCGTTCGATAAAAGCAACATCACCGATTCCGGCCTGCTCGTTCCAGAGGACGCCCAGATCGACCTGGAGCCGTTGCTGCGCGAGTATGCTTTGCTCGAATTCCCCATCAGCCCGGTTTGTAAACCGGACTGCAAAGGTCTATGCCTGGTCTGCGGTGAGAATCTGAACCAGCGTGACTGCGGGCACCGGCCCGAGTCCGTTTCGCCTTTCGCGGCGTTGAAGGACCTGTTGAGGTAGGACGCGCCTGGTGAGGAGGGTGATATATGGCGCCACTTGACCGACGACATCGCAATCGGGAAGTCTTGAGCCTGCTTCTGGAGAAAGCCTCCATCCAGGGCTATTTAACTACAGATGACCTGCTGGAAGTCTCTCCAGAGGTGGGTGAAGATGCCGAACGGTTGTCTGTCATCATGCTGGCTTTGCGCCACCGGGGAGTGGACGTGGTGGACCCCGAGGTAATGGAACCCCCTCCCATAGATCTTTTAGCTGTCCCAGGTCTGGAAACCTGGGTTGAACCGGAACCTGTGGTTAGCGATTATTCCAGCGATGATTCGGTGGGCATGTATCTCAAGGAGATGTCCCGC
>JADGQC010000085.1 GCA_017882125.1 Anaerolineales bacterium
ATGATCGCTATCCGCCGGCGCCAGCTCAGGCAGGCTGGCCATCCCATCGATAAAGTGCGGGACATAATCGAAATAGCCGTCCGTAAACCAGCACTGGTTATAATAATCCGGGCGGTCGATGCCGACCGTTACCGTCCCATCGTCGTTGGCCATGTAACTGGCCCAGTTAAAGGAGCGGATTGCCTGCTCGCGGTAAGCCGCCTCTCCGGTTTGTTCTGCGTACAGCGCGGACAGACAGGCAAAGCGGGCCGTATGGCTGCCCATTGGAAAGTTACAAAATTTCTGCTCGTGGACAGGAACAGCAGAGAAGAAAGGTGACCCTCCGAATGTGTCTTTCACCCAATCGACCTGCCCCGTGACCAGACCCTGCCATTCTGGGAACCGGTCCTTGTTTTGCAGGATGTAACGGGCAGTCTCCAGCGAGGAAACCTGGTCCCGGTTCTCATTACCGGGGTCGAGACGAATATCTTCAAAATGCCCCTTCCAAATGTTGTTTTTCAAGGGGTATTTTTCGATCCACGCCCAGACCTGATCTCGAATCGACCGGTATTCACCCACGCCCAGCCGGGATAGCTCGTCAAAAAGCCGAACGGCAGGTACCCAGTGGGAGCTGTACTCCTCCACTGGGTTGCCATCCCGCACGTTTACTCGGAAGGGCCACGGGGAGTGGGTTTCATCGCCCAAGCGGATCTTCTGCGCCAACACTTCCGCACAATGGGTGCCAATCCCCAGGTATTTTTTTTCACCGGTCATTGCGAAGAAGTCGAGATAGGACCGGCCGACTTGAGCGATCTTATCAGGCTCGGTGGCATATTCACCGTCCGCACGGGATCCAAAGTACACTCCCGTCCCGGGATGAGCTGAGGCGTACGGAACATCAGGCCAAGCAAAATGGTCAGGAGTGCGGTAGTCCCACAGGCGGTCAAGCATGTTACGGACGATCTGGATGTAACTGGCATCCCCGGAATAAGGGTAGTATTTCAACAGAGTCGTCACCGCCCAGGCAAATTTTCCAGCCGGGTTGTCCGGCCAAATGGTGGGACGCAGGGGATCGATCCAGAAACAGGAGTACGTCAAATACCAAGGCAACCCATTGGCCGGGTCGACAGGACAATTTTTGATGAAGTTCATGGCCAGGTGGACAACGCGTCCGTAAGAGGTCCAGGCTTCCAACCTCTCCTGTTTATCAAGAACGATCTCGTGCGAATTGATGTAAATCATTCTTCAGCAGCCATCACCTGACAGGCATCCGGCGGGAACATTAGCCAGATTTTCTGATTTAATGAAACCGGTTGGGTATTGGCGACAGTGATGTCGGCCACCACTCGCTGACCATTTACGTTGACGCCTAGGCGTGTCACCGCGCCGTGAAACGTGATCGTCTCAATCCCACCCGGGACAATGTTCCAGTTCTTCTGCTGAGGTTTATCGGACTGCACCTGGACATTCTCCGGTCGGACCAGGACAACCACCGCCTGTCCCTCCTCGAAACCATTCAGGTCGCCGGTCAGCAGTTCGACGTTATTGCAAAGGACTTTGTTCTTGCCGGAAGTTTTCCCCAGAAATTGGTTGGCGGTGCCGATGAACGTGGCGACAAAGCGCGACATGGGTGCCCGGTAGATCTCCTCTGGCGTCCCAATCTGTTCGATTAAACCCTTGTTCATCACCACCACCTTATCCGAAATCGACAAAGCTTCTTCCTGGTCGTGGGTAACGTATACGGTGGTAATAGCCAGTTCGGATTGGATACGCCGAATCTCGCCACGCAATACGACTCGCACTTCGGCGTCCAGGGCGGAGAGAGGTTCGTCCAGGAGCAGGACGCGCGGTTGAACAGCCAGGGCACGGGCCAGGGCGATGCGTTGTTGCTGTCCACCTGATAGTTGATGGGGGAAGCGCTTGGCCGTATCCTGCAGGCGGACCATATCCAGCACTTCGTTGACCCTTTTCTCTGTCTCCTTTTTCGGGGTCTTTTTCATCTGGAGGCCGAAGGCGATGTTTTCCCGCACCGTCAAATTTGGGAAGAGGGCGTAAGCCTGGAAAACCATGCCAATATCGCGGCGGTTAGGTGGCACCGGAACAATATCACTCCCATCCAGCCTGATTGTGCCACTATCCAACTGTTCGAAGCCAGCAATCATCCGCAGTGTGGTGGTCTTACCGCAACCGGAAGGCCCCAGAAACGAAACGAGGGACCCCTTTTCGATGTCCAGGTTGAAATCGTGGACTGCCGCGACACCCGCGTATGATTTATTTATGTTCTTTAACTCCAGATAGGACATAGCTTTATCCTTGTTTATCCAGTTCGAATCGCTTTAGTTTTCGCTACTTGCCCTTTGCTTCCGACCCACAAAATCAGGATCGAAACCAGCCAGGCGATCGTAAAGGAGATCACCGAAAAGGCCGAGGCGACGTTCCCGTTGATGCGGGTAAATTCGACCAGCAATAACGGGAAGGTTTTAAATCTGGCACCGACGATCAAGGAAGTGAGAGTATATTCTGCAAAAACCGTGGCGAAGACCAACAGGCTGCCGCTCAAGATACCAGGCAGGATGTTGGGGATGATAATCTTGGATAGCACTTGAAAGACATTCGCCCCAAGGCTCTGGCCGGCTTCGGTCATGACATGGGCATCAATTGCCTGAATGGCATTCGCGACTGGCCGGTACATGAACGGCATGGAATAGATAACGACCGCTCCGATGAGCAAGAATGGGGAACGGGCCAGGGGGGAAAAATTGTAAACCTGGACCAAGGCTAGGGCCAGGACAACCGTCGGGATCCCGAAGGGCAGAATCATCAAGATATCCAGCAAAGGCTTGGCCCCTGCCAGGCGAGTATGGACCCAGTACACCGTGGGGACTATCACCAACAAGCTCACCAGGACGGTCGCCAGGGATAAGATTAATGAATTCCGAAGGGTGATCGTAAAGTAAGAGGCATCGAATGCCCTTTGATAGAACTCGAGGGTATATCCCTCCGGTAGGATTGTACGGTCCCAGCGAGTGGCAACCGAAAAGACATAGGTGGAGATGATCGGGACGAGCATATAGAAAAGGAAAAATCCGACCAAAAAGACCTGCCAACCAGCCGGGCGAATTTTCTTGTTCGGAACATGGAATGGGGTGGAGCGACTTTTCGCCACTGTTTCTTACCTGATATCCGGAAGGATCACTCTAAGATTTCGACCAGCGCCGGGTACGCAAGGTGGCTGCCTGGTAAATTCCGATGCTCAAGCCCATAATGAACAAGGACCCGATTGCCATCGCCATGCCGACTGCCTGGTCCTGGCGCACCTCGCCTGCGATCATGTAGCCGATCTGGAGTGTTACCAGCGACAGCTTGGCTTGGACCAGGGTATAGGCGGTGGCGTAGGCCCCAAAAGCATTCGCGAATAAGAGGGTCAGACCTGCGATTAGCGAAGGTATCAAGACCGGGATGCCGATCCGCCACCAGAATTGGAGCGTATCTGCACCCAGACTCTGGGCCGATTCCTGCCATTCTTTTTTGATGCCGGCGAAAGCCGGCAATATAAGCAGAACCATCAAGGGTAGTTGGAAATAAACATAAGCCAGGATCAATCCGGAGAAGGAGTAAATGCTGAACTTAGGATAGAGATCGTAGTTGAAATATTGCAGCATGAATTGCGTGATGACACCATTCATCCCCAGGATGACAACGAAAGCAAAAGCCAGGGGAGCGCCGGCGAAGTTGGTGGTCACGTCGGAGAGGGTGATAAGGGCCTCGCGCACGCGTTCCGAAGGCCAATGGTAAATGGCATATCCGATGAAAGTGCCTATGATCATGCCGATGATAGCCGTCAGTCCCGAAAGCTTGATGCTGTTTATAAAAGAATTGATATATAAAGGACGCTGCAAATCCAGGTAATGCTGGATGGTGAACTGGTGGGTCGTTTTTTCAATAAAGCTGCCTCGCAACAAGAAAATTATCGGGACAATTTCGAATGCCAGGCAAAATAGTAGGAACGGGGCAAAGCCCAACCAGTCAACTGTATGACCTGTCTTCCTTTGTAATGACGACTTCATTGGGCCTCTGAGTGAATTTATTATACACCGCTTGTTTTGTATGTCAATGTTTTTTGTTTCGTTTTGTTGCGTTTGACTATATGTTTCATAAATGTTAGAATAGAAAACGTCACAATTAATACACATTTTACACCGAATTATTGGATTCCTTATCCCTTCCAGGAGCCATAAAAATGGATCAAGCGTTCAATCAATTGGCAAAACAATATCCCGATCTGGCGAAATTCGAGTCTGGCATTCGAATGCTGGTTGAAAAAGGATACTTCCAAAAAGGTCCAGAGATCCTGATCAATCGCACCCCTGGCCGGTTGGATCTGATGGGTGGCAACGATGACTATACCGGCGGTCTGGTCTTCGAAACCACCATCCGGGAGGCTACCCTGGTTGCGGTCCAACCCCGCCCCGATCGCAGTGTGCATTTTTACAATCCTGCCGTAAAGTCGATTGGCTGGAAGGAACAAATCGAGTTTTCCCTATCCGACCTGATGGAAGATGGCCGGGTGAAGCCTCTCGAAGAAGTACGTGATTGGATCAACCAGGATCCCAGGAGCTCATGGTGCGCCTACATTCTCGGTGATTTATATTTCCTGATTAATAAATTCCCAGAGAAAGTGATCCATGGTTTCTCCCTGTATCTTGAATCCGATGTGCCACTCGGCAAGGGAGTCAGCTCATCCGCCGCCCTGGAAGTTGCCCCGATGAAAGCTATGTCAGAAATGTACGGTATCCAGGTCAAGGGCGTGGAATTGGCGGAATGGACCCAGTGGGTCGAGATTGCCCTGACCCAGTCTGCATGCGGCATCATGGATCAGTTGACGGTAGTAATGGGTGACGAAGACTATTTCGTACCTATGCTCTGTCAGCCGTGCCAGCCGAAAGCATTGGTCAAGCTACCTGATATTCTCCGGCTATGGGGAATCGACTCTGGTGTGCGCCACTCGGTGGCAGGGATCGAATATGAATCCGCCCGTGCAGCCACTTTTATGGGATACCGTTTTTTATGTGATTTGGAAAAGCTGGAGCCCGTCCTTGATAAGAGCGGAGCCCTTCCCCGTTGGATTGAATCCAGATGGAACGGCTACCTGGCAAACGTCTCCCCATCACAATTCCGCACTTGTTATGAAGACAGGCTCCCCGAAAGCATATCCGGCGCAAATTTCAATAAGTTATACACTCCCCACCTGGACCCATTCACCCCGGTTCGTACGGAAGTGGTCTACCCTGTGCGCGCCGCCACCCGTTATGCAGTGGAGGAAAACTGGCGTGTGCAAAGCTTCTTCAGCCTAATCTCCCGGCCGGCCGAACTGTTGGACACCGGCACAGGTGTACTGCTTGGTGAGCTTATGTATTTGGCTCACCTTGGCTACAGCGAATGCGGCCTTGGCTCGGAAGCCACTGACAAGATTGTCGAGTTGGTGCGGGAAGAGAAAACCAACGACCTTTTGGGAGCTAAAATTACCGGGGGTGGCGCGGGGGGCACGGTGGCCATTCTTGGATGGAACACGCCGGTCGCCGAGGCCGCTTTCCAACGCCTGTTGGCAAAATATGCTGCCTGGAGCAAGAGTAAGCCGTATGTTTTCTCTGGTTCATCTGCCGGCTGCGACAAATTTGGTTTGGTGCGAGTATCCTACCCTTAGCCGTAAGCTCAAAGACAGGCCAGAGATGAATTAATAACAAAACACAATATATGATGTTATGTTTCGTTTGTTATATCAATTAATGCCTGTTTTATTGGCTATAGTATATGAAATCATTGACTTTCATATTATCTGTTGCTATAATTTTTTTATAATTCCGGTACATTTCCACCTCCACGACAAACATCTGTAATTCTTCACAAATTATGGATATCTTCCTGCTCGGAACTGGCACCGCCATCCCCATCAAGCAGCATTCACCAGCTGGTTTGGTCGTCATTGCCGATCGAATGCGTTTGTTATTTGACATCGGCCCGGGGACCCTGGGCCGGCTGGAGCAGGCTGGGATTTCATACGATCAGATTGACCGGCTTTTCCTCACCCACTTCCACCCCGATCACACCCTGGATCTGGCGACCCTGTTGCTCGTTTTTAATCATGCTCCCGGTGCAAGTCGTACCAGACCCTTCACGATTACCAGTTGCTTCGGCATCGAAGATTTCCTTCAGCGCATGTATCAACTCTACCCCGATCTCTCCCCAATGGAATATGAAATGCGTGTCCATCAAGTTCGTCAGGATGAGTTTTCGATTGGAAAAATCAAGATTTTGTCTGCGCCCACCGGTCACACCCCAGATAGTGTGGCCTATCGATTGGAGGTGGCAGGACACTCAATGGTGTATTCGGGGGATGCCGCTCCGCATGGCGAGTTGGCGCAATTGGCAGAGGGAGCTGACTTGTTGATTTGCGAATGTTCCTTCCCCTCCGGTTGGGAAACAGAAGACCACCTTAACGCTGACAGCGTGAGCCGGATCGCCAGCCAGGCAGGAGTGAAATCCCTGGTAATCACACATTGTTATCCTCCAGCCCTGGCTGTCGACCTGATCGGGCAGATCCGTGGTCATTATAGTGGAGAGGTGCAACTGGCTATTGATGGCCTGCATCTTTCTCTTTCTTGAAGCAGTTTAAAATGTCGATACCTGTTCCTTCCATGCAACGTTCCAAGAGGTTATACAATTCCTGGGTACCCTGGCTGGGTTTGTTACCTTTTTTCATTTTTGGATTGGCTTTCGAACTCATGCCTTTGCTGACCACAATCCGCTCCAGCCTGACAAGTAAAGGCCAATTAACTTTCGAGTTCTACCGCCAGGCGATGGATCCCCTTTTCTTAAGATCATTTTCCAATACCCTCAAGCTCTCCACCAACACAGCCTTGCTCGGGGTAGTTTTTGGTACCATCGTCGCATATGCCATCATCACGACCAGGAACAAGTTCCTCCAAAATGTATTGATCGCTCTTTCAGACGTGTCGACGAATTTTGGCGGTGCCCCGCTAGCTTTTGCTTTCATCGTAATCCTGGGATCGACCGGAGTGATCACCCTCCTGTTGAAGGAGATTGGCATCCATCTCTACCCGAATTTCCGGATTTACTCCATTTCTGGTTTGACCATTGCTTATTTGTACTTCCAGCTGCCGTTGATGATCCTGTTGATCATTCCCTCACTCCTTGGTCTGAAACGGGAATGGCACGAAGCTGCCATAAACCTGGGTGCATCCACCTTCCAGTACTGGGTGCGGGTGGCGCTGCCTATTCTTTTTCCATCTCTTTTAAGTGGATTTTTGCTGCTCTTTGCGAATTCGTTTGGCGCCTATGCCACAGCCTGGACTTTGACTGGTTCCGACGTGGATTTGATAACGATCCGCATTGCCGCATTGATCCGCGGCGAAGTGCAGCTAGCACCAGAGCTGGCTGATGCGTTGTCCATCATCTCCCTGCTGGTTATGCTCGCTTGTGTGATCGGTTATACCTGGCTTTCCAATCGTACCAGGAAGGGGAAAGCATGAAACCCCAGGCTGTGTGGCGCACCAGCGTGATCTTTGTTTTTTTATTGTTCATGATCGTACCGGTCATCGCCACTTTTATGTTTTCCATCTCCACTCGTTGGGACCGCACCCTCTGGCCAGAAGGGTTGACACTGGAGTGGTGGAAGGCGGTCACATCACGAGGTGCTTTTTTCCTGACGTTGAAAAATTCCTTCCTGGCATCTTTTGCCACCATGTTGTGTTTGTTGGCGTTGGTCACCCCCACTACTTATTGGATGAAATTGCGGGTGCCGAAAAGCAAACCTATCATCGAGATGGTCACCACCTTTTCTTTCGGGGTACCCGGGGTGGTTCTTGCGCTGGCCTTGATCCGTTTTTATTCCAAGATACCCCTCCCGATCATCAACCATCCGGCCATCCTGGTCGCCGCCTGTATGGTTCTCTCTCTACCTTTCATGTATCGCCCTCTCGTGAACGCTTTGGAAGCGATTGATTTCCGCGTGCTGACTGAAGCCGCCCAGAGTCTGGGAGCGAACGGATGGAGCATTCTTACCCGGGTGATTATCCCCAATATCATGCCGGGAATCATTAATGGTTGCCTGTTGGTGTTTTCAACTGTATTTTCTGAATATACACTGACAAACCTTCTGGTCGGTACGCGCTTCAAGACATTCCCGATCTATCTGGTCGAATATACGCGTCAGGATGGACGCCAGGCTAGCGCCCTGGCGGTTATCAGTTTTGTAGTAGCCTGGATCACTTCATTATTGATAATTTTAGTGACCAGCAAAGGAGGACAAAAGACAACTCATCTGGCAGGACGGTAAGCACCGAAGGCTCGATTCCATCTCAAGGAAAAACTGCCCAATCGGGTGGTAAAAATTCAAAAGGAGAATAAGAAAATGAATAAGCTTGTCACGCTTGTTGTTTTGATCGCTTTACTCACAATACAACTCACGAGTTGCGCGCCAGCCCCCACGCCGACCGCGACCGTAGTTGATACTGAAGCAGGCAAGATAGCCGGCGCCAAGGCTGAAGGACAAATCGTCAGCTACGGGATGACGGATGACTGGGTCAACCTGGGTGCCATCTGGAAGACGATCCAAACCAGCTACAGCGTCGTCCATACCGACACCGATATGACCAGCGCGGAACAGATCACCCGGCTGCTGGCAGAGAAAGATGCACCGGTAATGGATGTGGCAGACATTGGCTTTGATTTTGTTAGCCAATTGATCTCGAACAATCTGGCCATGTCTTACAAAAACACCTCGTGGGACAAAATCCCAGCTAATTTCAAGGATACTGACGGACGTTGGGCTGTCGCCTACTGGGGCGCTATCAGCTTCCTGGTCAACACTGACCTGGTAAAGAATTCACCACAAACCTGGGACGACCTTCTGAAGCCCGAATATCGCGACATGGTTTGCAGCCGCGACCCGAACAAATCCACTTACGCGACCGGCGCCGTACTGGCCGCTGCATATGCCCATGGTGGTGGTGAGAGCAACGTGCAGCCTGGTCTGGACTTTTTCAAGCAGTTGCGAGATAACGGCAACTGGCGCCAGGGTGTCGTTCTGAATGTAGCCTCCGTGCAAAAGGGCGAGTGCCCAATCTCCATCGTTTATGATTTCGATGGTTTCGCCAAGCGGGACGCTACCGGCCTGCCGCTGCAGGTGATCATCCCCCAGGATGCCACCGTGGGCATGCTCTTCGCTGAGTACATCAGTATCGTTGCCCCGCACCCAAATGCTGCCAAGCTCGAACAGGATTTCCTCCTGTCGGATGAAGGCCAAATCATGCTGGCCCAGGGTTATGCTCATCCCGCCCGCACTGATGTTGTGCTACCTGCGGATGTGACTGCCAAATTGCTGCCGGAAAGCGCATACGGTAACCTGCACTTCCCGACCAGTTTTAATTCCTTTACAGCGGCCATGCAGAATATTGTTAGTGGCTGGACAACCATTACCACCGGTCCGTAACCGGTTATCGTTCTGGATGAAAAAGGCTAGGATGGACATCCATCCTCGCCTTTTTTGATTCAGATGATAGTATTTGGTTTGCTCCAATTATATACCCTCAATATAAGGCATGCCTTCTTACAGGTCGGCCCGGCAGGATTCAGACCTGTGGCATTCCGATTATGAGATAATTTGCCAAAACTATAGCTGGTCCTATTAGAAGGCTGCCATTTTCCTGGTCTTTTTCTCATTTTGCCTCTAATCAGTATAGAGATTCTGTTGCCCTAATTAATTACAATTTCACCTTTCATTTTTATCCTCTCCATTCTTAATTTTTACACGCAATATTGATGGTTGAATGTAACGCCAGTTCTGGTTTACTTTTTTGGCAAAAGTGAATTGCGATATTCTTTCACCGCTTTTGAGGTTGTGTACCATACCCGCCCCCTCTTGATCGCTTCCATCTGGTCAGTACGCGCAAGGAGACTCAAGTATTTCTGCGTGTATGGTGTTCCTTTTGCTCGATCAGAGAGGAAGCCACATCGAATCCGCATCCGGTTTCTTGG
>JADGQC010000269.1 GCA_017882125.1 Anaerolineales bacterium
ACCCGCGGCGCGGGAACCCGTGACCGCCGTCCACTCGGAGCGGATGCTGCGGGAGTTCGAAGCCGCCTGCCGGCAGGGACCGGGGATCACCGATTACGCTCCAACTTTTGTCACCCCAAGTACATATGCAGATGCCTTCCTGGCTGCGGGAGCGGCGCTGGACTGCACGCGCGCCGTGCTGGCAGGCGAGGCACAAAACGCCTTCGCGATCGTCCGCCCGCCGGGACACCATGCCGAGCCGGAAGCCTCGATGGGCTTTTGCCTGCTGAACAATATTGCAATCGCGGCGAAGCAAGCGCTATCTGATGGGATCGGGAAAGTGCTGATCGTGGACTTCGACGTCCACCACGGAAACGGGACGCAGGCGGTTTTCTTCGAGGAGCCCCGGGCTGCATTCCTCTCAACCCAGCAGGAAAACATCTACCCCTTCCGCACCGGTTTCATCGAGGATGCCCCGCAGGCACGCGGCCGGATCGTCAACGTGCCCCTGCCCGCGCGCGCCGGGGATAAAGGTTTTATACGGATTGGAGAAGAGGTGCTCACCCCCATGGTGGAGCGATTCAAGCCGGAGATGGTCTTCGTCTCGGCAGGGTTCGACAGTCACTGGGACGACCCGCTGGCTGAACTGGGACTCTCTTCGGCAGGCTTTTACCGGTACGCGCAGCGGCTGGTGGAACTGGCGGCGCAATACTGCGAGGGAAAAATCGTCTTCGTGCTGGAAGGCGGCTACAACCCCAGGAACGTGGCTGCAGGCGTGGATGCCGTTCTCTGCGCGCTGACCGGGACGGAGTATAGTGGGTATGATCCAAGTCCATACCCGGAACCGGATATCCAGGCGCGGCTGGAGCAGGTGCGCAAATGGAATGGGTTTTTTTAAGGGGGAGTTTTTGATCTTCTTTTGTATCCAAATGACTCGTTAGGCGTTTTTATCTGCTTGCCGAGCATCACCAGGTGTAATACATTTTCATAAACGTTGTATAACTTAATAGGCAGAAATCCGTCCGGGAGGGCACTTTGCAGCGACGAACCATAACGACGACACCTCAGCAGGTTTCGCTCGAACAGGCATTCGAAGTCTTTTACCCGGCTGTTTTTCGATATTTCCGTTTTCGCGGTGCGGATGCCGATACCGCCAACGACCTGGCTTCATCCACGTTCGAGCGGGCCTTAAAAAACATTGCAAGTTTTGACCCGCGCAAAGCCCAGATCCAAACCTGGCTTTTTACTATTGCCCACAACCTGGGGGTCAACCATTGGAAAGCTGAAAAACTAACCGCTCCGCTCGATGACGACCTGCCCATCCCGGACGACCCACCTCTCGAACAAGCCCTCATCCTCATCCAGGATAAAGAACAGATCCTGCAAGCCCTTCAATCCCTCGACCACCGGGCGCGTGAAACCCTGGCGCTCAAATTTGGGGGGCTGCTCACCAACCGGCAGATCGCGGATCTCAATAACCTGACCGAAAGCAACGTTGGGGTGATCCTTTACCGTTCCCTGATGAAATTACGAAATCTGCTGGCAAACGAGAAGACAGAGGCGAACCATGACCAATAAATTGATCGACCAGTTCAACGCATGGCTCGACCACCTACTCGGGATCGAACCGGGACAGGTTTCCCCGAACGTTGACCATCCAAAAGCCGAGGCTATACTCGAGGTGGCGAATGTAATGCATGCGATGGACTTCGAAGGCGAACCCGCCCCAAGGCTGGAACTGCGCGCCAGGTGGGAACGCCATTTCCAACCTCAAAACCCGAATAAGCGTCCCTTGCGCAAACAGGTAACCACCCGGGCCATTTGGGTGGCAGCGCTGATCCTTGCACTTGCTCTTATTGTTGCTTTCCGTCAGCCAGTGCTGGCAGCGGTCAGCCGCCTGTTCGGGTATATCTACGTCCAGGATTCTGGATTCCTGCCAGCTAATTCCACCTTCGTGATTCAGCAACCGGTGATGCAAGAACATGATGGAAGCACCCTGACAGTGACACGCGGGTTATCAACACCGGATGGCATCACCCTCTATATCGAAACCAGCGCTACGGCCTCCCCGGCGGACGGTGCCGTGCTTGAAACCGACGGGGGTACGCAATTGGCTCTCTCCTATTGGGAATATTCTCCCAATTCACCCGGTTCGCACGGCATCAAACTGGGTTTCCCGGCCCTCCCTGCCGGGATAACACAAACCACTTTGGTCCTGCCCGCCGGCTGGCATCTCCCGTTGGCCTGGATACCCGCGGCCCAATCCCAACTTCCGGACGTGCGGGCCGTTCCGTATGTCGATGTCACGCAGCAACCGACCCCAGCGGCTGGTCTTTGCGTTGAAAAGCATGGTATCAACCTTTGCTTGCAGGCTGCCACTACCGGAGCGGAAAACACATCCGTGTTGCTAGACGCTCAACCAACCAACCCCGCATTAATTCCATCTTCGTTTCCGTCACTGGTCTGGCAAAGCGAAACCGAGCCGGTCACGTTGCGTGACGAGCAGGGGAATATTTATCCCCTGGATAATCAAAGACCAATGGTTGGCGGAACGCTGACCTTCCCGCCGATCGCAGGAACTCATACCCTGACCCTGACCATCCCGGCCTTGTTCGCCAACGTGGACATTCCCGACCAGATAATCACGGTGGATGTGGGCAATGACCCCCAGCCGGACACCGTCATCCCACTGGATGTGAATATCCAGGTGTTGGACACCACCGTCCATTTTAGCAAAGCCACCTTTGTTGGCGATGGCGTTAACAGCCTGCGCCTGACCCTGAATGCAGACGAACCCATCCAGACGGTGCATGGGATT
>JADGQC010000086.1 GCA_017882125.1 Anaerolineales bacterium
CTTCCTTCGAGAGGAGCCGCAATATCACGATTATTTCTTGACCGTGGAGGGAATCCCCGATCTGTCAAAGGTTGTCCGCCCGCGTACCACCCCCCTGTTAACCGAATTTCAGGCTGCCTCCGGATCCCGCCGCGTTTGGACCACCTTTAGCGCTGACCAGGCCGATTTGAATTTTCACCACCCTCAAGTCTTGCTCGAAATGATCGATATCCTGTTATCCTATGCCCGTCATGGGGCGAAATTCATCCGCCTCGACGCGGTGGCTTATCTTTGGAAAGAGCTTGGCACAACTTGCATCAACCTGCCGCAGACCCACGTCATCGCCCAACTCCTGCGGGCTGTTTTGGACCAGGTGGCACCCCACGTCAGCCTCATCACAGAAACCAATGTCCCCCAGTTAGACAACCTTTCCTACTTTGGCGACGGCACGAACGAAGCTCAGCTTGTCTATAATTTTGCTCTCCCGCCGCTTGTGCTTCATACCCTTCGCACGGGTGATTCATCCGTCCTCTCGTCCTGGGCTTCCGGCCTGGACCTCCCCTCTGACCGGACGACTTTTTTTAACTTCCTCGCCTCGCATGACGGGATTGGGCTAAATCCTGTTCAAGGGATACTATCCTCCCGGGATATCGAAGCCCTGGTCACTCAGACCCTCGCACACGGTGGATTGATCTCCTATAAACAGAACCCGGATGGCTCTCAGAGTCCCTACGAGTTGAACATCAATTACTTCGATGCACTTTCTGATCCGTCCGGTACCGAACCGCTTGAAATTCAGGTCGCCCGGTTCATGGCAGCCGAGGCCATCATGCTCTCTTTGCGTGGCGTTCCCGGTATATACTTCCATAGTTTATTTGGATCCCGGAGTTGGAAAGAGGGGCTGCTGATAAAACAGTACAACCGCGCCATCAACCGCGAAAAACTTGACCGCCGTGACCTTGAGCTGCAGCTTGCGGATCCAGCCTCCCTCCGCTCGCAGGTTTTTAACCTCCATCGTCGCTTGCTTGCCCTGCGCTTCAGCTCGCCTGCCTTTCATCCGGGTGGGCTGCAAAAAATCCTCGATTTGGGTCGGGGCGTGTTTGCCGCGCTGCGCACCTCCCCCGATGGCTCGCAAAACATTCTGTGTTTGCAAAATATCACTCCCCAAACCCAGGCCGTTGTCCACATTAATAAGGTTTATAACCTCGAACCGTATCAAACTCTTTGGCAGGGCTATCCATAAATTTTTGCCCATTCTTCCCACACTCACACAAAAAAGCGACCTTTGACCAGGTCGCTTTTTGATTTCTACCAAAAATGGGTTATTTCTCTGTAAATGTAATTTTCTCCTTGGCTTATGCGCTTTCTTTTTCCTCGTGAAAGATCTTCTCGCCCGCCCGGATCGCTACCTTCAGACGGTTCTCTGCCGGGGTGAGCGGGCATGACCATGCGTCGTTATACGCGCAGTAGGGGTTATAAGCCAGGTTGAAATCCACCAGGAATTTTCCATCAGCCAATTGTTCCGGTTCTATGTAGCGCCCTGCGGGATAGGTTTCTCTGCCCGCCAGGCTGTCTAAGAATGGCAGGAAAAAACCGTCCTGGTTCGAATACAGGGTCAGTCCAGCCTTCTGCCCGTCCACCTCGAATAAAAAGAAGCCGTACCGCAGGTAGGATTGGGGGTCCCCCACAGTTGTCTGGATCGAAACGGACTCTTGGGTGGGATAAACCTCCACCTTTACTTCCAGTCGCAGGCTTGGGTTTTCCGGAAAATATTTTAGACCTTTGAAGTCGTGTTTTTGCGCATGCGTCAGCGGGCTTTGCAGGTGCTTGGCAAAGAATTCATCTTTTTCGGCTCGAAACTTTTCCAATTGGGTCATGCTGCCCTCCATTACCATATTGGATGACCGGGACGAGAGAAATGATACCTTTCATTCTCGGAGTTGTAAATATATAACCGGATGGTTGACACTCCCCCCGCCTTGGGGTATCCTTCCCCCGTCCGGGTGGGTCCGGCGCGGCGGAGCCTTTCGAACCCCGTCAGGTCCGAAAGGAAGCAGCGGTAAGGAAGTGTCTCCGGGTGCCGCCGGGTTACCTGCCCGGACAATTTTTATTGGTTTCGCAATACTCGATCCATCTCACACAAAATTTCATATAAATTCTGGTGCTGCAAGTGGGGGGTTTATCATTTATTTTTGTGACTTCCCGGCTTCGTGGTAGGTCTTACTCCCATCTTCCCACATACAGACTATAATACTTCCCTATGTTTCTCCCCACCACTCCGGAAGAAGTAAAACACCTTGGCTGGGACGCCCTCGATATCATCCTGGTCACTGGCGATTCCTACATTGACAGCCCCTTTATAGGTACCGCTGTCATCGGAAAAGTGCTCCTCAACGCTGGTTACCGCGTCGGTGTGATCGCTCAGCCGGACTCGAAAACCGACGCCGATATTTCCCGTTTGGGGGAGCCGCGCCTGTTCTGGGGTGTAACCGCCGGCAGCATCGATTCGATGGTCGCCAACTACACCGCCCTTAAAAAGCCGCGTCGCTCGGACGACTACACCCCGGGTGGCGAGAACACCCGCCGTCCCGACCGCGCCACGATCGTCTATTCCAACCTCATTCGCCGGTTTTCCAAACGGCTTCATCCCGGTCAGCCCGCCCGCCCGATCATTTTGGGCGGTATCGAAGCCAGCCTCCGCCGGGTTGCCCATTATGATTTCTGGGATAATGCCGTCCGGCGCTCCGTCCTCTTCGACGCCAAGGCCGACTACATCCTCTACGGCATGGCCGAAAAAGCGACCCTGGAATTCGCCGCCGCCCTGCGCGACGGGCAGGACCCGCGCCAGCTGCGTGGCTTGTGTTACATCTCCAGGGAGCAGCCCGCCGGATTCCTGGAACTGCCCTCTTTCGAGACCGTCTCCACCGACAAGCTCGCCTTCATCGACATGTTCCACACCTTCTACAAGAACAACGATCCGATCACCGGGCATGGACTCTGCCAGCGCCACGCCGACCGCTTCCTGGTCCAGAATCCTCCCGCTCCATGGCAGACTCAATCCGAGTTGGACGCCGTCTACGCCCTCGACTTTGAGCGCAGCCAGCATCCATATTATGAGGCTCAGGGTCAGGTGAAGGCTCTCGAAACCATCCGCTTCTCGATTTCGACCCACCGCGGTTGTTACGGTGAGTGCAGCTTCTGTGCCATCGCAGTCCACGAAGGTCGCACGGTACGCTGGCGCAGCCCTCAGTCCATCCTCGCTGAAGCTCGCACCCTCACCAACCATCCTGAGTTCAAAGGCTATATCCTCGACGTGGGCGGACCTACCGCCAACATGTACGGCTTCGAGTGCGATAAGAAACTTAGGAACGGTGCCTGCCCAGCCAAAAGCTGCCTCTTCCCTGGGATCTGCCCGCTCCTCGAAGTGGATCACCGCCCTCATATGGAACTTCTCCGCCAGCTCCGCCAGTTGAAAGGGGTCAAAAAGGTCTTCGTTGCCTCCGGATTGCGCTACGACATGCTCCTCGCTGACGCCCTCTGCGGCGAGACGTACCTGCGCGAGATCGTCGAACACCACGTCTCCGGGCAGTTGAAGATCGCTCCCGAACATACCGAAAAAAATGTCCTCGACTTGATGGGCAAACCGGGACCGGACTCTCTCCTGCAGTTCAAGGAGAAATTCGACCGCCTGAGCCGTCTCGCCGGTAAGCCTCAGTTCCTCACTTACTACATGATCGCCGCACACCCCGGCTGCAGCGCCCAGGATATGGTGCGCTTGAAACGCTTCACCACCGAGAAACTGCATGTCAGCCCGGAACAGGTCCAGATCTTCACCCCCACCCCGTCCACCTATGCCAGCCTGATGTACTACACCGAACTCGATCCCTTCACCCGCCGCCCCATTTTCGTGGAGAAGGATCCCCGCCGCAAGGAACATCAGAAAGACATTCTCACCCGCAAACCTGCCGCGGAATTTTCGTGACAGAAAATTATCCCAAATATTGCTCCAGCCGGCGTCCTCGTGACATTGTCCCTGACCGGCAGGGAGGGGAAGCACCCCCGTGGAGGGCGCTGCCGTGGCTATGTTTTACTAAATTATTAATATAGGTTCATTGTTGACCAATAGAAGTTTTACACCTTAGTGTCTTTGTGCCTTCGTGGTGAGAAAAGGTTTACCTTTTGGACTCCTTCTTCGCAGTAACCGCCCCCGGTCTCGAACCCTTCACCCACCAGGAAATGCTCGCCCTGGACTACCCTGCTGCTTCAATGGAACCCGGTGGCATCCTCTTCCAGGGTGACCAGGCGGCTCTCTATCGCGCCAACCTCCATCTGCGCACTGCCAGCCGTATCCTGGCTCGCTTGGGGAATTTTTTCTATGCCGCCACTTTCCCCCAGCTTGAGCAGCGCCTTGCTTCTCTGCCTTGGGAACGCTTCCTGGCTCCCCGCCAGCCGGTTTCCTTGCGGGTCTCCTGCCATAAATCCAAACTCTACCGTTCCGACGCCGTCGCCCGCGTGGCCTCCCGTGCCTTGGACCAGCGCCTGGGTGCTCCTTCCCCCCTTCTTAAGCCCGACGATGACGCTGACCAGGCTTCCCAATTGATTGTCATCCGTCTTGCGGAGGATAAATGTACCGTCAGTGTGGATTCATCCGGGACGCTTTTACATAAGCGCGGTTACCGTCAGGCGGTCGCCAAGGCTCCCCTCCGTGAGACCCTTGCCGCAGCCTTGCTTATGGCATCCGGCTGGGACCAGTCCGCCCCCCTGCTTGATCCATTCTGCGGTTCTGGGACGATCCCCATCGAGGCAGCCATGCTGGCGCTTGGCATCCCCCCGGGGCTTAACCGTCGTTTCGCCTTTATGGATTGGCCCGGTTTCGACAAACCCCTTTGGCAGTCGATCCTTTCGCAGACCTCTCCCCGCCCGGAATCGCACCCGCTTATCCAGGCCTCTGACCGGGATGCCGGTGCCATTAAAAGCGCCCAGGCCAATGCCGAACGCGCTGGTGTTGCAGAGTTCATTGATTTCCAGTGCCAGGCAGTTTCATCCATCCAGCCCCCTCCCGACCCCGGCTGGGTCGTCACCAATCCGCCTTACGGGTTGCGTCTCAGCGAAGGGAAAGACCTGCGCAACCTCTATGCTCAATTTGGAAATGTTTTACGCCAAAAATGTCCTGGTTGGAACGTGTCTGTTTTATGCAGCGATTCCGCCTTGCTCGGTCAAATGCATATCAAGCTGGACACTTCCCTGGCACTGGTCAATGGGGGTATCCGCGTCCGCCTTGGGCGCGGGGTTGTAAATACTCAATAATACGTGTAGTAACGACTTTGCGACATCGTCCCTGCTTTTTGGGGATATCATATCATCCCCGTTCTGTGGGGACATCGTCCCCGAGGGTTGCCGAGGGGGTCCCCCGGGGGACGCGGCGATTTTTTCCCCTCGGCTGTCATTGCGATGAGCTGAGGCGGCTTCAAGCCGCCATCAGCCAGATCGACGACATGAGTCGTCGATCGAGATGTTTTTTTACGACGTGGCAACATTGTCCCTGATCTTTGGGGATCTCCTCGCCTGCAAGTGGGTAGTCGGTTTTTCAATCGTAGTAACGACTTTGCGAAGCACCCTTTAGGGTCAGTCGTTTTTTTTCTCCCCCAGTCATAAATTTGCCTGCCGTATTTTTACACCTCCCATCCGATTCTAAACATAAAGACCTCCGATGCTCTTATCTCCTCGGAGGTCCTTTGTTTCCTGATCAAATCTAATTACATTCCTGGCGCCTTGAATGTCTCGTAAACCGTTATCCTTGCTCCGTCCTTCAGGACCGGGCAGCCCTTGGCAATCGCCGTGGCTGCATCGAGCGAGTCCGCCTGGATCAGCGAATATCCGCTCGCCAGGCAGTCCGCAGAACCATCACTGATCCTTCCATCTGAACTGATATTCTTGGACATGGGGGTGAATGGATTACCCTGGTCGATGACTGCCTTCCCTGATCGGTTGTACCAGGTTTCCCAATCTTTCACCACTCTCTTTTGCTCAGCTTCGCCTTCAGGCATTTTACCACCGGTATAAACCAACATATATTTTTTTGACATAGTTTTCTCCTTTATATATGACTAAGGAGATGCATATTATCCCAATAAGGAATGCTTGTCAATGCTCCTGCTGTAATGGATTCTTAAACTCCTACACGCATATAAATAACGATCCGTTCCCACCTCGCGTGTCATTGCGAGGAGCCCGAAGGGCGACGTGGCAATCTCCTCGCCTGCAAGTGGGTAGTCGGTTTTTCAATCGTAGTAACGACTTTGCGACATCACATCGTCCCCGAGGGTTACCGAGGGGATCCCCCCGGGGGACGGCGGCGATCCACTGCCTGGGGATGAAAATTGAATCTCAGACCGCCAGGTTCGAGGTAGGCACCCCGCAGTGGTGTCAATTCCTCATCAAGGAGCTTTTTCCCTTTCCGCTATGTGCTGTAAAAAACTGCATCGCTTTTCTATTTCCTTATCTTTTACCCTTTGTGAAATTATTCCTAATAATGTAATTGCTGAAATAGGTCTTATACTGATATTAGACAGGGGGTTTATTGCGCCTGGATTTTTACATGCTTGTTTTTGAACGTGGAGATAATGATGAAACAAAAAAGATTGGCCTACCAACTCCTCGCACTCGTGATGATCCTCAGCCTGGTCACTGGCTGCGGAACGGCAACTCAGCTGTCAACTGCTTCTTCAATACCAGCGCCTGCAACCGCCACATCTGACCCAAACCAGGAGAGCATCAACACGATCATTCAAGCCTCGAAACTTGTCACTTCGGAGCAGGCCAACCAGGCTGAGCAGGATGCGGTCAACCTGATGCGGGACCAGAGTGGTGCACGCGCTGCTTTCGGCGATCAGGCCGATGCGATCTTTCTAAAGATCGATCAGGATAAGGCCGCCGCGTTGCAGGAGATGGTGGATCGGGCCGTGGGTGCAGTCTATCCATCACCCAAGGCATCTGTTCGGTTGGTGAAGCCCGGTACGTCGGGTGCAGCCGGGAAATCTCCTCTGGATAAACCCCAATATATTACCACGTCGATGGTCCAGGCCTTTATTACGATGCTGCTGACAACTCAGGCGTCGAATCCTGGCACCGGAAACGCCGTAGGCCCATTAACCGAGGGAGGGGATCCCGTGGGGGCTGCCGGCTCACACTACACCTTTCAGCCGCAGTTTTTTGGTTCCAGGCTGGAAGCAACGGGATCTATAACAACCATCGTGACTGCCCCGGTTGCCTATCAGGAATCCATCCAGTATCATTTGAGCATGGAAGCATGCCCCGATGCGCAGGGCAGCGTGCCCGTGCATTTATCGCTGCACAGCGCTGCCACCCTGCTCGGCGGCGGCGTGCAGCTTGGAGGGGAGAGCCAGGTGACCGGGCATGTCAATGATGAAGGCGCGCGGGCCTCAACTGATTACAATACCACCTACCAGGGATCCAGGCAGCCCATCCACGGCGTCGGTGAGAATTTGGGCACGGTCAACACCTTTTTCGAGAGTCAGGAAAATGTAATTTTGTACACGGACCCGGGAATTCCTGCCACAGGTTCGCAGCGCTATACCAGGCAGTCCACTGAAACGGATGAGCAATTTAATCACGATGTGGTCCAGGAAATGCGTCTGATAATGTTCATGGTGACTAATCTGGCCCTGGACGCCTCAGAAAAAAAGTGGACGACAGGCTACTGCGTTGAATTGCAGGTACCCGACCTGGGGGCAGGTACGAAAACGGTTCAACCCAACTCTGATACACCCTTCACCGCCAATGTCCACCATAGGTTCGAAGGCGTTGACCTGCAGGTGCCGGTCATTGCCACGCTTTCAGATGGGCAGGTCTCCGTCAACCCATCCGGCAGCAAGGTCCCGGCTCCTGCCTCCTTCACTTATAAAGCACCGAATACGGAAGGCCTGACAGCCGCCGTTAACCTGGTCACCCGCTCAAAGCGAGGTATTGCCACGCTGGATCTAAAATTTATCACCGGTTTGCCGAGTTGGACCGGTGAAGGAACATATGATAAAGCCGCACAACAAAGCGGCATAGAGATTAAATCTGCCTACACCTTCTCGATCACTTTCCATGCGATGCCTGATGGGACGATCGAGGGAACGGGCACACTTAATAAAACCGAAGCATCCTATGGAGGTCAAGGTATGGTATGCAAAGACCTTGGGACTTCTTCCACGCTGATATTTCCCCCGTTGAAGGTGGCCGGTACCGTCAAACCGGATGGAACATTCCAATTGAACATCGAGAGCCAGCCTTCGACCAATACATGGAAGTGGGAATGTTCAGCGTCATATGCCGGAATTAGTATAGGTACACAGACACTCGATGAAGGGGCAGATCAGGGAATCGGTCTATCAAACATCGAGATCGCCGCGACGGACGGCGCCCAGGCCAATAAAACAAATGATCTCAGCATGTCAAGCACTTCGCCATTTACGGGCGTGACAGCCACTGCGACAGGCAGTGAAACCTGGACGCTGCAGATCCATAAGCAGGCAGTTCCATGAGCGCACACGCCCGTCCTGTTGCAGAGGATAATCATCATTAATAGTGAAGGCCGTAAAGGGTGACCGTGATAAAGTTTTTTAACCCACTCTGGTAACCACGCACATAGAGATTTCTGCTGCTTGAAAATTAATTATTATATGAAATAACCTCTTCCAGGACTTGAACCTCGAACCGCTAGGTTAAGACCTCAATTCCTGGCAATAATAATTCGCCCTCCTTTTTTCCAAATCTTACAAAATCCTTTTACCCTCGCTTAATCCGCGATGCGAGGGTTGGATTCTTCCGTAGGGGCGACATTGTCCCCGTCCATTGGGGAGACGCTGTCTCGCCCGCTCTTTTTCCTTTTCCCCATTGACTAACTAGAAAATTTGTTCTATAATACCCTTGGGCGGGCGCAGGGACTCGTTTATTAACTTAATACCCTGCTCTACCCTTCTTTTCCTTGATGCCAATGTGTTTATATCTTATGTCTCATCTTTCTCCCTCCATTGCTTGTCACTCCTGCATCCGTCACCCTCTCCTCTCTCGAATTTGTTTTCCAGAACGATCTGATTGCGATCAAGGGTTTTTCCAACTTTCACGGTCTGAAAGGTTTTTATCCAATGTCAACTTCTCCTCATAAAAAACGTGGCGCTCAGCTTAAAAATGCCAATGCCCTTAAGCATGGGATTTATTCCCGCTATTACACCCCGGAGGAACTCCTCGCCCTCGATAAGGACGTCGTCGGTTCGTTAAAGGATGAATTGGAGATCCTTCGCCTCGTCATCTTGGATGCAGCCGAATCCGTTCTGAAAGAGCCGGAGGATTCCCTTTCTTTCCACGACCATGTTACCGCCTTGCGTTCCATTGCCGTCGCCGTTGCCCGCCTCGAAAATATCATCCAGGTCCGCATGACCGCCTTTGGTGACCCTGACCGCCGTGAGCAGCAGGTCGAGTCCATGTTGGCTCTAATGGAACAATCTGAAATGGAGACCACGCAAGTGATGGAAGGGCAGCTTTCTCCCTCTCCATTTCTGTCTTCTGAAATGGGGAGGGCTGGGGTGGGGTCAGGGGTAGTGCCGGAGATTAGCCCTCCTCTTCCTCCCCCTTCGAAGAAAAAAAGCGGCGCCCAGACTGGCAATTTAAACGCCTTTAAACACGGTTTCTATGCCCGTTCTTTCTCCCCATCCGAAAAAAAGCTTTTGCGGGGTGATGAGGCTGATCACCTGCGCCACGAAGAAACCCTCCTCCGCGTTTTGGTCCTGCGCACCTGGCGCTCCGTGCGCGCGGTTCGTGCCTCCATTCCCTGGCAGGAGTATCTTTATACCCTGCGAAGCATCGGTTATGCAATTTTCGTCATTGCCAAACTCCAGCGTGCTCGCCGCCGCTTCTTTGGCGATATGACCGATTTGGAAAAGGATATTCAACTCGGTCTTTCCGATGCCTGCGCAGATTTGGGAATTCTTGATTTTTTCAATGC
>JADGQC010000019.1 GCA_017882125.1 Anaerolineales bacterium
CAGGGGATTCAAAGCCGAATAACATTCTTAGCAGACTAAACAATCTGGATGGAGATTGCTTCGTCGGGTCCCGATGCAGCAAAGAACCCACCTATTCGACCTTACCAGAAATGACAACCCGGTCACTTCTTCTCAACCTCCACCCAAAGACCGACCCCATCCGTCGACACATCGATCCAGCCGACTCGATCGGTGCGCAGGAGGGTGATGCCCGACAGGCTGTCGAGCACAGATTGGGCGGGCAGGCCCTCGGGGTCACCGGAAGCCACGCTCAAGATTACCAACTGGGGATGCAGTGCATTGATCCACTCCGGCGGGTTGGAGGGAGCATAGCCCGAGTCAGCCAATAAAAGGGCCGTCACCGGGCCGATGGCTTTCGCGCTCTCCAGAGGGGTCAGCGTATCGAAATTAATGCCCACCGGAAGCAGAAGCCGGAAACCCTGCCACTCCACCAGCAGGACCGCGCCACGGGCGGAGACCATCCGCACCGTCAACCTGGCGCCATCCCCCAGGTCAAGCTCGGCGCCCGCGTAGGAAGGCACGATCGGCGTGCTGCTGTCAGCCAGCCAGCGGTCCAGGTCTTCGGCAGAGAAGGAGGCGTCCAGGTTCCCTGACCACAGAACACTTCCCACCGGGAAACGATCGAGGATGCGGGGCAGAGCTGCCACCTGTTGTTCCTGCGTGGAAGCGACCACCAGCCAGTCAATACGGCGATCAAATACGGAGAGACGCGGTCCGAGGGCGGCGGTGAGTTTGGATGGGCTGGGACCTCCGTTAACCAGGATGGAGCGCCCGGAAGGGGTCTGGATGAGGACCGCGTCGGCAGAACCCACATCCAGAAAGGTCAGGTGGAGGCGTCCATCCGGTGTTCGGAAGAAGGCGGACCAGACCAGGAAAACAATCACCCCCAGGGTGGAAATGACAACGGTTGGAGCAAAAACGAGACGCACGGCTTTTTTAACGCGCATCCCACCGAAGGTCAGGACGAACAATATCCCAAAAAACAACACAACAAACAGGGAAGAGAAATCTCCCAGAATGATGACCCCATGGGGAATGTGGTTGAAAAACTCCACTGCCCGATCCGTGTAGGCTGCAAACGGCCAGGCAACCCAGGCGACCACCTGTCCGAGCGGCAGATAGATGAAACTGAGCAAAACAGCCAAACCGGAAAGGACCATCACCGCCGGCTGGACCGGCAGGACAAACGGGTTGGCGACCAATGAAACAAGCGAGACACGCCCGAACTGCCAGGCCATGACAGGCAGGGTGGTCAATTGGGCAGCCAGGGTAAAGAACATGGCCGAGCTGATCGGAGCTGAAATGCTTTGGGCAGTTCCGATAGGAAGACGGCGGGCAAGCAGCCGGGTGAACCAGTCCTGGAGAGGCTGGGCGTATAGGATGAGTCCGAGCGTGGCTGCAAAAGAAAGCTGGAAACCAACATCCCAGAGCGTATTGGGATTAATGACCGCCATGACCGCCGCGGTCACTGCAAGAGTGTTAAGCCCGTTTTGGCGGCGGCCCAATTGTCCGGCGAGAATTGCCAGCCCGCCCATGATGGCGGCACGCACCACCGAGGGGGTGGCACCCACCATCACGGTGTAAAGGACGATCCCAATCACAGCGGCGATGGCTCCCTTTCGGCGTCCGAACAGGCGACTGAAGAGGAAGACGAACACGCCGGCAATGATGGCAATATTAAAGCCGGAGATGGCAATGATATGGGCCGTTCCGGTATTTTTGTACGCCTGCTGCAGCTCGGCGGACAGTCCGTTATCGTCTCCGAGCAGGATGCCTGCCAGGAGCGAGGCTTCAGGTTCCGGGAAGATGCGGTAAACATGACTAACGGCTTGATCTTTGAAAGCGTAAATAACCCGCAAGACGGGGCTGCCAGCAGTGAAGGGCAGGAGCGTGGCTGCGGCGTCCGGCATATATGAAGGGATGCCTTGCCGCGAAAGGTAATCCTGGTAGGAGAAATCCTCGTTTTTTGGAGGTGTTTGCAAATGTCCCCGAAAGCGGACCACATCCCCATAATGCCAGTCGCTGCCGGGAAGAACGCGGGCAAGGATCAACCCATGGACCTGCAAAGTTTGATCGCCGGCATCCAGGCTGGTCACATTCACACGCAAATTGGTGTAGGTGTCACGTTCATCGGGCGGGCTGACCAGCGTGCCAGTGACGACCAACTCGTAATCCCGGTCGTTATACCAGGCGATGTAATGAGAATCCACGCGGGGAATGGCGGCTTGGTAACGGGCTGCACCGAGAAAAAAGACTCCAAGAAGGGCAGGGGAGAACAAGAGCAGAGGCAGGATCGAAATATGGAGTCGTAAATGGAGGATGCGAAGGAGAATGAAAACGATCAATAACCCCCCTGCCAGGATCAGCCAGACAAGAACTGAAAGCGTGACCTTTCCGGCGAACAGGATGCCGACGATAAAGGCCAGCGACAGCCAGAGCAAGGGCATCCAGGCAGTGAGATTGAAAAACCTGCCTGGGGGTTGAGGAGTGATCGTTTCCATAAGGGAGCCCCCCTGAACTTATTGTACAGGTTGAGATTGAACTCCACAAGGCTTTTCATTGACGAAATTCCAGCAACCGTATACAATGCATTTGTAATTGAAAATTGGTCAGGGTGCCTCTTCCCCCGGATGGGAAGGCCCAATGGCGAAGCCGGTGCAAGTCCGGCACTGTCCCGCAACTGTGAGTCGGCAAAGATACCGACAAGTCAGGCCGCCCGCCCTGGTCAGTTCTACACTCTCTCGTGGAACGGAGGTGGGAACGGCGCAACACATAGCCATTTCCCCCTCCCCTGTCTAGCACAGGGGATTTTGTTTTGGGAAATCAGCGAGGCTGGCGCCAACACCAGGACAGACTCAAGTGCAAAATTAAAACCGTACGAGGCAAATCAACCCCTTCCATTAAGTCACCGGGTTAATTGGATTAAAAAAACCGATCCTGCAAACTCTCAAACAATAATTCAGGAGAATAATATGTTCCGGAAACACCTGATCGCACTATTAATCATACCTCTGCTGGCTGCTTGCGGAAGTGCCCAGACCCCGAGCCCGACGGTTATACCGACGCAACCAGCAACCAACACTCAACCGCCTGCCACCAGTAATCCAGCCATCACCCTGACCGATGGATTGAAACGGACCGTCACGCTCTCAGGTCCGGCCCAACGGGTGGTCTCGCTGGCGCCCGCCAACACGGAAACCCTGTTCGCCATCGGGGCGGGGGCGCAGGTGGTTGGCCGTGATGAGACTTCCGATTACCCGGCAGCTGCACTAAGCCTGCCCACCATTGGTGGTTACAGCGGGTACAACCTGGAAGGGATCGTGGCGCTCCATCCCGACCTCGTTTTAGCGGGCGGAATCAATACTCCCGAACTGGTGGCCTCCCTGGAGCAGTTGGGGCTGACGGTTTATTTTCTCCAAAACCCGACCACGTTGGAAGAAATGTACACCAACCTGGAGACAGTAGCCAAATTGACCGGGCACGAATCCGAAACCGCTGCACTGGTGGACTCGTTAAAGAACCGGGTGGCAGCAGTGGATGCGAAAATAAAGGCGGTTTCAAACACACCAACGATCTATTACGAGATTGATGCCACTAATCCGACCAAGCCTTACACCGCCGGTCCAGGTACTTTTGTTGACCTGCTGATTGACCGGGCGGGAGGGAAAAACATCGGAGCCGAACTTTCCAGTCAATACCCTCAAATCAGCCTGGAACAACTGGTGGTCATCAACCCCGCCATTATTATCCTGGGAGATTCGGCATATGGCGAGACACCAGCCAAGGTATCCGCACGTCCTGGCTGGGGAACGCTGGCTGCCGTCCAGACCGGGCAAATTTATCCATTCGACGATAACCTGGTCAGCCGCCCCGGCCCACGGCTGGTGGACGGGCTGGAAGCATTGGCGAAATTACTCCATCCTGATGTGTTTAAATAAACTTAGAGGGGCAGGCCGCGTCTGCCCCTACTAAAATCATGAAAATTCGTCCTTATCTCTATACCCTGATCTTCCTAGTGGTGGCAGTGGTCCTGTCCATTGCCATCGGGTCAGTAGTCATCCCACCTTTGGACCTGGGGAGAATACTGATGGGCTGGCTGGACAGGGCAGCGTTCCCCGAACCATTAAAAACATTTGCGTTCATCCTGACCGGCATCCGTTTGCCGCGTTCGGCGCTGGTCCTGCTTACCGGAGCAGCGCTGGGTGGGTCAGGTGCGGCATACCAGGGACTCTTTCGCAACCCCCTGGCCGACCCTTACCTGATCGGTGTTGCCTCCGGGGCGGGTCTCGGCGCCGTACTGGCGATGAGCATTAACTGGCCGTATTCATTCTGGGGGCTGTTGGCCGTCCCGGTGGCAGCTTTCATCGGTGCTTTGCTGACGGTGTTCCTGGTCTATACCCTGGCGCGGGTGGGCAAGGTCGTTCCAACCACGAACCTGATCCTGGCAGGGGTGGCCTTTGGTTCCTTTGCCACGGCTGTAACGACCTACCTGATGCTGCGCTCGACAGGGGAACTCCACCGGGCGATCGCCTGGTTGAACGGCGGCTCCTCCCAGGCTGGCTGGGAACCGGTGCTGGCAATGCTACCCTTCCTCGCCATCGGTTTGGGTATCCTGATGCTGAGCGGGCACGCCCTCAACCTGCTGCAATTTGGAGACGACCAGGCGCAACAGATGGGTCTGCCGGTCACGCGGGCGCGCGCCCTGATCCTGGTGGCTGCTTCCCTGGCCACCGCGGCGGCAGTATCTTTTTCGGGGATCATCGGCTTTATCGGGCTGATCGTCCCGCATGTCATCCGCCTGTGGTTCGGGGCAGATTACAGGCGCCTGCTCCCACTTTCAATCATCGGCGGAGCCGGTGCCCTGCTGCTGGCAGATGTCATTGCCCGTTCGGTGATCTCTCCGCAGGAGCTGCCGGTGGGGATTGTGACCGCGCTGGTGGGTGCCCCGTTCTTCCTGTGGGTGCTGCGCCGTGCAAAGAACCAGGGCTATTGGTAATTCTCGATTTTGGAATGACGATTTTTAATTGGGATTCAAACCATGTTGAAGATTGAAGGATTATCGGTTTCCTATGGCGACCGGCGAGTGCTGCACAATGTTTCACTGGAAGTCAATTCCGGTGAAGTATTGGCGCTCATCGGTCCAAACGGCGCGGGAAAGTCCTCGCTGGTGCGGGCAGTAAGCGGGGTGGTTCCGGTGGAGTCCGGCCATATCCATAATGGCGACTTAAGTTGTCATTACGATCTGCTCACTTTAACATCCATGCAGCGCGCCCGCTGCCTGGCAGTAGTCCCCCAAGCTGCTTCCATGCCGCCGGCGTTCACAGTCTGGGAGACCGTGATGATGGGCCGCACACCCCACCTTAATTTCCTGGGCCAGGTTTCGGCCAAAGACGAAGCGATCGCACGCCAGGCCCTGCAAAAGGTGGACGCGCTGGAGCTGTCCGAGCGGCGGGTGGGCGAATTATCGGGGGGCGAGCAGCAGCGGGTATTGCTGGCGCGGGCATTGACCCAATCCACGCCAATCCTGCTGTTGGACGAGCCGACCTCCAACCTCGATTTACATTATCAAGTCGGTTTTATGGAAACTGTGAGAACGCTTGCGCACCAGGACAAACTGGCGGTGCTGGTTGCCCTGCATGACTTAAATATCGCTGCCCGGTATGCAGACCGGGTGGCGCTGCTGGTGGACGGGGAAATCATTGCTGCAGGTACGCCCCAGCAGGTGCTGACACCTGAGTTAATCTCAACGGCATACCACCTGCCGGTGCAAGTGATCCCACACCCTTTTGCGAATGTCCCGCTGGTACTACCAGGAAACAAGTAAAAGAATTAGATAGAGAAATTCCGGTAGGACCCGGCCAGAAAAAATCATACCCCCTTATGCAGTTATCTGGTTCGGATCCATTACATACTGCCACCAGTTATTGACCACACCATTTGTCCGCCCGGGGGCTTTAGGCAGGTGCTTCAGCCACCATTTGTGGTGAGCGCGGATATCACCGTTTCCCCATTCGTCAGAATTTAGCTGACGGATGTCATTTTGAAATTTTGGGAAGTTGAACCAGTCATAGCTGGAGCTGGGGACGCGGCGCGGGTTGTTCCAATCGTAATCCCGGTCGCTATTGGGGGCATAATGGATTGTGCCTACTCCGGACTTACCGGGCGCGATCTGGTCGAAACTAATGAACTGCTGGAACAAGTTGAGGGTTGGACCGACATTGGCAGGAACGCGGTTATGCCTATAGGCCCAATCTACAAATTCCTGGCAACCGAAAACTTTGGAGACGAGTGCTTCAGAGCGATGCCCGAATGATTCAAGCATTTCGCCGACACCCCGTTCGAAGGAGAAACCCATGACAATGAACCGGCGGGAGCAGCCGCCGGACCAGGTCAATGGCTCTGAATTACACCAAAAAGCTCCCGCTCCGCCCATGGCGGATTCGAAAAACCCGGCATGGGGGAAAGCAAACAACCACACCTCGTCAATATCACGCATGGCAATGTGAGGCAAGACCTTCAATTTAGTGAGGATGGGAAGGTAATCGGCTTCCTCGGGCATATGTGCCGGTTTCACACCATGCAGAACATCCAAATAGGTCTGTGGGTCATAACTGTACCCATCGATCTTGAGCGGGAATTCGTTGAGCTCCACGCGTTGAGCAATCTGGTAGCGAGCCATCCCACCACTGACCTCCAGGATATCCTGGATGCAGGCATTCGCCAGATCATCGGGTGACTGCCACTGCATCATCCGGGAAAGTGTGATGCCGGAAGTCTTGTCCATGACCGGATCGAAAATGACCAGCATCACGCGCGTGGTGACAATACGAGCGGGTTCAATTGCGTTATCGGGGGGACCAACGTGGACCGGGGTGGGAGGTGGAGACTTGCGGAACAAACTGAGCAACCAGCTCAGAAATGACGGTTTGGGTTTGCCGGAAGGGTTAATCATTTCCTCTCAGGGCATATTGGGAGCATAAAATACTTGAGAACCAATGCTGAAGAAAATATAGCGGTTCGGGCTGATGATCATGGCTGAGGCAGAACCAGTGAACAGAGTATTACTTTGATCCACGCCCGCCCGGAACTGGCCGCGCAACTCAAGCGAATCAGAACGCGGGCTAAAGTAATAGACTGCCCGGGTGAGCGGTTCAAGCAGATAAAGAAGCGGATCGGGTGCGGCGGCGAAGGAGATCTGATTGAAAATGGCATCAGTGATCCTCGGGCCGGGTTGGCGCTCGGGGCGGTTATCTACGAAGGTGACCGGATCAGCGCAGCGCAAGGGGACTCCCTCAAAATGACTCGCCGGGCAGGCCGTGACGTGTCCATCTTCGAAGAGGATGTACAGATCAGAGTTATTGGCCGCCAGGTCAATGGAAGTACTCATGCTCTGAGGTACCTGCTGACCGAAGAACAGGGTTGGAGAATCGGTGAATTTTCCAGAAGAGCCCTGGTATGACCAAATGTTATTCCCAAGAGGATCGAGCACATATAGATACTTGCCGTCGGTATCAAGGGCAAAGGCGGTAATTCCCTGCCAACCGAGTGGAGGCGGGGTGAGAGGCACTGCCTCCGGCTGCATATTGAAACCACAGTAGAGCAGAGTCCCGCTGGCATCAATCCCCATGACGCGTGCATTGTAATCATTGCTCATTAGGAGGGCTTCAATATCCAGCAATTTCCCCACGGTAAGCGTGCCATACTGCCCAGGTCCGCAAACAAAGTTGGTATCCACTTCATATCCCTGGCTTCCCAGGGTTGCGCGAATCACGCTCCCGTGCGAGGCGTCCAAAAGGTAAAGATCGGTGTTGGTGGCAGCCATCCGATTGATCTGGAGGGTGCGATCCAAGCCTCCGACGATGGCGGGACTGAAGTCGAGGCGAACAATGCTCTCCAGGTTATCGAGGGCCGTCTGAGCTTCCTGGCGCAGGTTAAGCGAATCCTGGGTCACCTGGTAACGATTGGCGAGATCCAGGTAATAAAGGGTGCTGTCCCAGGCACGGCGCACTTCGGCGGGGTCGGTCTGGCCATGAGCCTGGGCGGCCTGGACCATCGCCATATTGTAATAGTCCTGGTATTGGGCTACCCGTCCATAGCGGGCGTAGACCAGTCCAGCAATCGTCACAACAATCAACGGGATCGCGATTGCAACAAACGCGAGGCTCGAACCACTTTCCTGAGATTCTTCATCATCCGAATTTGGTAAAAGATTCGGCAGGAACTTTCGAATACCCTTGGCGATATTTTGCCCGCCCAGCCGGAATCCAATGAAGATATTCGCCAGCCCATGGAAGAGGCCCTTGCGGTGGGTGATCGGGCGCTTGATCTCCGGTAATTCGCCGGCGCTGCGCCCGGACACAAAACGCCTGCTTTGTGCGGCAGGAGGCGAGATTGGTGTTTTCGAATCTGCCGCGGGGGAGGGAACCAGCGGGGCAGGGTCATTATGGATCTTTGACCTGCTTACCGTAACAGGCGTCTCAATATTCTGTTGGGGAGCCTCCGCCCCGGGTGCATTTGCAGATTCTTCTTTCCCCGATCCAGATAGCAGGCGGGCAAAGCGGCTGGCAGGTTGCCCACTATCCACCTGGGAAGTGGGAATGACCGGGGAAGTAACTGGCAGAGAATCTTGAGGTTCGGCCGGGGATGGTTCGGGCGCCCGCTCTACGGAAGGTGGTTTTATATCCGGAGCCGGTTGTTGTGAAGTTTTTGCGGGAACAGGCCTGGAGGCATGCTCATTAAAAGCGGTCTGGCGTTTCGCAGCCGCTGCGTCGAGGGATGGCGCGGGCATGGCTTTAAGAACGTTGATCGACCCTTTCCCGGGCTGCACTTGAACAAGCACTGCGTTAATATCTTCAGTGGTGATGGTGAGCAATTCGCGACGCAGAGTGTCGGTGGTGACACTGCTTTTTCCCAACAGGGCGGTCTCCCAGCCAGAAGGCAGGTCTGCACACATCACCAACTGGTCACCAGGATTCAGGTCAAGTTGTGAGAAATAGAGTGGGGTAGCCTGACCGATGCCCAAACCGCGCCCCGAAATTTGCGCGTCGTGAACCTGGAGTGCTTCCTTCCCGGTCAGGTGGAAAACATGCGTAGGCCCGCACTGGGCAAATACCAACTGCGACCCGTGCAGCACACCCAGGACCATCCGACCAATAATGTATTGGCCTTTGCCCGTGGTGCGCAAATTACGATCCACAAGCAACTGGTTGAGGGTCTCGGCAACCAGGCGGATAGCTGAAGTAACCGAACCGGCAGTCTGGTAAAACTGCCGGGACATCTGGGCGGCAGTCTGGTTGTATTCGCTGGCAGTAAAAGGGTCGTTTCCGGAAAAAGTAAGATAAATAACCAGGCGGTCATTCTCACGCCCCCTGGCAGTGCGGCGGGGCGGAACCATTGTCAGCAAACCGGGTAATTGCGGCCATTCCTGGCCTTTGATTCGATAAATCGGGAGCAGGTTGAGATCGAAAGCAGCAGTCACACCCACATTATACTGGTAAAATCGCGGTATGGAATTTACCCTTTATCGCAGCTTTAAAGACCTTGAACCACTGGCGGAGGAATGGAACAAGCTCCTGAACGATTGCTTCACCCATGTGCCCTTTTTACGTTACGAATACCTGCATACCTGGTGGGAGACCCGCGGAGGAGGCGAGTGGCCGGACTCGGACCTGGCGGTTGTGGCTGCCCACCAGGATGGGCAGTTAGCCGGGGTGGCTCCGCTCTTTTCCGCCAAGAATCGAGAGGGGAGCCAGGCGCTCCTGCTATTGGGCAGCATCGAAATATCGGATTACCTTGACTTGATCGTTAGCCCGGAAACATTGCCGGCGTTCATTCCCGGATTGCTGGATTTTCTCGGAACTTCAGGCCCTGCAGGGCTGAGCACAGCCGCACCGGAAGCCGGATCGCAGCCATGGCAAGTGCTCGACTGGCATAATCTCCCGGAAACTTCACCCACACTCCCGGTGATTAAATCCGAAGCAGAAAAACGAGGCTGGAACTTCACCCAGCAGCAGACTTATCACGCCCCATCGATACCCCTGCCGGGCGATTTTGAAACGTATCTTTCCGGCATCGACAAAAAGCAGCGCCACGAGATCCGCCGTAAAATGCGGCGGGCACTGGATAGCGGCAACCACGTGCGCTGGTACATTGTTTCAGATGGTGCCACTCTCGAGGCAGAGGTGGAGGCTTTCATGATAATGATGGCGCAGGAACCCGACAAGGAAAAATTCCTGACCGAGGCCATGCGCCAGCAGATGCTCCTTTCAAGCCGGGCTGCCTTCGAGAACGGCTGGCTGCAACTTGCTTTCCTTGAAGTGGAGGGGCAGAAAGCCGCCGGTTATCTCAATTTCGATTACCTGAACCGTATCTGGGTATATAACTCCGGCATTGAACGGCGCTATCATGAATTAAGCCCGGGCTGGGTGCTGCTGGGTCATCTCCTGGAATGGGCGAACGAGAACAAACGCAGCGAGTTCGATTTCATGCGCGGGGACGAGGACTACAAGTACCGTTTTGGCGGGGTGGACCAGTTCCTGGTACGGGCCAAAGTGACCCGTTAATATGATGTCCCCTGAATTGCTCCTGGATGCGCGCGCCGACCTTGGCGAAGGACCCGCCTGGGATGAAGTGAATCAGCGCCTCTACTGGGTTGACATCCGCGCAGGAAATTTACACAGCTATCAATCAGAAACCGGGACAGATAATTGTATCAACCTGGGCGAAAAGATCGGGTGCGTGGCGCCATGCCAGAGCGGGGACCTGGTCCTGGCTTTAAGGGATGGATTCGCCAGCATGAATCCAAATACTCAAAAATTGACCCGACTCGCGAGAGTGGAAGAACACCTCCCCGGCAACCGGTTCAATGACGGCAAGTGCGACCCAGCCGGTCGATTCCTGGCCGGGACAATGGACAACGCAGAAAAAGAAGCCAGCGGCACACTGTATTCTTTTTCCGCCGAAGGCGTTCTGAAAACCCTGCTGACCGGATTACGCATCTCCAACGGCCTGGCATGGAGCCCCGACCATAAAACTTTCTACCATATCGACACCCCCTCACGCCAAATTACCGCCTTCGACTATGACCTGGCAAGCGGTGAGCTTGAAGCCCCGCGGACAGTGATCACCATCCCATCTGAATTAGGCTGGCCGGATGGAATGACCACAGACAGCGAGGGGACATTATGGGTGGCGATGTGGGGAGGGGCCAAAATCACGCGGTGGAACCCAGGCACCGGTCAATTAATGGAGGCCATCCCAGTACCGGCGTTGAATATCACTTCATGTGTTTTCGGGGGGCAAAACCTGACCGATCTCTACATTACTTCGGCGTGCAAAGGGATGAGTTCGGAACAGTTGGCAAAATTCCCCGCCTCAGGGGGGCTGTTCAGGATCAAAACTGGAATTCGAGGAATGCCGACTTTTGCATTCAGCGGATAAAAATTACCCCCCATTGAAAATACTCAATTACCGGGAATTGGGTCAGGCGCAGCCTCCCGGCTGCGGTGAACCAGGTAAATGCCAGCAATTACAACCAGCCCTCCGATCCATTGAACGGGCTGGAGGTTTTCGCCCAGGATCGGAATAGCCAAAAGAGCAGTCAAGACCGGCTGTCCCAGCATGGTGGGGGAGACGACTGAAGCCGGCAGGTGCCCGAGGGCATAACCCAGGGTGAGATATCCGGCTAATTGGGGAAGCAGGGCTGCAGCCAGGAAAACCAGGTAGGTGCGGGGGGAATAGCCGGTAAGACCTGAGCCCGTTGCAAGGGTGAGAATGAGCAAAACCAGTGTGCTGCTCAGGCTGCAGATCCAGACGTGGGACAGGGTGTCAAAATATGTGCGACTGCGCTGGGAAAAAAGGAAGAAAATGGCATAGAAGATGCCTGTTGACAGGGCAAGCAGGTCCCCCAAACCAAGCACGGGATGCTGCAGGAAATCATTGCTCAACACTGCCACTGCGCCGCACATGGTCAGCGCCAAACCCACCCAGAAGAGTCCCTTGGTCCGTTCCCTGAAGATCAGCCAGGCAGCAAGTGCCACCCAAAGGGGGGAAGTGTTTCCCAGTAGAGTGGCGTTGGCAGCGGATGTAAATTTCAACGAAGTATTCCAGGTAAAATGGTCCAACGCTGACGCCAGCCCAGCCAGAACCGGCAATATTAGGATCCAACCACGCAAGCTGTGAGGCTGGGGTTTCCGCTGCGACAGGATCGTGTTGCGCACGAAAAATGGAGTCAGAATTAGGGTGGCAATGCCAAGGCGGTAAAAACCAAATACTGCTGCAGGTGCATCTGCCCAACGCACAAAAAAAGCGGCGAAGCTGAGACTCAGGATGGTGACCCCCAGGGCAAGGTAGGGCAGGAATTTTCGAGTGGCAGGCATCGAGCGACATTGTATCATGCCAGCGCATGGAATGACTTGGGCGGGTTTTTGAAGGCTGCCAGCGCCCGAAAGGAATCTTGTGCCATCGTTCACAACGATTTCCGGCATGAACCAACCATTCATGTGGTTTCCCGTTGCCACCCCCTCACGCACGTGTTAGAATAACGTTACCTTTGCCTGACTGGTATTGGAGTTGGAGATATGTCCGAGATGGTTGAAGTGGTTATAGACAGCCTGCGTGTTAGCCTGATGTCCCCCCAGCGGGTGGTTGTTTTACGCCAAACGGACGTGGAACGTTACCTGCCAATCTGGGTTGGACCGTTCGAAGCCGAAGCAATAACGGTGGCGCTGCAGGAAGTGGAAATCAGCCGCCCCATGACGCACGACCTGTTAAAAAATGTCATGACCCTCTTTAATGCCAAAGTTTTACGTGTTGAGATCGTTGAATTGAAAGAGGATGTCTTTTACGGCAACATTGTTGCCGAAACGGATGGGAAGACGGTTAACATCGACTCGCGTCCGTCGGATGCGATTGCCTTGGCACTGCGTACCCACGCCCCGATCCTGGTTAACCAGTTGGTGATGGACGAAGCTGGCATTGTCCCCGAAAAAAATATCACTGAAGAAACTCCATCCGAACCGGCTGAGAAGCCGGCTCCTGGCGAAGTGGCGGGACCGGAGGACGAAAAACGCCTGGATGTTTTCGAAGACTTCCTGAAGAAACTCGGACCTGATAAAGGCGACGAAGAGAAACCCAAATCTTAAGGCGAATGCCCCCTCAAGGGGGAAAGCCGCTCCACCCAAATGGACCAATCCATGCCTGATTTGACTGCTCCCGAAGAGCGTGCCCTGAGCCCCGTGGATGGGCAGCGCCCCGAGCAACTCGAGGGGACATCCCAACCGTCCGCACCTGTCACCCCCCACAACCGTGAAGCCGAAGAAGCCGTTGTGGGGGCAGTGCTCATTAATCCTGAAGCCTATTATGACCTGGCCCAGTTCCTCCAGGCCGAAGACTTTTACATCGTCCGGCACCGTTGGATCTGGGAAGCCTTCACCCGCCTGCACGAAAAACGAATCCCGCTGGATTTCCTGACCGTATCGGAGGAACTGGAGAGTGCCGGTCAACTGGCCGAGATCGGCGGCCCGGCATTTTTAACCGCACTGCTCAACCAGGTGCCGACGTCACTGCATGCGGAGGCTTACGGACGGATGGTGGAGGCAGATGCCATCAGGCGGCGCATGTTAACGGCTGCCAACCAGATCGCCACCCTGGCATACGACGAACGGGATTCTGTCGAGAACATTATCGAGGAATCAGAGAAAGCCATTTTCAACGTCAGCGAGCGGCGGCTGCGTCACGACGTGCAGCCCATCCGCCAGGTGATGAGCGAAGCATACGACCGGATCGACGAGCTGGCCAAGCGCCCGGGGGACATTACCGGCGTCCCGACTGGTTTCCTTGACCTCGACCGCAAGCTGATGGGCTTGCAGCCTTCCGATCTACTGATCATTGCCGGCCGCCCGGGACAGGGAAAATCGGGATTCCTGTTATCGGTGGCGAAAAATGCCGCCCTGCTGCATAAGAAGCACGTGGCGGTCTTCTCGCTTGAAATGTCAAACGAACAGGTTGCGCTGCGTTTAATCTCCCAACAGACCGGGATCGACTCGCAGCACCTGCGCACCGGCAAACTTGACGAAAACGAAATGGGTTTATTCGTTCATTCCATTGAAGTGCTGGGGGATACACAAATATACCTGGACGATACACCCGCAATCACCCCGCTGGCTTTGCGCACCAAATGCCGCCGCCTGCACATGGAATACGGCCTGGACTTGATCATCGTTGACTACATCCAGTTGATGAGCAGCGACACGCGCACCGAGAACCGCGTCCAGGAGGTCTCGTATATCTCGCGCAACCTGAAGGTGCTGGCACGTGAGTTGAACGTGCCGGTGCTGGCCGCGGCGCAATTGAGCCGCGCTGTTGAGCAGCGGACCGACAAGCGCCCGGTCCTTTCGGACCTGCGCGAATCCGGGTCGATCGAACAGGACGCGGATATCGTCATGTTCATCTACCGGCCGGACCAATACGAGAAGGACACCGTTAAACAGAATGTTGCGGAGATCATTGTTTCAAAGCACCGCAATGGACCCACCGGAAGCGTTGAACTGATCTTCATGAGCAACCTGGCCAAGTTCGTGGATGCTGAGAAGAGAAGCCTCGATCTCTCCCAAATTTAGTTTCAAATTAGGGCGGAGGCTGACTTTCATCCCATCAACATGAAAATATTCGCCGGTTTTACAGAACAGGAAACCTTTACCCAAATCCCCGACTCCTTTTTCCGGCAGTTGTTGAGTGAGATTTCCGACCCGGATGAGTTAAAAGTCACGCTCCATGCGTTATGGCGGTTCGAACATATGGAAGGCCGCCTCCGTTATTTAATTGCGGATGATTTTAGTGAATGCGTGCCGAACCCCGGCGATGCACTCGCAAAGGCAGTCAAGCGCGGCAGCCTGCTGAGGGTGCAAAGGAAGCCAAGCTCCGCCTACTATTTCCTGAATTCCCCGCGCGGACGAGCGGCAGTAGAAGCATATGGAAAAGGCGAGCTGGATATCCCGGAAGGAAGGTCTCCATCCAACCCTCCGCTGGAACGCCCGAACATTTTTAAACTGTACGAAGAAAACATCGGCCCACTAACTCCGTTGATCGCCGACGCGTTGAAAGACGCAGAGCAAACTTACCCGCCGGAATGGGTGGCGGAAGCATTGGAGATCGCGGTCAAGAGTAACAAACGAAATTGGAAATACGTGGAAGCGATCCTACGCCGCTTCAAGGATGAAGGACATGCCAAAGAGCAGGATAGACGAAACGCTAAAGAACTTCGCGGGCGCGACGTCACGCGCAAAGTCGAAGACTTCCTCAAACGCTAATCCCCCGGCTGCCACCCTGGGGGACCCGGACTGTCCCCACTGCCACGGACTGGGTTATTTACGCCGCGATGCGGAACCAGGTTCGCCTGATTTCGGCAAGCTGGACGTTTGCGTTTGCCGCAGGGCAGAGGTGGCAAGGACCGTGCGGGAGCGCCTGTTCTCCCTCAGCCATCTCGATGAACTGCGGGGCTTAACCTTTGAAAGTTTTAAAACCCAGGGCCATAAGGGCGGCAGCCCGATGCAGGCTGACAGCCTCGAATGGGCGTTCAACCGCTCCAAGCAATACGCCGCCACGCTGAACGGCTGGCTGCTGCTGCAGGGCGGGTTTGGGTGCGGCAAGACTCACCTGGCAGCAGCCATCGCAAACTTTGCGGTTGGCATGGGCGTGCCGACACTCTTCCTGACCGTCCCCGACTTGCTTGACTCCCTGCGATTTTCTTACGACAGTGAAGATACCACCTTCGAAGAACGTTTCGATGAAATCCGGAATGCTCCCCTGCTGGTGCTGGACGACTTCGGCACCCAAAATGCAACCGGCTGGGCACAGGAAAAACTATTCCAGATCATAAATTATCGCTATATCAATAAGCTGCCGCTGGTGGTGACAACCAATCTCGACCTGGACGATAGCGAGGCACGCATCCGCTCCAGGCTGGCAGACCCGGAACTGGTCAGCGCGGTGCGCATCACCGCCCCGGATTACCGCCGTCCCACCGATGATAAGGGTCACCCGGAACTCTCCTCGCTCGACCTGCACGCCCGACGCACGTTCGCCAGTTTTGATGACCGGCGGGACGAAGGCCTCGCCCAGGACGAAGTGCGCTCACTGGAAAAAGCTGTCAAAGCTGCCACCACTTTTGCCGCCAGACCACGCGGCTGGCTGGTGCTGACCGGGCCTTATGGCTGCGGCAAGACCCACCTGGCGGCAGCCATTGCCAACTCCCTGGCCGACAAAGGGAACCCACCGCTGTTCATCATGGTGCCCGACCTGCTCGACCATCTGCGCGCCACATTCAGCCCGGCGAGCAGCGTCTCGTACGACCACCGCTTCGACGAAATCCGGACCGCTCCGCTGCTGATCCTGGATGACCTGGGAGCGCAGTCCGCCTCCCCCTGGGCGAAGGAAAAACTGCACCAACTTTTCAATTACCGCTACAACGCCGAATTGCCGACCGTACTCACCGTGGCAGCGGAAATGATCGAATCGATCGACGAAAGACTGCGGGTCCGTCTTCTGGACGAACGCATATGCACGATCTGCACCATCACCGCCCCGGCGTATCATGGGGGAAGGACAAAGAAAACTAAGCGGTAAGCAGACCAGAATAAGACACAAAGGGGGCAAAGACGGATTTAGTGAAGATCATGGCTCCTCCAGGATCATCTCCAATGCAGGGCCTGGTTCACTCAGGTTTATCACGCGCGTCAAATGTCCCAAGATGGGGTTATAATCAGACATAGTTAGTCCTAATTTCAATAATTAAAGGAATTTCATGCTTCCATCTTTTATTTTGTCCCTGCGTGAGGGAATAGAAGCAGCGCTTGTCATCGGCATCGTCCTGGCTTCAGTGCGCCAGTTGCGCCGCTTGGATCTGACATCTGCCATTTGGGCCGGGACCGGCAGCGCGGCCCTGGTAAGCCTGCTCGCCGCCATTTTGCTCACGCGGCTAGGAATGGAATTAAAGGATCCTGGTGAAGCCATCTTCGAAGGCATCACCATGCTGCTGGCCGCGGGAATCCTCACCTGGATGATCTTCTGGATGAGCCAGCGGACGCGCAACATGAAAGCCGACCTGGAATCCAGCGTCCTGCGCGCCTCCCATGCCGGGAAATGGTCCCTGTTCGGACTGGCTTTTATTGCCGTCCTGCGCGAGGGGGTGGAGTTGGCCCTGTTCCTGACCGCAGCGACTTTTTCCTCGAGCGCAACTGCGACGATCCTGGGCGGGGTGCTTGGCCTCGGCACTGCCATCCTGCTGGGCTGGTCGTTTTTTGCGACCACCGTCCGGCTCGACTTGCGGCGATTCTTCCGGGTAACCGGTTTCCTGCTGCTCCTGTTTGCGGCCGGACTAATTGGGCGCAGCGCCGGTGAACTGGTCCTGGTGGGCTGGATCCCGGCGCTCATTGGGCATGTCTGGGATTTGGGCGGCATTGTCAGTGAGGCGTCCGTGCTCGGGCAAACGCTGGGGGCGTTGTTTGGGTACAGCGCCAGCCCTTCGCTGATGCAGGTGTTGGTCTACGCGGCCTACTTCGGAACGGTGCTGGTTGGAATTTTGACTGCAGGCCGCAAGCAGCGAACTGAGCCGGTTGCATCCTCCCCGCTGGGGGGAAAATCCGCATAAAGACTACGATAATCAGAAAGCCTAAGGTTTAAGGACAAAAAAGCACCTCCTTTTTGGATGTGCTTTTTGGATGTGTTATTTGAAAAATGCTGATTAATTTGCTTTTGCACGTTTGTTCGGCAGTGGGATGATCACCAGTGCGCTCACAAGGAAACAGAGTGTAGCCAGGATAAAGAGAGACAGATAGCCCAAACTGCTCGATCCGAGCAGCTTGTTGATCGGGTCGATCAGTACGCCACCCAGCAGGCGTGCCACCCCCGAGCCGATGCAGGTGGCAATATTGGCGATACCCAGGTAACGGGCCTCCTCGCCGCGCGGGACCAGGTCCGTTGCCAATGCCCAGTTGGCTGAAAGGAATGCGCCGATCGCCATGCCGATTATCCCTCCGGCAACGGTGATCAAGGTCTTGTCGCGGACAAGCAGCAGGAGCACCGACCCGGCAAAAGCCACCAGCCCGGCTGCCAGCATGACTGGTTTTCGTCCAAATTTATCGGAGAGCCAACCGGAAACGAGTGCCATGACGATCAAACCAACACCTAGGATGACCTTGAGCGTGCCATAGAAACTCTGCGCCTCGTTCTGAGTCATTTTTATGACATCCACGAGGTAGTTGATCAAAAAGGCATTGATGGCAATGAACGCGCCCCAGAACAGGATGCGGTTGGCGAACCACCAGCCGAAAATGGGGTTCTCCCGGAAATTAACATAGAAGGCATTCTTTAACGCTTCGCCGATCGTGCGGGAAGCAATGGCCTCGTTGGTGGCACCCGGATGTTCGCGAGCCCAGATGGACGTAATGGTGACGAACAGGATGAAAACAATCACCGGCGCTGCCGCCGTCGCGTAAATGGCAGAATCACCGAAAATCTTCTGCCCGGTGGTGCCCAGCAGGATGCCTGCAACCGCACCGGCTACGACCGTGGCAATGATATCCATCACTGCTTTCAGGCTGGAGGCCGTACCGCGCTGTCCCTCAGGCACAAGGTCCGGGATGAGCGCCTGCCAGGGTCCCTGCAGGATATTCGAAGAAAACTGAATGAAGATCACACCCATCAGGAGCACCCACAAGGATGGAGCCATAGCGAGCAGGAACAGGGAAGCCGCGATCAGCACGGCGCCGCCCATGATGAACGGCAAACGCCGCCCCATTTTTGTTTTCGCCCGGTCGGAGAAGACACCCACGATCGGTTGAACCGCCATGGCAACCAGCAAGCCAACGAAGCCCATGATCCCAAGGGTGGTATTCGGCAGGTTGGGCGCAAGCTGCCGTACTTTATAGGTCATTAGCGGAGGGTCCTGGATATTGGACGAGAACGTCAACCCAAACCCGAGCAGGCTGATCACAAGCATCCGCAGGAAGGATATTTTCTTCATCATTACTCCTTTACGTAATCGGGTCGCACGGATTTGACGACTTTAAGCGATTGGAGAGCTTCATCCACGTTTAATTCAAACACCAATGGACCGGTAAAGTTGGCGGCTGCCAGCCGGTCGAGGAAGCGCCCCAGGTCTAAATCGCCCGTGCCAAGCGGCTTGTGGTCTTCGCCATAACCACGCACACCCTCTGGCATTTTTTTACAATCATGTAAATGGACTTCCGCCAGGCGCGGCAGGAGTTTTTCCACAACTTCGAAGAAATCAAACCAGCCGGGGAAGCCGGCCAGCACATGCCCCGTGTCGAGGCAGACCGACAGGTCGAACTCCTCAGCCAGTTCGAGGGTTAGGTCGAGCGGAAACTCAATGGTCTCAATTGCCAGCCGGCGGCTGGGGAGACCGGTCTCAGAGAGGATGGTACGGATGCTCTCACGGGCTCCGCTCTGGAATTGCCGCAGGATGAGGGTGCGGGCAAGTTCCGAGATCTTCATGTTGTAGAACTCGGCTGCCAGTGCACCGGTGGCATGCAGCACATAAACTTCAGGCTCGATGGGAGTTGTGGCCCGGATGGTTTGCACGACCGCCTCCACCGAGCCTTTGCGGACAGGCGTCAGCGGGGTGGATGGTTCCACAGACCACAGCGGGAGGTGCAGGGTATACGAGAGGTTTTTGGACCTTAGTGCCGCCAACCGACCAACCGATTCCGGGCTGTAGACATTTGGCAGGAACATGCCCAGGTCACCGCCCAGTTCGATGGGATTGAAGCCTTTATCAGCCAGGGATTTTGCCAGCCCCGCATGGTCGAAATTCATGATGCTTGCCATGACCTGTTCGGCAGGTACCCCGGAGGGGACGAGGGCTTCCAGTTGCATCGCCATGATTCCAAAACGCATAAGGTTCTCCTTTGTCCACATCATTGTACAAAAGGTGACGATTTCAAGCAACAGGGAAAAACAAAACCCCTCTACTGATTTTGGGAGAGGGGTTTTGGTGAGGCGCACGATTAATCACTCATCCAGGTGATAGGTATGATACGGGTTCTCGCAGGGGTTGCCCCAGGCGATATGCATTTCGCGGGCGGTCAGGTCGATCACCATGGCATTGACCGTCTTCTCCCGGTCGAGCGGGTTGCTGGCGTCAATCGAGTGGTTGCAGATCGAGTTCGAAAAGTTTACGTGGTCGCGCTGGATGGACTGCAAGGTCTTGATCGTATGCTGGGCCTCGCATTTAACCAGCCTGAGAGCGCGGAAATAGCGGATGCGGGAAGCCACCAGGTCTTCCGGTTCGCGTTCCACCTGCTGCATATTTTCGGAAAGATAATGGTTGGTGTGAACGATATAACCATCATGCCCGTAAAGGATGCTGGAGCGCCTGGCAGAAACTTCCACCGAATACATCTCGCCGCTCTCGTGAACCATGAGATGGTTGTACCCGGCAGCACGCTGGGCCGACAAGGTATGTCGAATGGCTTCATCCGGTGTTTTGGACGACAAGACGGCGCGCGAAACAACCGTGCGAGGAGTGCCAATGCGCGAGTCGTTTGGATAGACCGAGTCACACATTTGGGCAATGCCGTAAGCATTGAAACCGATATTAGGCAATAAGCCACCGTACGTCATTGCCAGAAATGGCGGACCGTTCTTGGGCTTGGCAAGGACAATGAACACATCATCTTCATCCTCCGGAACCCAGTCCTCATTGTGCGCCAGGAGGACATGACCGTCAGCGGTTCGCTCGTCGTTGACCGCCATGCTGGTGCAGCGCGTCAGGTGCAGGGCATCCATCGTCACCGCTTCCATGGCATTAATGACCACCAAATCTTCAAAAACGACATCTGCGCCTTCTGCGATGCCCATCATCTCGTCCACATATTGCGGATACCGCTCCTGGGCAAAAGGCAGGTACTTGCGAGCCTGGATCTGCGCGCCCGCCCAGGTGAGCTCCAATTGCTGGTAAGCATCTGCCACCAGGTTACGAGCGTTCTCAACGCCATGCTGGACCTGTTTTTTGCAGGCTTCGCCGATTTGACGGCCCATCTCGCGGTGAGTGCCGGAGACACGGACCAGCGGAGGCGGGTTCGGGTGTAATGGGGGCTTGATTTCGGGGGGCATAAAACCACTCTCTTTCTGCCAACCAGGGGGCAGCAGGGATTATATCATTCCCCCCCATGAATCAAAAAAGGTCGGGTGACCCTCCCTGCTGAGGATAATTAGGGGAATTTATTCAAATTGGACAAAAAACCCGCCCCGGTTTTCCGGGGCGGTCTTATGGCTTTCCGACTTTCTTATGAATTCCGGAGAATTATTATTCTTTCCCGGCGCGCGGCTTGCGCTGGGGGGCAGCCGGTTCACCCGCCGGGGATTCAGGTTGGGGGGCAACCGGGGCTGGAGGAATGACAGGAGCAGAGAGTGCGACAGGTGCGAGAGGAGCTGATCCGGTAACCGCGGGTGGAAAGACCGATTGCGTTCCAAAGCGGCTCATAATGACTGCACCGAGCCCTGCCATGCCAAGCAGGAAGGGCACCAACCAACCAACACAGTTGAGTACCGGGATCCCGGTGAGGGCATTTGCCACCAAAGTGAGGGCAAATACTCCCAGACCGGCGGAAAATGCCGGATGCCAGTTCTGATGGATGGCATTGGTAAAGCGCTGCCCGATTTCGTAGCCGATGGCGATCCAACCAAAGACGCCAGCCACGAAAAGAGCAACTACCAGAATGGCCACCACCGGAATAAGAATAATTGTGATGGTTAATATGACCAGGGCGATCGGGGCAACAATGATCGTCAGGAGACCGAGGCCACCAGCCGTCAGCGGCTGGGCAATAATTGCATGCGCAACCCGGTCGGCATGGGGTGCCAGGAAGAGCATCACCAGCATGGCGAGGATAGCCAGCCCGAGAGCCTGTCCAAAGGCGTTAAACAGGGGACCGAAAGGATCAAAATTGGAAATCATTTGCTGCACCACACGGGTGACTTGGGAGCCAGGGATAACGGGGTTGCTGCCATTTGTTTCACTGCCGCTCGAGGAAGTGGCCGTGTTGCTGATCTGCCCGTCTATTTGTGAGCCTTCAGCCCGATCCAGCGAGGCGCCTACGGTGGTGAGGTTGCCATGGACGTGCGCAGAGGCTCCAAGCGCAGCCGAACCGCCGGCAACTGCCACATCGCCGCTTACTTCGCCATTCAACACCAATGTGCTCCCGAACAGGACAACATTGCCATTTACAGTTGCACCCTCTTCAATCGTGGCGGTACCACCAAAGACCAGCAGGTCGCCGGTAAGAGTCTCCCCGTTTTTCAGGGTGTAGGATTGGCCAAAAATCACCTGGCCATCATAAGAACCGCCCTTGGCAGCCGCGGATTGCAGCGGAACAAAGACCAGGATTGCCAAGAGGAAGAGGGTGGCAATTTTTACATTTGTTTTCATTGTTATACTCCTTGCGGATACTTGGTAAATTTAATCAGCGAAGCGACCCAAACCACACTCCAGGCTCCACCGGCAAACAGGATCACTGCCCAGATATAAGCGGGGACGAAACCCGGAACAACTTTGAATAAGACCATCCCAGCCCGGAGGATCGCCTGCAGGGAGGCCCAGAATGAGACCAGCGAGGAAAACGATGTGGTCAGTAGGTTGACCGGCGACTGGACCAGGTCCTGGAGAACCGGCCAGGTGACCCATGAGAACAAACCACACACACTCACGGTCAGGATGAAGAAACCCCAGAAATTTCTCCGCCTCTGCGCCGTTTTCCTGGCTGTAAGTCTCAGTTGGAAACGGTCAACAAACCCTGCCTCAGGCTCAGCCAACCGAACCGACTTCAAGGCCAGGTTCACTTCTGCGAGAGAGGCACAGGAAGAGCACTCCTGCAGGTGAGCCTTCAACTGACGTTTCTGGTCAACGGTAAGGGTTTGATTATCCACGAGCCAGTCTTCAAAAGGCCGGTGATCCATAAGGTTTCCTTTCTGTGCGCACATGCGCCTGTTTTTCTTCCCACAGGTCTGCCAGAGCCCGCCGGGCCCGGTGCAAACGGCTTTTTACTGCCGGGACCGTCAGGTTGAGAGCCTGGGCTATCTCCACTTCGGAACTGTCCTGCCAATAGCGCATAACGACGGCAGCGCGGTCGGTGGGGTCGAGGGATTGCAGACAGGTTTGCAGGCGTTCGCGTTCCTGTCGTTTGGCAGTCTCTGATTCAGGGTCAGGGGCGGAGCGATCCGGGAGATCGGTTTGGCCTTCTTCATGCTCGTCGATCGAGACCGATGGGAACCGTCTCCGCCGGAGTCTGTCGATGCAGTAATGGGCGGCAATGGAGAGCAGCCAGGTAGGAAAGGGGCGTGCACGATCGTAGCGGGCGAGGTTCTGGTACACCTTGAGGAAGGTCTCCTGGGCAGCATCTTCTGCCGCCTCCGCCTCACCGAGCATCCGGTAGCAAAGGTTATAGACCGGTTTCTGGTAAGTTTCGACCAAGTTCGTAAAAGCTTCTTCATCGCCCTGCTGGGCCTGGTTGATCCAGGTCATTTCGTCAGTCACTGTGGGTCCTCGTTGGTCGTTCTGATAAGGTATACGCAGGTTCTTGTCGAGAGTTGCTTGTCACTGGTAATAAAATCACTTCGGTCATATGGTCGCTTCTATATTGGTGAGAACCGTAACCACAAAGTCTCTAAGTCACCAAACCAACGAGTTTTCTATTAATAGTTTGTGTCTTAGTGCCAAAGTGGTGGAATGTCATGGAGCGCAGCATGCCAAAAAAAAGGTAATAACGGGAGGATATTGGAGAGTGGCCTCTCCGCTAGCCCTTTTTATCCAAAATCCCCGCGAAGACGTGAAGGAAGCAGGGGCGCAATGGCCGCCATAACGATTTGCGCAGACTCATGATCCTTTTCGTCCGGGAGGAGACCTGCTGGTACCTGGAGGCGATAGGGAGATCCAAAACGCAGATGAAATTCCCTGTTATCTTCAAATATCCCAACCGGCAGCACAGGGAAACCCAACTCCGCCAGCAGGAGGACGAACCGTCCCGCCCCCGGAGATGGCCAGTTGAGCACTCCGCCTGGCTGGTCGCCGCCTTCGGGGGCCAGGCCGAGGACAGTCTGAGGGTGCCCACGGGCGAAAGCCAGGGTTGCCCGCACCGACCGGGCGCGATCTGTCACATCTTTTTCGCGAGGCGGCATGGGCGGCATTAAAGTAAAACCATAGATCTTCGAGACCCGTCGTAACAGCCAGCGCGACCCGGCCTGACCGAGCGGGGCATACCATTTGCCAGGCCAGGTCAACTCACTTGTCATGACAAAGTGAACATCCACGGGAACCGTGGCTGCCAGCGCCAGGGCCATCCACCAGGCATTAAACCCGGGACGGTAATAATGGTTAAAAGTAATGAGGCATGGTCCTTCATGGGGAATATATTCCTCCCCCGCGAGCTTCAGCGGGGGCATTAGTCGTTCAATGCACATTTTCCCGTCGCGGCGAAAAGAGCGATGACCACCAAGGATGACGTTGGGAGCCAGGCGCAGGAACCCGAAGGGAGGATATGTATAGCGAGGGTACATTTCAAAATATTGGGACGGCAGGTCCTGCCGTCCCAACCCATTCCAGTGTGAGCGAATTACCAGGCGTAGGCTTCCGGCGCTTCTCCGCCGGGCGAAGGCCAGATCTCGTCGAGCTTTTTCATTGCCGGTTTATCCAGTTTTATTTCCAGGGCGCGCAGGGAGCCGGTCAACTGGTCCAGGGTGCGTGGCCCAATGATGGGAGCGGTGACGACCGGGTTGTGCAGCAGCCAGGCGAGGGCAACGTCGGCGGGCTTTTCACCCAGTTTCTTGCAGAACGCCTCCCAGGCGACCAGCTTCGGGCGCTTACTTTCGATCTCCTTCTGGGTGTCTTTCTCGGCACGGCGGCCCTCCTTAATTTTTTGCAGCACGCCGCCCAGCAAGCCGCCTGCCAGCGGGCTCCACGGGATGATGCCCAGGCCATAAGCCTGGCAGGCCGGGAGCACTTCCAGTTCGACCATGCGGTCTTTCAGGTTGTACAGGCTCTGCTCGCTGACCAGCCCCATAAAATAGCGGGTTTTGGCAGTCTCCTGTGCACGTGCGATGTGCCACCCGGCGAAGTTGGACGACCCGGTGTAGACCACCTTGCCCTGCTGGACGAGCACTTCCATAGCCTGCCAGATCTCCTCCCAGGGCGTACTGCGGTCCACGTGGTGCATCTGGTACAGATCTATATGGTCTGTCTGCAGCCGCTTGAGAGACTGGTCACATGCTTCGCGAATATGCAGCGCCGACAGGTGCGAGGTGTTCGGCCAGTCACCCATCCGCCCGAAGACTTTTGTGGCAAGCACCACCTTCTCGCGCCGCCCGCCGCCCTGGGCAAACCAGCGCCCGACGATCTGCTCGGTGACGCCCTCGCCGGTCTTCCAACCATAGACGTTGGCGGTATC
>JADGQC010000270.1 GCA_017882125.1 Anaerolineales bacterium
GATCAGGCCCAATACGATTATTACTATCCAACCAGTTTTCGATTTCATCTAATTACCTCCAGTAGGTTTTTTGATTTGATTTCTATAAAGGGTAACACTATTACATGAAGGTTGTGTAAAGGATAATCAAACCTCTGGTAAAGAATGACCTCTTCATAAGTTCGTGTAAATATGAATCATTATGTTGCTCATTTTCCTGCATCGGCGGTATTTCCATTAAATTGAAAAGTGTAAAGATAGCTGATGACGTTCCATATCTGCTGATCCGTAAGGATCGGCCCCCAGGAGGGCATACCTGTGCCCATCCCCCCACGCAGGATTTTCCCCTGCAGGAGAGCCGGACTGGCACCCAGCATGGTGGATGGGTCGGAAAAATTGGCCGGAGTCTTACCCGCCAGCGCTTTGATATCCCCTGCGAAAACACCATTTCCTCCAGCCGTCTCACCGTGGCAGGCGGCACAGTTCTGGGCGAACAGGCGCTGACCTTCCGCCAACCCCTCGGAGGTACTGTTGGATTGCCAGAGATAAGCGACCAGGTCCCAGAGATCAGAATTATTCAAAGAAGCCAGGGACTGATCAACCCGCAGGTCCTGGAAAGCTTGGGCCGGGGAGTGGCTTCGATAATAGTCGGGAGACAGTGTTCTGTTGGGTAACAAGGCAGCGAACTGTGCGCCGCGTTGGGCCTCGGGGATTCCGCCGGGGGTCACGGACGCAGGATGAGCAGCGTCAATATCCAAATTGAGGGTCACATATAGGGGCGGTGTTCCTGGCTGTGGAGAACCCGAATCGTTTCCGGTCACCTCGATCGTGCCCCGCATGCGCCAGTGGTTGGGACCGCACCAACGCGTACAGTAATAGGTATATGTTCCGGGCTTATCGAATGTAAGCGTAAGCTCGCTCATTTGTCCAGGAAGGACATCCACTGCAGGGGTATCGCTTTGCCCGATGGCAAAACTGTGCATCACGTCGTCTGAGGTAAGTCGCAGATGCAACGGCACGCCTGCTTTCCCCTGTATAGTGCTGGGAGTCCAACCTCCGGATTCAGCCATCCGTGCGTGGATTTCTATGACACCCTGTGCCCCAATTGCTTGCGCTGCAAAAGGGACTGCAAGCACAAGTAATATTCCGATGATAATCAATATCCTGCTGAAGAGTTCTGAATGTTTCATAACAGCAATCCCAGCATCGCGATCGTGGCCGCAGTGGAAAAGGCAATCACCGGCACGGCTGATATCTGCACTTCCAAACTAGCTTTCCGGGCGGTGCTGGCTGTCCAAAGTAATCCCCCGACCAGCACTAGAGTCTGAAGGGGGACGAGTAAATTGGTCAGGATGGGCTGCCAGGAGAGGGCACCAGTACCGAACAGGTTCCAGCCCCAGCCGAATGGGTCGGATAGGGTTGAGAAAATATAGACGGCATTCGTCAGGACGAATGACAGGCTAAAGGCCACCCAAAACATCAGACCGAGGGGGACGAGTGACGTGGCAAAAGCGGTAAAGGATTTTTTGAGTGCTGAAGTCGCCTGCGTCAGCTTGCCCCCCACCCAGACAGCTCCCAGGAATAAAGCCGGTAGCAGGCCAAATATAAATGCCAGGAATGCCGCCGTGTATTCGAACCACGCGATCGAACCGACCGAATACGCCGCCAGTTTGAGAGATCCCCAGGGGCCCAGGAATACTCCAGCATAGATCATCGCTGCTCCCAACATAATAAAGGCCTTGAAGGCTTCGTCCATTCGCGCGGATGGCTTTTCCAGGTCGGCTGAGAACGGGCGAGCGTTGATGGCAATATTTTCGTAAGGGCAGGTGCGCAGGCATTCCATGCACAGGCCGCAGTAGGTGTTCTTCGTTAAGCCCCCGGGGAAGACGTCCCATGGGCAGCCATAACCAGCCGGAGAACCGTTGTAGCAGGGTTTGTCCTTGCAGGTCATGCAAACCTGCTTGTCTTTGACGCGCAGTTCCAGGGGCGCGGCCTGGGCATAAAGGCCGATGAATCCACTCACCGGGCAGATATACCGGCAGAATGTTCGCCTTTCAAAAACCATGCTCAACCCGATTGCCAGGAAGATCATCGCAGCCAATACGATGGCAGTCACTTTTGGGGTGGTCAGGATGACGCTGCTGAAGAGCGCCACCAGGGTGAATGTCAGATTTTGCAGCCAGATGTTGCGCAGCCTGTTCGGCCAGCGCAGGTTGTACCACCTCGGTTTATTTCTTGGTGGGTTCATGATCGCCCCGCGCTGAAGCCACTCTCCAGGGAGTGGGATGGGGCAAACGGCACACCAGCCGCGTCCGAAGACGGGCACGGCAACTAGGATCAATACCGCCCACCATGCGATCCAGACGAAGACGATGCCGAAGTTCCTGTTCCCGACCGGTGTACCGAAAAAACCGGACAGGATGGCGAATAAAAAACCAACCAGCATCACGATCCAAATCAGCAATTGCGGCCAGCGGTTCTTGAGCAGAGCTTTGACGAGCGGAATTTGTGTCAGTTCGAAATGCATCAGCCAGCTCGTGCCCTGAGAAGGTTGGGGCGAAGGATGGGGATGACAAACACGGCAAGGATGGTCAAAGCGATGGCGCGCCACAGCCAGGTGTTTGGTCCCACCTGGAGTTTACCGATCATGAACGGATGCAGCACTCCGCAGGTCACGTTACAGCGGAAGCGAAAAGATCCGGATTTATCCGCGATAAAAGTCAGGCGGGCAGTCTGACCTGGATCAGCAGTCACCGACACGCCG
>JADGQC010000087.1 GCA_017882125.1 Anaerolineales bacterium
GGGCCAAATAGTTCCTTTCCTGTCTAATAATAACGCAAATGTGCAAAAATGGTGTACCCATTTAATAGGGTATTTATATGGGGGAAATTATCATGCTCTATAAACCACCTGCTTGAGATTACACTGATGTAGTTGTACAATCATTTAAGTGGATTATGAACCAAAAATCTCTGATGATCATTTTCATAACCCTTGCAATGCTTATGCAAGTCACCCTGGTCCCCCTGCGGGTATTCGACCAGGGTCCCAATGGATTGCGTCCAGCCTCCATGCCAATCGGAAATAAAATTGTTCCAGCAATCCAGGAAGCCGACCTGGATGGAAATGGGATACAGGAAACCCTGGCACTCACTCATGGACTTCTTACCATCAATTCTGGTGGGAAAACTGTCTGGCAAAGTCAGAGTGACTGGCAAATATATCAGGCAGCCATCACCGACTTAAATCATGACAGGCATCCTGAAGTTGCGCTCCTGGTTTGGCGTCCATTTCGCGCCTGGCCTGTAGATCAATGGCTCCCCCACGGTGGGCGCATCGCCGATTTTCAAAATGCGGAAGGACAATCATGCCAGATCATCCTGATTGGATGGAAAATTAACGGGTACCGGGAGCTGTGGGCCGGTTCGGCCATGGCAGAACCGATTAAATTTTTCGCCGCGGCTGACCTGGACGGTGACAATAACCAGGAGTTGGTGGCACTCGAAGGCCGATATTCAGATCCCAGGTCCGCTCCCGCCCGAACCTTGAAGGTCTGGGAATGGAACGGATTTGGCTTTACCGTCGTCTCAACTTTGGACGGGGAATTCAATACAATCACCCTGGTCCGGGCAAATAACAAGCGTATTTTAATTCTTGTCCCCTAAGGAGGAGGTCATGAAATCGTCTCTGCGAAAAATTGTATGGGCATTCCTGGCATTGGTGATGATCCAATCGGCTTGTAACTTCTCATCCATTCAACCCACCCAGTCTCCATCTGTTAATCCTACTCAAGTTTCGTTAGCAACTCCCACCCAATCGATTCCTCCAGCCGGGATCTACCCGGCACCGTTTGCCGCATATAACGAGATCGCAGCCCGTCTCCCGCAGACATTTGGTGGCGGCGGCTACACTCTCCCGCTTAACCTGAACCAGGTGCAGAACCTGTCTGCAGTAGATATGACTGCAGCACAACGCAACTTGCTGGCGCAGAACGGCTTCGCCGTGGCTGCACCAGTGGCAGGGCAATTCCGTGAGTTTTACCAGATTTACGAACAATGGCGTTACTCGGATATCCCGGTCTTTATTACCACTGACTCGGTTTATCATATTTACCATCTGCTCTTCGATAAAATGCTGCGCGACCTGGAAACCGACCACTTCACCATCGACTTAAAGTCGCTGACAAGTGCCATGCTGACCGCCAGTAACCTGCAGTACCAGTCATTGCTTGGTACTGCCCTCGAAGAACCTGCCCGCCGGAATGTCGCTTATTTTGCAGTGGCCGCCCAGTTGCTCGGTTTGCCCAATCCGGTGCCGTCTGCAGTCTCAGACCTGGTCACTTCGGAACTGGCTCTTATCAACGCTGCCGGTGGTTTTTCAATATCGCCAATTTGGAACCGCCCAGACCTGCCAGACGATCAGAAATTGCTGGAAGATTACAGCCAATATGTCCCGCGCGGCCATTACACCCGCAGCGAAGACCTGAAAATGTATTTCAAGGCCATGATGTGGTACGGACGGCTCACGTTCCGTTTGAACGACGATTTCGAGACCCGGCGTGCCCTGCTCGTGACACAGGCAGTCCGTTCGGCTGTCACGGAGGATGGCACCCCGGCGCTTACCCTGTGGGAAAACATCTACGAACCGACCGTTTTCATTGTCGGCAAGGCTGACGACCTTGGCTATCTCGAATATGGGGCTCTATCGGACCAAGTCTTCGGGAAAAAACCCGACCCGGCTAAATTCGCAGATGCAGCCCTGTTCGCCCAATTCAAGCAAGCCACGGAGACCCTTCCTCCTCCCCAAGTCAACTCGATGTGGGTCTGGATCTGGCAGGACCAGGCGCAGGTGACCAAGGGCTTCCGCTTCATGGGTCAGCGCTTCACTTTAGATGCGTATGTGTTCGGACAGGTGATCTGGCGGAAAGTTGGCACTTCGGATGACCCGCGCGGCCTGCCCAAGGCATTGGATTTCTTCGCCGCAATGGGTTCCAACGAGGCTTATACAATCCTGGACAGCATGGGGGATACGCATTACACCAATTTTGACACTCAGATGAACAAGGTCAAAACCGAAATCGCAGCACTCGGCAACGATTCGTGGACTCAGAACTTATACTGGGCCTGGTTGTATTCCTTCCAGCCGCTAATCGCACCGAAAGGCAGCGCATACCCGCCATTTATGCAGACAGAAGCCTGGACCCGCAAAGACCTGCAGACCGCCCTCGGTTCATGGACCGAACTCAAACACGATACCATTTTGTATGCCAAGCAGGTAATGGCCGAAATGGGCGGCGGCGGGGCAACAGTGACACCACCACATGGGAACGTGGAACCAAACCCGGAGGCATATGCCCGCCTTTTGGCACTGGCACAGATGACATACGATGGGCTGCAGTCACGCAACCTGTTGAGCGACCTGACACGAGCCAACCTGGAAAATTTGATCAGCGAACTTACCTTCCTGAAAAACATATCGGAGCGGGAATTGACCGGGGAGGCCATTACCGACGATGAATATTGGCACATTCAATATTGGGGTGGAACCCTGGAACAATTCACCCTGGCAGCGGCTGACACGACCGGGAACGCGTCGCGCGATCTGTCGGACCAGAAAGCAGCTCTCGTCGCTGACGTGGCAACCGGCACAGATACCAATGGCAGCCTGTCTGCATTGGAGGAAGCCGTTGGTCAGCCCACCATGATTTACGTGGTTTTACCTGATTCTCCATGGCGGATTGCCGGGGGGGCAGTATATTCTTATTATGAATTCACCGTTCCACCCTCCAATCGCATGACCGACGAAGCCTGGCAAGCCCAGGTAGAAGCCGGGACAATCCCGTCTCAACCTGACTGGACGCAGATGTTTATTGCACCATAAATATTCGATGAAACAGAGAGCCCTAACCATGGACGGCGAAGGGTACCGCCGTCCATGGTCCATCGTTTCCTGGCACGGATTGGCAAGCTGCCTCATTATATTGTTTGCAACGGCCTGTCAACCCAAGTCACCCACAGTCACACTGGCTCTGCTGGGGGACCTTATGCTCGGTCGAGGGGTAAACCCACAACCAAACTCGCTGGCGTTCCTGAAGCAAGACCTGGCGAATGCAGATCTTGTTCTGGCCAACCTGGAGAGTCCGCTCGCAACAGTTCTTTCTCCCAAGGATTCCGCATATAACCTATGCACATTGTCCGACCGGGCGAAGTACCTTTCTGACTGGGGAATAGATTTGGTTTCCATTGCCAACAACCACAATCTCGACTGTGGTCCCAAGGGAGTTGCCGAAACTCGTGCCATACTGGAGACCGTTGGGATCACATCCATCGGACCGGGATTGCAGCCGATTTACCGGAACATAAACGGCCTGCGCCTTGCTTTTCTGGCTTTAGATGATATATCGTCAGAATTGGACGCTGACGCTGCATCGCAAGCAATCTACACGGCTCGTAATACCGGCGCTCTGGTGGTGGTTTCCATCCATTGGGGTGCAGAATATCAGGGTGGCGCGTCTGAACAGCAGAAATCACTGGCAGACCAGTTTGCACGGGCAGGTGCATCCCTGATTTGGGGACATCATTCCCACGTACTGCAACCTGCCACTTGGATAAATTCCTCTCAGGGCAAGACGCTCGTCCTTTTCAGCCTGGGAAACGCCCTTTTCGACCAGGGTGGCTTGGATGCTACGCGCCAATCGGCATTGGTGGTGATAACCATTAACACGCGCGGGGTGGCAGCAGTCCGAAGCGTGCCATTTGAGATCGTTGTGGGGAATAGTCGCGTTGTCCAACCGGATACTGAAACTGCAAAAAATATCAAGGAGATGTTTAATCTTCCATTGCCGGATGAGTAATAATATCCAGGTTGTTCGACTATGCTCATTCAATTTACAAATAAATCCAACAATAAAAATATCCAGGCACAAACGGGGTTTTTCGGCGCCAAGTTTCAGAACGTGGGATCACGGTATATAATAAATTAATGCCACGTACAATCCTACACCTCGACCTGGACGCCTTTTTTTGCGCAGTCGAAGAACTGCACGACCCGACCCTGCGCGGCAAAGCCTTTGCTGTGGGCGGGCGTCCAGAGGGACGCGGGGTGGTGGCATCCTGTTCGTATGCGGCGCGTAAATTTGGGGTGCATTCAGCCATGCCGATGAGCCGAGCGCTGCGGATGTGCCCGGGGCTGCTGGTCGTTTCCCATCACTTCAGTAATTACGGGGAAATGTCCGAAAAGGTCATGGAACGTCTGCATGACCTGTCTCCCCTGGTACAACAGATCTCCATCGACGAAGCCTTTGTGGATATAAGCGATCTGCATGAACCCCCGGAGTTGATCGCCCACCGGCTGCAAAAGCGCGTTAATGATGAACTCGGCTTACCGTGTTCGGTCGGCGTGGCGACCAACAAGCTGGTCGCCAAGATCGCAACGGAAGTTGGAAAAAAGACCGCAAAAAAAGAGTCTCCCCCCAATGCCGTGACGGTCGTGCCACCGGGAAAGGAATCGGCATTTTTGGACCTCCTGGAAGCCAGCATGTTATGGGGAGTGGGCCCCAAAACTTCCGCGAAACTGGCAGAAATCGGGATTAAAACGATCGGAGACATTGCCCGCCACCCCGCGCAGGACCTAGCCCGCAGGTTTGGCGAAAACGGGCGTGACCTGGCACGGCGAGCCCGTGGTGTGGATGAAAGCCCGGTGTCCAGCGGGCATGAGATCAAGTCCGTCAGCCAGGAGACCACCTTCGCCCGGGATGTGCGCGACGACAAGCAGTTGGCAGATACAATTAGAAAACTATCTGCACAAGTGGGTCACCGCTTGCGCAAGGCAGGCATTGCCGGGGCAACCGTCAAACTCAAACTCCGCTGGCCGGATTTCACCACGCTGACACGCCAGGTCACCCTGACACAGCCTACCGACCAGGATGAGGAAATTTATCACCTGGCGCTCGATCTCATGGGCAAGGTGCGCCCAAAAGGCAAGCCGGTGCGCTTGATTGGAGTAGGCGTCAGCGGGCTGGGAGCACCTCTGCGCCAATTGGGATTATGGGATACGGGTTCGGAAAAATCTCGCCGTTTGCAGGAGGCGCTGGATACTGTCCGGGCCAGGTTTGGGGATAGGGCCATCCAACGCGGGAAGAGAAAATAGTCTTGTGGAGGAGTTCGAGATGCCTGTAAAGACAGGGAATATTTCCCTTAATACTCACGGCAACACCGATGCCTTTGATATCACGCGGGAACTCGAGCGCCTCGTTACCGAATCAGGGTTATCATCCGGCATCCTGACGGTTTTTTGCCCCTCCTCCACCAGCGGGCTAACCACGGTCGAATTCGAGCCGGGAGCGGTGGCTGACCTGAAGCGCTTGTTCGATGAACTGGTCCCGTCAAAGAAGGATTATGCCCACAACGCCACCTGGGATGATGGGAATGGTCATTCCCACATGCGCGCCTCACTGCTGGGTCCCTCGCTGACTGTCCCATTCGTTGGTAAAACTCTGACCCTTGGCACCTGGCAGCAGGTGGTATACCTGGATTTTGATATCCGGCCGCGTCACAGGGAGTTGGTGGTACAGATGGTGGGGGAATAATTTAATTTTTTACCAGGGCAATCCGCAAAGATCGATTTCCCCCTCCGGCCAATCCTGCCTGCAAACCGGCAGGATCATCACCGGATAACCAAGCGAAGTTTTTCCATCCGGCTGGTCCACTAACATGGAGCGGGCGGCAACGCGCCAGCCCAATTTCTCATAGCGGGGAACCATCGGTTCGGTCGCAATCATCATGCCAAAATCCACATTCAGGGGGTCGCGCAGGAAATTCTGAGCAGTGGATAGGGCTGACCTTGCGTAACCGCGTTTGCGCCACTCCACCTTGGTCGCCACATTCCCGATTCCCCCCAGCCTGACTGCCTGTTCGCCAACCTTGATTGTCCTCTCGACAATATGGACATTGGTGACCAGGTCTTCGTCTTCCCAGACCATGACCGTCCAATCTGCGGGAGCCCATTTTGTTCCATTCAGGAAATAATAGAGGGAACTGGTCACCACGCAATCCTGGCGGGCCTTTTCAAAAGTACTTAACTCTTTCGCAGACTTAACTTCAATTCTCATCGTGATTGCTCCGCATCACCGGGTGATTGTATCCCACCCATAGAAAGGTTGCAAGCACGGAAGGCACCAGCCCACGATTCCAGCGCGGGAGACCGGGATAGATGCCGGGTTATGCCTTCGCCAGGGATAAAAACACATCTTCCAGGGTCGGCTCGCCGCGTTCAAGCCTGGACACGCTTAGGCCGCTCGATTTTAGTCCAAGCAGTAAACCTGCTTCTGTAGTACCCTTTTCGGTGATCATTCTTAAATGATCGCCAGCCAGGCCAACACTCAATACACCTGCACAGTTGTCACAGGCATTCAGGGCACTTTGAAGGGGTTCAGCATGCACTTCCCAGACTTCACCGGGGACAACCTGCTTTTTTAGGGCGGCCGGGGTATCCAACGCGAGCAGCTTGCCGTCCCGCATAATAGCCACCCGTCCGCAATACTCGGCTTCGTCCATGTAATGCGTTGTCACTAGGACAGTCACGCCCTCCGCTGCCAATGAGTAGATCAAATCCCAAAAACTGCGCCGCGCGGATGGGTCCACGCCAGAAGTTGGCTCATCCAGGAAGAGCAGTTGCGGCCGGTGAACCAGCGCGATCGCCAAAGCCAGTCGCTGACGCCAGCCTGCTGAAAGCGCCCGCGCCTGATCGGACTCGTGGCCAGAAAGTCCGACCTGGGTCAATGTCTCCCGGATGCGCTGCTTGTCGCGAATTCCGTAAATACCCCCATAGAAAGCCAGGTTTTCCTGAACAGTCAGGTCATCGTACAGGGAAAATTTTTGTGACATGTATCCGGCACGTGATCGCACCTCCTCCGATTGACGGAAAGCGTCGAAACCCAGCACCGTGGCATATCCTTCCGAAGGTTCGTAAAGTCCAAGCAGCATCCGAATGGTGGTGGTCTTCCCTGAGCCGTTCGGACCAAGATAACCGACGATCTCCCCGGCCTCCACTCTGAAACTGACGTGGTCGACGGCTGTGAAATTTCCAAAGCGGCGGGTAAGATTCTCGGTAATGACAACGGGATCAGGCATCGTTTTTCACCAGGACTCAAATATCACAAGGTCAGGAAGTTTCAGAAAGGGAGATAAAAACATCTTCCAACGTGGGAGGGACAAGGCGGCACTCGGGGTTTTCACTTGTACCCGTTGGGAAAGCCCGGTTTAGCGCAGCGATGACAGAATCCGCCCGACTCGAAACGAGACGCAGGTGGATTTTGTCACCAAAAGTATGTATATCCTCAACATCTTCGATCTTTTCCACAAACTGCCTCAGGGCAGAAATGGAGATGCCACGCACTTCGAGGATGCATCCTTCCAGCCTGGAACGCAATTGCGAGGGAGTGCCTTCCACCATCATCCGCCCATTCCGCATGAACCCCACCCTATGGCAGCGCGCTGCTTCGTCCATGTAAGGCGTAGAGAGGATCACAGCAACCCCTTCCCCCTCCCGGGCAGGACCTAGGGCGGATGGTGAGAGCCGCTCCGGGGTGCTCACGAGCCGGATGAGTAGTTGCCAGAAATCCTGGCGCGTAACTGGATCCACACCGGTTGTCGGTTCGTCCAGCAGGAGCACTTTCGGGCGGGTGACCAGCGCTGAGGCCAGGCCGAGTTTCTGTTTCATCCCGCCTGAGAGCTGCCCGGCACGACGATCCTTGAAAGATTCCAAACCGACAAAGGTCAGGATTTCCATGCAGCGCGGCAGCCATTCCTGCCGGGAGAGGCCGCGTATCTCGGCAAAGAACCGGATGTTTTCCAGAACCGTCAAGTCTTCATAGAACGAAAAACGCTGAGACAGGTAACCGAGTTGGGCGCGGACCTGCTCGGTCTGTTTGCCAACCGAATATCCGCAAATGGTTGCATCCCCCGCATCAGGTTTGAGAGCCCCCACCAGCAACCGCATGGTAGTGGTTTTACCAGCTCCGTCTGACCCAACCAACCCGTAAATTTCTCCTGCAGCGATTTTCAGGTTTAGATCGATTACGGCATGGGTGGAGCCGAATGATTTGGAAAGATTATAAGTCTCTATCATATGAGGCAGGGTTACAAGGTTTCGGGATTAAAGATTAAAAGGTCTCTTTATTTCCAGTCATACCATGTATTCAACCCCCTCATCGGACTTGCGGCGGGATTCTGGATGGCTTTCCAGGTATTCCATGAAGAGAGTTGATTGACGGATGACTTTATTTGCAATATGCAGGGCAAGTTCGAATTGTTCTTTGGTCAAGTATTGGTAATCGGATGCAATAATCAGGAGTGAACGCACTTCGCCGGCATTCGACTTCGCATGTCCAAGATACTGCACAAACTGCGCCTGGGTTTGACTCTCAAACCCTTCGGCAATGTTACTCATCACTGACACCGCGGCACGACGAATCTGATTCTTTAAACTTGTATCCTTCGCAAAGGGTCCTTGCTCAGTGATTTTATGAACCAAAACCGCCAACTCGCGTGCTTTCTTCCAGGTATAAATATCTTCAAAATGCTTGATGGTCGGCATTCCAACTCCTCTTAGTGTCTTCTTGCCAATCCATTAGGGTTTAAAGGTGACATCCGCCGGCATCCCAGGTTTGAGTTTTCCTGCTGAGTCACGGACCTGCAGTTTGATGGCAAATACGGTGCTCGAGCGACCTGCGACGGTTTGTACGTTGCGCGGAGTAAATTCCGCCTGGTCAGCGATATGCGTAACGGATGCTGAGAAAGTCTCTCCAGGGTAGGAATCCACCGTCATGGTTGCAGATTGACCGAGGGAAAGTTCTCCATAAAGGTTTTCAGGGACATAGACGGTTATGGTCAGGTTATCGAGGCGCCCAAGGGTCATCGCCGGGGAGTTGGGAGGGACGATTTCACCCGGCTGGATGGAACTGGTTAGTATGACGCCATTTGTGGGGGCAGATATGATCAACTTCGAAATTTGGATATCGATCAAAGCCAGGCTGGCCTCAGCCTGGGTTACTGCCAAATGAGCCTGGTTTGATGCGGCCTGCGCCTGGTTGTGAACTGCCTGCGCGGCAGCCAACTGAGGTGAGTTCTCGCCGGTTTGGAGAGCTAGGAGGTGGTCCTGGGCAGACGCGAGGCGTTCATCCGAAGCAGACAGGTCGGAGCGAGCCGTGGCGATATTCCTGGCAGCATCGCTGTCTTTTAAGCCGTCATAAGCTGCCTGTGCATCTTCCAACTCGGTTTTTGCTGTGTCGAAAGCGGATTGGGCAGCATCCCGCAGAATAGTACCATTCGCTGAGGTTGCCCGTGATAAAACATCCTGGGCAACTACAATGGTCGCCCGTGCATTTGACAGGCTCGTCTCTGAAGCAACGAACGCCGCGTTGGCTGGGTCAGCCAATAAGGAATTAAGGTTATTCTGAGCCACCTCGCGAACAGAACTGGCGGCATCCACTTCAGCCTGGGCGGCTTTAATCTCGTCGGCATGGCTGAAGTACCCGCCCGGGAGAGTGTAACCAGGCGGGTTGACCGCGCGCCAATCAGCAGTGCGACTGGATGTGGAAGCCTGGCGGGCTGCGTCCAGTGCAATGTCATAGTTGGCCTGGGCAGTCGCGAGGGAGGCATCACTAGTCGAAGCCGC
>JADGQC010000271.1 GCA_017882125.1 Anaerolineales bacterium
AATGCCATTATCCTTCACTAATATCTGACACAGGTTGCTGGAACCAGCTGTCAACCGACGGCGCTTGTCATCAAAGGTCCGGCTGTAAACCTTGATGCGTGGTTTTAGTTCCGGCTGGTGAAATTTCAGCCCATTCACGATCAAGTTCTGGATTAATTGTCTCATCTGTGCAGGGTCGGCTTCGATGGTCGGGAGGGTTTCGATGTTCACCTTCCCGCCGGTCTGCTCAATGCGCTCTTCGAGATCGATAACAACTTCGCGGACAACTTTGGATAAATCGACACGGACGAAGGGCATGCCTTGAGTGGCGACTCGCGAGAGGCTGAGCAGGTTGTCTATCAAGGTTTGTGAACGGCTGGCGGCAGAGAGCATCCGTTCTAGGTAACTGCGGCCTTCCTCATTCAACGAATCTCCGCTTTTGGTCATCAGGCGATCCCCCAGAGTCTGTATCTTGCGCAGGGGCTCCTGCAGGTCGTGCGAGGCAACCGATGCGAACCGCTCCAATTCCTTGTTGCTGCGTTCAAGCACCTTCCTCTCGATCTGGTACTGCTCGGCCTGCTTACGCGCCGTGATGTCACGCACAATACCGCGCAGGCCTGCCATCTCCCCCATGATGTTTCGGCTGAGTAGCGCTGAGGTCTCTACGTAGCGCCCCAGGCCTTCTTTGGAACGGACTTTGTACTCAATGCCATGCACTGCTCCGCCCAACTGGTAGGCTGCCTTGTATGCCTGTTTTACCCGGTCCACATATTCAGGGTCGATAAAATTCTGGAAATTTGAACCCAAAATTTTATTTTTAGGGGCATTGAAGAGATAGACCAGGGCATCATTGACGAAGATATATCTACCGTCCATGTCCTGCTCATAATAGCCTTCTTCGATGTTATCCAGCAGGGTGCGGTATTTTTCCTCGGAGCGGTGCTGCTCGGCGAAAAGGCGGGCATTTTCAATGGCGTTGGCCAGTTGTTCTGCCAGGATTTGCAGGGCGCTCACATCCAGGTCGGCGAAGGCGGCTGCCTGCATGCTCTGAGCGGTGAACGCGCCGATGACCTTGCCGCGCGAATGCAGGGGTATGGCGGCTTCTGAAACTGTTTTTGGAAGGAGCGGGTAGCGGAGAAAGGAATTTTCCTTGTTCACGTCGATGACCACCCGGGGTTTTCCGCTTTCCACACAACTGCCGATGAGCGAGTTTGAAGTCAATTCGATCAACTGGCCACGGTGGAGCGTATCCTGTCCGTTTTCACCTGTTCCAGCCTGAAGAATAGCCCAGTGACCGCTCTCATCGATCAGGAACAAGCCCACATAATAAAAATCATATTTTTCCCGGATGAGGTCCACCGCGGTTGTCACCAAGGCATCCAGATCCAGGATCGAAGTGGTGGCTCCTGCCAGGTTGGCCGCCACCTCCATTTGCAGCGAGTAGCGGCTCAGAGTCCTTTGCAGGGCGCTGCGAGTGCGCTCCTGCTCGCTTAGAATCACTTTTTCCCGGCTTTGCATGAACCCCTGGATCACCGCATGGTGGTAGACATCAATTGCCTGGAGGGCGGGTACAATCGTTTCATTGCTAATATTGGAAAGGAAGAACTGCCGGGTAGCTTCCCCCAGGCCGAGCATGCTCTGTTCGCTCAATCCAACTTCGCACAATTTGGTGCCACGTGCGAGCGCCAGGTCGCGAGCAGGATGGTTCAGGTAGTTGAGCAGGGTATCCGTCTCATCGTCAGCAATGCCGCCGAGCATGGCGGGTCTCAACTCGTACCGGTTGGTGAAAACCTGTGCACGCAGTGTTTGCTGATACAGATTGACCAGATCCGCATGATTGGATGCCAGCCTCTGGATCAGGTTCTCAACTACCGATGTGGCCATTACCGCAGCTACTTCTGACATATATGGTTATCTTTTAGAAGTTGATCAAATTCAGAACTGAAACTCTACTCTTGTCTCTTCAAGAAGCCGGGGAAAGCCTCCAGAAAAAGATATTGTGGAATTAGTCTGGATGACTCGTATTAGAAATCTCACTTGCGCAGGTAGGCTCCATAACCTCCACCTCCCGGGCCTGCTGCAAGGACGTCTGATTCTGTCATAAACGATTGATCGAACCCGTGCCATTCGTTGAATGGGATGAAACTGGGATCGGGATGCCAAGGCTTGACCAATTTGAGATACTGGTCTACAGTGCGGATATTCATGGGAGCTCCCATCTGTTTATAATAGCCCAGCAGTTTTGCAACACCCGGATCCTGTGCATTGCCATTGGCTGCCTGGGCATTAAAAGCCCAGATGCTCTTTTTGTCTGCCCAACCATGCAGGAAGCTGGCAATTTGCGAAATATCTTCGTCCGAGATGAATGCGCTCAGCCCCCAGGTTATTAAAGCCACATCGCGCCGGCCTTGTAGAATCTCGGTCACCTCCGGTCGATTAAGTAATTCTTCCGGATGACGGGCGTCTGCGTGGAAGAAGTGAACGTTGGGCAATCCTTTGATAATCTCCCGGCCATATTCCACCACCACCGGGTCCCAGTCTGAGTAGATGATTGTCGTGCCAGCGGGCGAGGCAAGGTGAAGATGATCGTTGGTCGGCAATCCGGAGGCGAAGTCGATGAGCACATCGAAACCGCGCTTCTTGGTCAACTCCACAGCCAGGTCTTGCAGGCACCAGCGCTGCAGGCGCATCGTCTTGGGCAGAAATGGAAACGCCTCGACCAATTTCTCTGCCGCCTGGCGATCTACCTCA
>JADGQC010000088.1 GCA_017882125.1 Anaerolineales bacterium
GCCAGTCCATTTTGGAGCAGGAAATTTGCACCTGCCGCAACGTCATCATTGTCCACCCCGCCGAAATCGAACCGGCTGGCTTCCTGCCAGGCGCGCCCGTAACCGGTGGAGCCGCGGTAATTGGGCACCAGCACAACCCAACCCCGCGAGGCCATATGGGCCATCAGGGGATACCAGGTCATTTCAAAATACCAATCCGGGCCCCCATGAATTAGGATCACGGCCGGACCGGTTTTCTGGACCTGCGGCTTGAATAGAAGGGCCGGGACAGGGGTGCCATCCATCCCTGAATAAGTGATCTCCTCTGGCATGGCGAAAGGGAAATCTGCCAAATCATCCGGCAGGGAATTGGTTAACTGGGTAAATGTCCCATCCCGGAGGGAGAGTGCCCACAGGTCATCCGGGTGGCGCGGGTTATCGAAGGCAAAGACGATCCGGCAGTCATCTGGAGTAAATAGAGGCAGGTAATGGACCCCCTGCTCAACCCGGTAAAGCTCTGCAGGGTTGCCTGGTTTCTGAACTGCCAGCCAGGATACTGTGCCGAGGTTGTAGATATATACCAGCCGGCTACCGTCAGGCGACCAGGCTGGAAACTGCTTCTCCCCGTTCCCATCCGTCAGCCATAATATTTGTTGAGTGACAAGGTTGAAAATGCCAATATTATTGAATCCCTGGATATCTGATGTAAATGCCAACCGGGTGCCATCCGGTGACCAGCATGGCTGCCCGGCGTCAATCGGTCCATCAACATCAGAAATCCTGTACACTCCACTTCCATCTGCAGAATTAACTATATAAACGTTGAAATCAATCCCCCCCGCCTCCACCGACACCGCCAACTTCGATCCGTCGGGGGACCAGCGCACCTTCCAAGCCGGGTAGCCAGCATCCAGGACAATGCGTGCTTCCCCGCCCGCGGCAGGGATTACGTAAACATCAAACTGCCCGGATTCATCGGAAATATAGGCGATATATTTACCGTCCGGAGACCAGGAGAAATTTGCCTGCAGCGAGCCTTTTGGATGCGGGGTCAGGTCTTGTTGTTCTCCGGTGGCAATATCCAGGACAATAAGGTGGTAGGCTTCGCTTCCATCAAAATCAACAGTGAAGGCCAGATGCCGGCCGTCGGGAGAGTAGCGAGGGTGGAACTTCCCTCCGGATCCTTGTGAAATCAGATGCGGACTAGTTTTGCCCCCGCCCGCCTTTAAACCGGGATTGCCCAACAGCAAAAGCTCGTAGATCTCCCAGCGTCCCTCCGGATTCCAGGAAAAAGCCACGCGTTCACCATCAGGCGAAACGTCGAAGCCCATTTCCACTTCAACACATGGAACGCGCAACAAAACCCCAAGGTCAATCATGGCCTATTTTCCATTTCAGACTTTGTGACAGGCAACCCAATGGCTGGGCGCGGCAAGCCGCCATTCAGGGACTTCATCGCTGCATTGCTGGTCAGCCAGCGGGCAGCGCGGGTGGAAACGGCAGCCTGAGGGCGGGTTGATCGGGCTGGGCACATCCCCCGCCAGGATGATCCGGCGGCGGGCACGGTCCTTCCTGGGATCGGGGACCGGGACGGCAGAAAGCAACGCGATGGTATAGGGGTGGAGTGGATGCTCGTAAAGCTCATTTCGATCAGCCAATTCAGCCATCAAACCGAGATACATGACCGCCACCCGGTCGCAAATGTGTCTGACCATGCTGAGATCATGGGCGATAAAGAGGTAAGTTAAACCAAAGCGGTCCTGCAAATCTTCGAGCAGGTTGACCACCTGCGCCTGGATGGAAACATCCAACGCAGAAATGGGTTCGTCGCAAACGATAAACCTAGGGTCGGATGCCAGGGCGCGCGCCACGCCGATCCGTTGGCGCTGACCACCCGAGAATTCATGCGGAAACCGGTTGATGAGACGTCCACTTAATCCAACCAGCCCCATCAATTCCTGGACGCGTTCAACCCGTTCCGCTTCGGTTTTAAATAAATGATGGACGCGCAATGGCTCGCTGATGATGGAATGGACCGTCCAGCGCGGGTTAAGCGAAGCATATGGGTCCTGGAAAATCATCTGCGCAATGCGACGAATAAGCAACATTTCCCTGCCCTTGGCAGAACGGATGTTGTGACCATCGATGGTGACCGTTCCCGCTGTTGCCGGGTATAGGCCCAGTAATGTCCGTCCGGCGGTAGTCTTGCCACAGCCGCTCTCGCCCACCAGGCCAAGCGTCTCTCCCTGGTCAATGGTGAACGAAATCCCATCCACGGCGCGCACCGCGCCCACCTTGCGCTGGATGATAATTCCGCGCGTTACCGGGAAATGCTTGGTCAGGTTATCAACAATCACGAGCGGCGGAGACCCGTTCATCTCGGTGCTCCAGTATTGATATCCACCCAGCAGGCAATATTGTGGTGGTCCTGCCCGACAGGGGTCAACAATGGGTTATCTGTTTTACAGCGGTCGATGACAACCTCGCATCGCGCTGAAAACGGACAACCGTGGGGTTCCACAAGCAAGCTTGGCGGAGCTCCGGGAATGGATTTGAGACGGTGGTCGCGCCGCCGATCCACGCGCGGCAGCGCGCCCAGCAGCGCGCTCGTGTAAGGGTGGCAGGGGTTTTCGTACAGCTCAACGACACTCGCTTCTTCCACGATAAACCCGGCATACATGACCATGACTCGGTCGGCAATGCCCGCCACCACGCCCAGGTCGTGCGTGATCCAGATGACCGCCATATGAACCTGGTCCCTGATTTTGGTCACGAGTTCAACGATCTGCGCCTGGATGGTCACATCCAGTGCGGTGGTGGGTTCGTCGGCGATCAGCAAGCTGGGATTACATGCCAGCGCTATGGCGATCATCACCCGTTGGCGCATCCCGCCGGAAAACTGGTGGGGGTAATCTCCCAGGCGGTGGGCTGGGTCTGAAATGCCAACCATTTCAAGAAGTTCTATGGTGCGCCTATTGGCTTCCTTCTGATCCATGCCCTTGTGCGTGCGCAGCGTCTCACTGATCTGTCTGCCAATGCTCAAAACAGGATTGAGGGAAGTCATCGGGTCTTGGAAGATCATGGCGACTTCCTGGCCGCGTATGGCTTCCATCTCACTCTCGGATTTTTTAAGCAGGTCGACCCCACGATAAAGAGCTTGCCCCCCGGCGATCTCCCCCGGAGGGACAAGTATCAATTGCAGGATAGAGAGCATGCTCACCGATTTGCCGCAGCCGCTTTCCCCCACCACAGCCAGGGTTTCCCCTTCTTTCACATGAAAAGAAATCCCATTGACGGCATATACAGTCCCTTCAGGAGTGTGGAAGCGGGTTTTCAAATCTTTAACGTCGAGCAAGGTACCCATGGATTCACACCGTCCGGCTTCGAGGGTCGAGAGCATCCCGCAGCCCGTCGCCAAGAAAATTAATACTTAGGACAGTCAATAAGATCAATATGCCGGGGAAGAACCACAGCCAGGGAGCAGTATCAAGATAATTGTTTGCCCCATCGAGCATGTTGCCCCATGTTGCAGTTGGAGGCTGAACACCCAGGCCGAGGAAGCTGATATAGGCTTCGGAGAGGATGGCATTCGCAACACCCAGGGTTGCAGAGACAACGATGGGGGCAATGCTGTTTGGCAAGATATGGCGAAAGATAATTTCGAAATTGCTGGTGCCTGTTGCGCGTGCAGCCAGGACGAACTCATTTTCTTTTAGGGATAGGAATTGGGCGCGAACAATCCGGGCCAGGTACATCCATGATGTCAGACCAATAATCAGGACAATCACGATCACACTTCCACTAAAAGTGCGTCCGAGCAGATCCACTTCGGGGATCTTTCCGCCAAAATACTTGGCCATAACGATCAACAGGAAGATTTCTGGAATATTCAGCATGGCTTCGGTGATGCGCATGAGCACGCTATCCACAACGCCACCGTAATATCCGGCAATCGCTCCAACCAATATGCCAAGCAAAGTCTCAACAATCACTGCTGTCAGACCGATCATGAGCGAGATCTGCCCCCCATAAATGGTGCGCGCCAGGATGTCCCTTCCGATCGAATCAGTGCCAAAGGGATGCACAGCGGACGGGCCCTGCAGCCGGAGACTGGTGTCGTTAAAATTGGCATACTTTTCGGATATAAACAAGGTGCCCCCCAGGGCATACATAACCAATAATACCAGCACCACCAACCCAATAATGGCAGGTTTATGGCGTTTGAATCGCCTCCAGGCCAGTTGACCAAGGCTAAGCGGAGGGGTTTCCAGGTCATCAAGGGTCAGGATAGGGATTTGCGATGCGGTTGTTTCCATAATACCATTTCGTTAGTCGTAACGGATGCGGGGATCCAGCCATGCATAAACGACATCCGTTAAGATCTGGAATACGATTACTGCTACCGCGACCAGCATCAGACTGCCCATGACAACCGGAGTATCGGCCCGGTTCACATGGTCCAGGAATAATCGTCCCATCCCGGGCCAGGCGAAAATGCGTTCAGTTACGACAGCTCCTCCCAGCAGGAAAGGTAGATCCAACCCGACGATTGTCGCGATGGGAAGTGAAGCATTTTTAAGAGCGTGCACAAATATGACCTCGCGGCGCGGCAAGCCCTTGGACCTGGCTGTGCGAATATAGTCCTGGTTTAGCACATCCAACATGGTACTTCTGATGTAACGGCTGTACGAAGCAAGGCTGACAACTGACATGCTGATCACGGGCAGGATCATGTGGTAAACGACCTGGACAAAAGTTTTCCCTGCTTGTGGATCAAACATCCCAACCGTTGGGAGATAAGGAAGACCCCATTTTTTAAACAGGTAGGAAAATACAAACATGGAAATCAATGCAATGAAAAAGATTGGCATAGAATACCCAATAAAAGAAAATGCCGTCAGTACATGGTCCAATGCGGAGTATTGGCGTAATGCTGAGTAAACCCCAACAATCAGCGCTCCCAGGATGACAATCAGTTCCCCCGAAAGCATAAGGATCAAGGTGTTTGGGATTCGCTCAGCAATTACCTGCATGACTGGTCTCCGGTCAACTAACGAGGTTCCGAAATCACCCCGTAGAATCCCAAGGCGGGTACCCGGCGTTTCGGCTACTCCATCCCCATTCAAGTCCGTTTTTGTCCAGGTGTTGCCAGCCAGCCAGTAGATGTACTGGACATAAATTGGTTTATCAAGTCCTAGTTGTCTCTTAAGGCGTTCATAATCGTCAGCCCGGGTAACTCGCCGTCCACCCATCGTAGCAACAGGGTCTCCCACGCTCATCATTAAAGCAAATAAAACCACACTGATGATAAATAGTAAGGGGATACCCTGGATAAGTCGTTTAATAATATAGCGAGCCACGCCGCGCCTTCCAAATACAAGATAGGCAGGAGAAATAAGGAGCCGGAGTAACCCGGCTCCTTATAAATTACGGTCTTTTTATTTTATGGAACGAGGTCCCACTCGGCAATGTTGTAGAACATCGTTACGCCAGAGAATTTTACATTTTGCAGGCGTGTACCGAGGGCATACACATCTGGATCCTGCCACATGCCGATAATATAGACTTTTTCATAGAAGAGCTGGTTGATTTTCGATATGGTTGCCTGTCTCGCCACCGGGTCCACTTGCGTGGACTGCAGCTTGATCAGGCTGTCTAGTTGCTCATCGCAAATATAGAACCAGTTTTCCCCAGTTGGGTTCGCATCGGTCGGGATCTGGTCACACAACCAGTAATAGATATCCGGATCCGGGAACAGGGGACCATCTGACCATTCCTGGATATCATATTCGCCTCTGGCAGCAGGTCCATTATCTGCATAGCTGGCAAAGAACAACGTATCATCCACTGGGTTCACATCCAGCTTTATCCCCACGTCAGCAAGGTTCTGCTGCATGACTGCCTGGACATCCTGGCGGTCTTCCCGGATTGTGGTGGCGTGAGAGATCTCGAGCTTTACTCCATCCTTTTCACGAACGCCATCTCCATTCGTATCAATCCAACCAGCTTCATCAAGCAGGGTTTTAGCTTGGGCAGGGTCAAATGGGTAGGGGGTAAGCGGCGGGTTGTTATAGTAAGGCAATGCGTCCCAAAAACTGGCGGGAGTTTTAGTCAAACCAAAATGCAAATCGGTATTGATCCCATCCCGGTTAATTGCCAGGGCAATTGCCTTCCTGACTCTAACATCCTGTAAAGCAGGGTTATTTTTCTGGGCATTGAGCGTGAAAAACATAAATTCGTTGTAGCCACTAGGCTCGATGACAATTTTCAATCCCGCATCTTGCAGACCAGGCACGTCGCTATACGAAATAAAGGTGCCCAAATCGGCATCCCCGGCCTTTAATGCAGTCACCTGGGAGGCGTCGTCTGGAACAAAGCGAATGAAGATCTCGTCGATCTTGGCGGGAGTCCCCCAATAATTATCATTACGTACGAAACGGGCATAACTGCCAGATTCCCATTCCGCAAAATTGTAGGGGCCGCAACCAACGGTTGGTCTTTTTATCCATTCGGCATTGTCGATGGTTCCATCCGCCTGGTAAATGGGGCTAAGGATATGCGCAGGCAGGATGCCATGCCAGAGGTTCGCCAACCAGGGGGCAAATGGTTCGGAGAACGTGACCACAACCGTTTGTGGATCGGGCGCTTCGACTGTGGATATCATGTCATATGGATAAGTGGTGGCGACTGTATTCTGAGAGCTTACCGCCATCTGCCAGGTGAAGATGAAATCCTCGGCGGTCAAGGGCACATTATCGGACCACTTTAGATCTTTGCGCAAATGCATGGTGATTACTTTTCCGTCCGCACTGACTCCGCCGTTTTCAATGGTTGGAATTTCTGTGACCAGTACCGGGAAAGGTTCGTTATTCGAGTCAAACTCCCACGCCCAGTGATCGAACATTTGCCAGGTCGTCCAGACGAACCACATGCTGCTGTAAAGCGGGGCAAGGTTGTCAAACTCCTGGGTGAAAATCAGCGTTGCCACCTTTTTTTCTGGAACTGGCGTCGGTGAGGGGGCCGGTGTGTCCCCAGAGGAAATCTGGGTGACAACCGTGGGAGTACCTCCGCACCCACTCAGGACCATGCTCGCCGCCACCAAAAGGGCGAAAATTGTGTACGCAACAGATTTTCTTAACATTCCTTCCTCCTTGGATAGAAACGGGACGACCTATTAACTAATATTAGCAAAAAAGCGCCACCAGTACAACTACCATTTGTACTGATGGCAAATGATGATTATTCCAATCGAGGCAAAGCGTCCATGCCTGCTTTTTGGGCCAGTGTTTGCACCATTGACTTTAGCTTGAGTTCAAGGTCTGCAGGGTAATCCGGGCGTTTATAAGCTGCCAGTAGTTCATAGGTCCGGATTTTAGCTCGTGCAAACGTATCGAGGCTGCCTGAGGCCTGCCAGCCGCGATTGGATTCCCTGTCGATCACTGCAGATGGCAGGTTTTGTTCTTTTGAGAATAAATCCCGCGTGATTTTTTGTTTGAGGAAATCGCCTTTGAAATTGATCCCCTCGAACATCGCCGTCGCCAGGGTTTCGGTGCGGACCTCGATCCCGGCCAGCAGACGCTGAGTCATGGCGATCCCCTCTGCATCCACGACCAACTTCTCAGGGCTTTGGCAAGCCAGGAAGTCAAGCATACCTGCCCCTGAAATCATGTTGATGCCTGCCAGCGCGCCCACCAGGGCGGAAATCCCGCTTTCCATCCCAGCCTGGGCATCTACAATTTTGGTATCGGAAGCGCCAAGATAGGCATGGGTCGGGAGGTTAAGGGACTTGCCCACCTGGGCATAAGCTGCATCGATCATGGCCGTTTCGATTGCTCCCATGGGGGTAGTGCCGCGCCGCATGTCAAAAATTGCCGGTGCGCCTCCCCAGACGATGGGAGCCCCCGGGTTGGCAAGCTGGTGGATCGCAATTCCGCTCAAGCTTTCAGCTGCATGTTGGACAACTGAACCAAGCAGAGTTACCGGAGCAGCCGCTCCTGCCAGGGGCATGGAAATGAGCTCCGCAGGAACGTTTTCCCGGGCCAATTCAATCAGGTTTCCGCCCCCAAAATCGCTCCAGATGAGCGGTGGTGATGGACACACGTCAAAGACTGCCTGCGGTTTATCGGCCAGCGCTTGCCGGCTGCCTGAAAAAACTGCCAGCATGTCAATCATTGTGCCGAGAGTCTGCAGGGAAAAAGAACCGGTCACGATCGGTTTTTTTGAATACAGTAAAACGATGTAAAGCCGGTACAAATCACCAATTTCTTTTGGGACCTCATTACAAACGACCGCCGTGGATTGGGCGTCATATTGGGGTAGCATCTCCGCCACTTTAACCAAACGCACCAGGTCAGGAGTGAATGAGGGTTTATGTTCCAGTGTTTCCGGGTCTAGGATATGCACACCGGATGAACCCGGGTCAAATTGGACCGTGTCGCCACCATAATGCACCCGTGGGTTCCCGCTCCGGTCGTAAAGATGAAATTCTGCTGGGACGGTATCCAGCGCTTTACGAACGATTTTTTCCGGGATTTTTAAAACATCCCCTTCAGCGGTGGCACCGGCATTAATCAGCAGAACACGCGCGGGAGATGATTGAACTTTAATCCCCGGCTTTTGCATCAACTGAAAAGCTTCGTCCAGGATGCGGGCGATCAGAGCGTATGTCAGAAACTCGATTTTAGGTCTTACGGAAGTCATTTTTTCTCCAGGGCTGAAATGATCTTCGCCATTTCAGCGGAGATTTTTTCATCCAGCGGGTCAGGCTGGTGCTTTTCCAGGGTGGTGCGCGCCTTCGCCAGGGCCCAGTCACGCGCATCGTCCTGCTTGGCTTCCCATTCGTTGAACGGACGCCGGTCCATGAATTGCGGCAGGAACACGTCGCGCATGTGCTTGAGGGTATGCTTCTGCGTCAGGAAATTTCCGCCCGGTCCCACCGCGGCGATCGTGTCGAGCGCCAGGGTCTCGTCGTCCACCACGATGCCCTGCATCGTCTTTTGAATGATCGAGAAGATCTCGCAGTCCATCATCATCTCGGCATAGGACCAGATGCGGCTGCCGTGCAGGAAACCAACTCCCAACAGCATATCCGACATGACAATGCTTGCCATGAACGTTGATAGGCTGTTCTCAATGCCGGCTTGCCAGTTGGGTTCCTTGGCTCCCGTGGCAAACGACCCCATCGAGAGCGGGATATTATAATAATCGGAGAGCACATTCGTGGCTGCACCGTAAAGGAAATCCTCCGGACCGCCGCCCGTGTAGCCGCCCGTGCGCAAGTCTGAGGCAGTCTGTGCAGCGGCGTAGAAGACCGGTGCTCCCGGGAATGCCAGTTGCAGCAGGGCTGTCCCGGAAATCACCTCGGCGTTGCCCAACGCCAGGTTGCCCGCCAGCGTGGCGGGACCGGTGGTCAGGTTGGCCGCCATGGTCATGAACCCGGTGGGAAGACCATATTCGGCTGCCACCAGGGCGGCATCCATGCTGCCGCCTTCATGACCCAACGGAGGTGCGGAGCACTGCATCAGCGAAAGGACCGGCCTTTTCCGCAATTGTTCCTTCCCGCCGGCGATCAGGGCTGCCATTTCAATGGCCGCACGCGCCTCGCGTTCGTTGTAAACCGATTCGGTCTGGACATGCTTGGTGGAGTTTTCCCAAATGGCCTTGATCTCGTGCAGGCCGCGCGTCTCGGGAGGCATGTCCTGCGCCGAGACCGGCACCCAGTGGAAGCCCACCTGCTCGGTGGCATCCGCAATGCGGGCAATGTCGC
>JADGQC010000089.1 GCA_017882125.1 Anaerolineales bacterium
TAAGGATATGTATAAAGGGCGGTAATCTCGTGGATTGCCGCCCTGCTGGTGGATGTCCACGCCCCCATCCTCCTCTCCCGCGCATTGATAGGTCTTCTTCCTCTCTCCCGCCCCCTCCCTCGCCCGGTGGGAGCGTTTTTCAAATGGAGGGACAGCTCCTTTCGTCAGTAATTGGGATGGGAGGGATGGTTGCCTCTTTCTCACCCCTTTGCTATTTTTTTGGGAGATTTCCAAGAGCCGCTGAACTGACCAATTGACTTTACCAATTACTGACCTATAATGAATATGCAATCCGTTTCATCTCGCAGGCGGAAAACCAGTCGAGAAGCTAGCATTCAAGCCGCTGACATCATGTCAGCGGCTATTTATATGGTGCCAGTGAAGCGATAAGGGGTCTAGCTGGTCCCGCCCGGCAGTGAGCTTTATGACAGACGAAAAGTTGTGCGAAATCAGCATTACTGAATGATCTCTTCCAGAAAGGAGGTGAGAACATGGCAAAGTTAGAGAAGTCCGTAACGATCAAAGCTCCCGTTGAGAAGGTATTCAACTACGTGCATGATCCCAAGCACTTTCTCGAGATCTGGCCCAGCATGGTCGAGGTGAAAGATGTTCAGCCATCGCCCATAGGCGGGACCAACTTTAGCTGGACATACAAGATGGCTGGGATGCGCTTCGAAGGTACATCAGAGGTAATCGAGAATGTTGCCAACCAGCGCACTGTAACTGAGAACAAGAAAGGGATCCCGAGCAAGTTCACATGGACCTATAAGGCGGAGGCGGGAGGAACGAAGTTGAATGTGGAGGTGGAATATACTGTACCCGTCCCCCTGCTTGGCAAACTAGCTGAGGCGATCATCGTAAAACTGAATGAGAATGAGATGGATGTGTTACTGGCGAATCTAAAAGCAAGGATGGAAGTCTGAAGTGTCAGCAAGCACATGAGAAATGATTTCGCACAATCTTCGGTTCCAAGCCATGCCCCGTTTCCTCGCTATGGGGATCACCACCGCAGCCATCGAACATCACCTCATCAGGGGCGGGGCATGGCGAAACACCGTCCCCAAGCGGACAGGGGCTCCACTGTTCACGCATTAGCTCCTGCGTTTATAGATTATGCAAAATTGTATGTTATGCAAATATTTATTTGAATGATAGGTATGCAGAAATCAGGGGTCCTACGAGACCCAATCTGGTAAGATCACCTGCAGAATCAACCCGGCCGAGGCGGAAATGTATAGGGTGAAATTCTTTCCGCCTTTTCCGGGAGAAGTATTCCCTAAGAAGGAGGTTGCGTCATGAGTGATAGAGTGGATGTGAAATCAGTTGGGCTGAAGGCGGCGGCGAAGGTTGAGGCGATGTACGATAGCAGTCGTCCCGGGTTCGTTCACGCTAGCCGCAATCCCGAACAAAGACAAGGTTGGACCGAGCTGACATTTCCTTCCGGCTTGATCTGCACCACCAACAGCGCCCCTATCGAAACGGAGCTAATGTACAATGAGATATTCGAGGGCAGAGAGTACCTTCGGTCCGGCATCAAGCTCGGCGATCACGACACTATCATTGACGTTGGGGCTAACATAGGCATGTTTACTATGTACCTTCTGACCAACCTTGAGAGTCCCAATGTTCATGCCTTTGAGCCGGTTCCCGACACGTTCGAGGCGCTGCAGCAGAACATGGAACGCTATCCTCGTGCCAATGTCCACCTTTACAACACAGGGTTAGGCGCTTCTGCTGATTCCAGCATGGCAATGACCTTCTTTCCCAACATGACAGGCAATTCAACCGCCCATCCGGAGTGGAAGGCAGCTCAGCGTGAGATACTCTCCAAAGCATTTACGAGCGAGGAGCTGCTCGTCACATACACCGCAGAGGAGATAACGGTACCGAGCACAACGCTTTCCAGCTTCATTCGGAAAAACGCACTCGACCGCATAGACCTGCTAAAGATTGATGCGGAGGGTTGCGAGGTTGATATCCTGAACGGCATTGAAGCCGATCATTGGTCACTCATTCAACAACTAGCGATGGAAGTCCACGATGAGGCAAAACTGTTGTCCACGGTCATCAATATTGTGACGGCGAACGGCATGAAAGCGACCATCGATGATGCGAGTAGAGACCCCATGGGCACAGTGATCATGACGGCTATCCGTCGGTAGGGCTCCGGATTCCCTTGGTGCATCGGTTGCCAGCTAGATATCATTCTCCGCATTTACGGAGATGAAAATCAACCGAGACAGAGATAGTAGCCTCCTAATAATCTGAAAGGGCTAAGGCGTTCGTTTCGCCATCAACTGGTGGAATCGAAATATGCCCTTTCAAGGCTAAAACTGGGGTTCGAATCCCCACGGGGGCACAGAGCATGGAAAAACCACCTAACCAGGTGGTTTTTTTATTTTAAGAATTGAGTGCGTCCAAAAAGATATGTCTCTGGAATTTTTTTATGAGGCAATACTTCTTAACCTTCTGTTTTATTCCGCTTGAAAAAAGGAATCAAAAGCAGGAACCCGATCGCAATCAGGAACTCGCCAATTTGCACCCCGGTTGCCTGCCAGGGACCGAAGACAGGGATACTGGGAGGATTTTGCGTACCAAAGCCAAACACATCCGCCATCCCTGCGAAGACAGCTACCACGTAACCGGTCGCGACCAGGCGTGAGCCGATTTCGGCTGCGATGGTACGCTCGCCGTTTCGCCAGAATGCCATCAGCCCGATATATCCGCCGATGCAGATGATTGCCAGCCCCACCAGGAAGACTGAGATCTGCACGAACCCGACCACGGGGCTGCGGTCCAGGCCAAACAGGGAGGGCTGGGCGCCAATCAGAAATATGATCAAGCCGATCAACGTGACCAGCAGCCCAAAGCGGACGCGCATTCGCGAAGGGATTCCTATGGGAGATGTATTAGGGGACAGGGATGGATTTTCTACAGTTGTCATGGGAGAGTGGACTTGAGATGTCGCAGCCAGTTACTGCCCAGGACAGCCGCGACTTGTTCGTCATTATACCCTTTCGCTGCCAGGACCGTGCCGAGTTTTTGCAGGTCGGCTATCGTATCCAGCCCGGCAGGAACTGCAGAAAGGCCGAACCCGCCATCAAAATCGCTGCCAATGCCCACGTGCCGGGCATCCCCAGCGAGCTGGCAAATATGGTCCACATGGGCTGCCAGGGTTTCGAGAGTAATGCTGTCACGCAGGTCGCCAAATTTCCATCCAAGGTCCAGGAACTTGCAAAACGGCACCACGCCGATGATCCCATCCCGTTCGAGAACATCGCGGATGATGTCGTCCCGCAGCAGGCGGTTCCCATCATAGCCGGGGAGCAGCGCGGCCGCGTTGGCATGGCTGACAATGATGGGTCCGGAATATAGGTCAAGTGCCTGGTGCGCAGATAGGGCATCCATGTGACTCAGGTCCAGGGTGAACCCGATGCCTGCCATTGCCTTGAGCAGGAGACGCCCGTCATCGGTAAGGGGACCCGGGTCATTCGTACCGCCACAATATCGCGTGCCAGCCCAGGCCGGACCAATGATCCGTACGCCCCACTCCCACCACTCGTCCAATTCAGAGGGGTTGCGGACACCTTCGGCGCCTTCCATCAATGGGAGCAGGCCGACGGGGTGACTTTCAACTTTTGGATCAGCCCAATGTTCGAGGATGGATTCAAGATCCGCAAGGGAAGCGATCATCCGGAAATGATCCGGGTGGTCATCCGTCAGTTTGTGATACGCATCCAGTTGGGTGCGATACATGCGGTGAGCCTGGTCGAAATCTGCATAGACCTGGTTTTCCCACTCCCCGACCTTTCGGCGGAGGGGAGCCACGAACAGTGTGCTGAAAACGACAGCCACACGCCCGCGTTGGTATTCTGGCCAACCCAGGAGCGTCTCGCCGTTGTGTTGAGGAGCTGAAGAACCGCTCTCAACTTCGAGTCGGCGCGTTTCGGATACGGCGCGGGTATAATCCCGCCCGAAATTCAGCATGTTGGAGGCAATATCTTCGTGGGCATCTACGATGAGTGGCAGCATAATTATTCAAAAACCCGGTTCCTTGAAGAAACCGGGTTTCTCTTTCCTATTCTTTGGGGGCTTCCTCGTCTTTGGGAGCTTCCCCTGCGTCCGCAAGCTTTTCATCTGCCGGCGCGGGGATGGGACTTTCCGGGTCAACCGGTTGAGGTTGGGGTTCTTTTTCCGACATTTCCAAGTCGACCGGCTGAGGCTCGGGTTCCTTGTCCGCCATTTCCTGGTCGACCTGTGTCTGGTCGGGTTCATTATCCACCAGCTCCAGGTTGACGCCTTCGAGGTCAAGCTGCTTCAGGTCAAGGTCCTTGTAGGCACCAGAGTCAACCTTCCGCAGGCTCAAGCCGATGCGGCGCTGCTCGGGGTCGATGCGGATGATGCGGAGCGTAACGATACTGCCATCGTGCAGACCAGCTTCCTTGGGATGCTCGATGCGGTTTTCGCTGATCTCCGAGATATGGATCAAGCCTTCCAGGTCGCCTTCCAGGCGGGCAAAGGCACCAAACTTGGTCAGGCGGGTGATGACTCCCTCGACCAGCTGGCCGACCTTGAATTTTTCAACCTTGCTCTGCCAGGGATCGTTCTGCAGGGCGCGGATGGACAGGCCGATGCGTTTCTTCTCGCGGTCAATATTGATGATCTTGACCTGCACTTCCTGGCCTACCTCAAGCACCTCGGATGGGTGCTGAACGCGTTCCCAGGAGATCTCGGACAAGTGCACGAGACCATCGGCGCCGTTGACATTCACGAAAGCGCCGAAATCGGCCAGGCTGGTGACCTTGCCGGTATACACTTCGCCTTCTTTCAGCGACTCGATGACGCGCTCTTTAATGGATTGGCGGGTCTCGGTGGAAGCAGCCCGTTCGGACAGGATCAGCCGGCGGCGCTTGCGGTCCACTTCGATGACGCGCACGGTGATCGGTTCGCCGATCATTTTGGCATACCGCGCATCGGGGGTATCCCCGGTGACAGCCATGCGTCGGGATATACCCAACTGCGAGGCAGGCACGAAGCCGCGCAGCCCGAACACAGGGACGATTATGCCGCCCTTGTTGAAGCCGTCGACCTTGCCTTCGTAAGAGCCGCCTTCTTCCAGCATCTTCTCTACGTCGCCCCAGCCTTTTTGTTCCTGGGCGCGCGTGTAGGAAAGGACAACATTCCCGCTGGAATCTTCAGCGGACAACACGTACACCAGGATCTCCTGGCCAACCTGCAGGGCGGCCCGCTCTTCAGCCGGGATGGCTTCGAGTTCGCGGCCGGTGATCACGCCTTCCGATTTCGCGCCAACACTGACCAGGATTTGCGACTGGCTGATGCTGGCGACTACTCCGGTGCGGATCTCCCCGGGTTCGGGAAAATCCAGGGACATGCCCTCCTGGTCGAGGAGGGTTTCCATGTTGGTATTGTTATTGGTAAGTTCTTCGGCGGGAAGATTGCCCTCGGGCGCAACCCCCTGCCCGAGTGGGGCATTATTTTGTTCCATATGTCTGAGAAACTCCAGCGGATAAGATTTGAGAATTATACAGGCGAATGCAGTAGTTGGCAACCCTGATAATTAACCAGTTGGCAAAATAAAGAACCTCCTATTTCTGGAAAAAGGAGGTATAGACATATATTAGTAAGACAAATGGATGGAAATGGGCAAGTATCCTTAATTCAACGTCGTTTTTTTACTTTTTTTGAATGTTTGGGCGCTTTGCAGGATATCATGTGCGGAGCGGAGGGTGCCCTCGGTCACTGCGCCAAGCATCTGGGCGAGTTCAAGGGTGCGCGGTTCGCCGGTCAGTTTGGAAACGCGGGTGAGGGTGCGATTTTTCTCGATGACCTTTTGCACCTGGAAATGCTGGTCGCCGAAGACCGCTAACTGGGGGAGATGGGTGATGACAAAAACCTGGTGGGCGCGCCCCAGGTGCCACAGCTTTTCTCCAACCGTCCCGCCAACCCGGCCGCCGATACCCTGGTCAATTTCATCGAAGATGAGGGTGGGAACCTGGTCCGCCTGGGCGAGCACGTTTTTAAGCGCCAGCATCAGGCGGGAAGTCTCACCGCCGGAAGCGATGCGGGCAAGCGGTTTGAGGCCCTCGCCCGGGTTGGGCGCCACCAGGAACTCAACTTTGTCCAGGCCGGTCGCGTCGAAGGCAACCCGGGAGCCATCCGGCAGGGGAACGCCGTCCTCGGCAGGCTTGGTCTGGAAATCAACCGCGAAGCGGGCGGCAGCCATGCGCAAATCGTCCAATTCGGTTTCGATGGCCTTGCTCATTTCACCAGCGGATTCCTTGCGTTTTTGGGAGAGCTGCAGGCCCTGGGTGGAGAGTTTTTCCAACAGGCTGGATTCGGAGGTTTCCAATTCGGCGATGCGTTCCGCAGCGGTGGAAATGGTCTCGAGCTGCTTGCGGGAATCGGCGGCGAAGGCGATGACCGATGCGATGGTGCCGCCGTATTTTCGCTCAAGGCGGTGGATCAGGTCGAGGCGCTCCTCCACTTCTTCCAGCCGCTTGGGATTGAATTCAATGGACTCGAGGTAGTTGCGCAGACCGCGGGCAAGTTCGGCCAGGTTTTCTTCCAGCGTGACGGATTGTTGCGAAAGAGGATCCTGGCTGTGGTCGATCTGGGCCAGCTTGTTCAGTGCCTGGACCACCTGGCCGATCAGGTCGGAGGAGGAAGGGGATTCGGGGGTGCCCTCGTCAAGGGCGGTGAGGGCCTGTTGGGCAAGCCCGGCCAGCGACTCGGCGTTAGCCAGGCGGTCGCGCTCAAGGCGCAGCTCTTCGTCCTCGCCGGGTTTGAGCTGGGCAGCCTCGATCTCATCCGCCTGGAAGGTGAGCAACTCGGTGCGGCGTTCCGCGTCCGCCCTGGCGAGGCGCAGCTCGCTCAATTCACGTCTTATGGAAAGCAAGCCCTGGTAGGTTTTGCGATAAGCTGTGAGCAGAGACTCTACACCGGCATAGCGGTCGAGCAGGCCCAGGTGGGCGCGCACGTTGAGCAGGGAGAGATGTTCAGACTGACCGTGAATGTCGACCAGCAGCTCACCCAGTTCCTTCATCAGGGACAGGCTGGCGGAGTGCCCATTAATGCGGGCAACGCTGCGTCCCTCGCGGCGGACCTCGCGGGTGAGTGTCACGAAGTCCTGGTCGTCGAGCAGTTCCTCACGTTCGAGGACGGCGTGGGCGGAAAGGCGTTCAGGTCCCGACAATTTGAAGGTGCCTTCCACTCGCGCCAGGTCCGATTCACTGCGGATGGAGGTGGCATCCGCGTGCCCACCCAGGAGCATGTCGAGGGCGTCCATGATGATGGACTTGCCCGCGCCCGTCTCGCCAGTGAAAACCACCAGCCCCGGCTCGAAATCCAGTTCAAGGCGGTCAATGATGGCAAAATCCTGGATGCGGAGTTCGCTGAGCATGCTATCTCGTCAATTGGATGCCGGAAAGACGGGTGTAGATGACCGGTGTTGCGACGAACAGGAAAATGCCCAGGAAGATCAAGCCAAAAAGGCTGAAGGAAAGCACGTTGAAAATAACAACCGGAATGGCCCCAAGCACGACCGCCACCGCGATCGTTAAAAAGAGCGGGCGGGAGCGATGTTTGCGGGTGACGTAGCGCACCGCTTCGGCAATCACCACTCCAACCGTCGGGGCGGCAAAGAAGATGATAATGAAGGCGAAGAAGCCGGCAATACCGCTGATCAGCTCGACAAGCAGGCTGGCAAAAAACGAAAGGATTCCGGCGGTGAAAAACCCCAGGACGAAATCGACGGGCACCGCGGTCTCGAAGACCTTTAACTGCCCGCGCACGCATTCCTTGCAGCGGTATCCGGTGGGGGTGCGGATGGCACATTTGGCGCAGATCGGTTTACCGCATTTATTACAACGCAAGGAGGTTTCAACGCCGGGATGGTTGGCGCAATAAACGGGAACGGATGGTACGGTCATCGGGGCATGCCTATGGAGGGATTTTGGTTCATGTGACCGGTGAGGTTGCGGTAGAAGTAGCCGGGGTCGCCAAAACGGACGAAGCGGGCGGCGTAATCGCCGGCACGCACCTCGACCAGGTCGTTATCGGCGAGACCGACCGGGATCTGCCCGTCGACGCTCAGGACAGCCTCGCTGTTATCCCGGATAGTGATGCCGACGGAGGAGCCTTCGGAAAGGACGACCGCCCGGTCCACGGAAAGGTGCGGGGCAATGGGGACCAGCAGGATGTTGCGCAAAGTCGGCGGCAGGATGGGACCCCCGGCAGCCAGGGCATAGGCGGTGGAGCCGGTGGGGGTGGAGGCAATGAGACCGTCGGCGACATAGTTGGTGAGCAGCATTCCGTCCACGCTGGTGGAGAGGTGGACGGGGTGGACGGATGCGCCGCGGCTGACCACCACCTCATTAAGAGCATGCCAGCTGCCCAGGGATTCGTCCGAACGCCTGTGCTCGGCGCGGATCATCATGCGGTTCTCGATCCAGTATTCACCCTTTAGCAGGTTGTCGCAGGCGCCCTGCCAATCATCGCGACTGACCTGGATGAGGAAGCCCAGCCGCCCCAGGTTAACGCCCAGGATGGGGACACCGACCGGCGCACACAGGTGGGCGGAGCGGAGCACGGTACCGTCACCGCCCACTGCGATGAAAAGGTCGAATTCGTTGTTCTTGACGCGTTTGCGCAGGGAGGCATCGTCCAGCAGCCCGTGGAAAGCGCTCAGGCCGCGCCCCTGGAGATACTCCACGATGGAGGTGGCAAGCGGGATGGCTGCAGGCATGGTGGGGTGGGTGGCGATGGCGATGCAGCGAGGAATGGGGAGCAGGGCGGACATGAGTTAATTATACCTTTTGTTATGAAGGATAGATTACGCCTATAGGGAGGGGTGGGGAGGCCAATGTGAAACATTGCCGTTTATGGTCATGGATGCGCGAAAACGAACACATTCGAATGACTGATTTTGAGGATTAATTTTTTGATCATGCCTCGAGCTTCGGACTTTCATAAGTCCGAAGCGGTCTGTTGCAGCGTGATGCCGCACAGACCGTGAAACATTTTGGCTGGGAGGAAAATGCGGGCGTTATGCCTCACGTCCCTAAAAAGGGGTTGAGCCCCCATGGGTGTGGGTGTGGAGAGGAACAAGGCCAGGGGTGGAGGAACGACTGAGGAACGAATATTCCCTGCTTGCAGGCAAAAAACCCACGGACCCACAAGAGGGCGGGATAAAAGGCAGGGATAGTGCCAGTAAGGTCGGTTGTAAAGGTGCAGGGCATCGACGACACGGATGATCGTCACCTGCACTGCACCAAACGCAGTGCGGTGCAAGTGTGCATGGGCTGAGTGCCGGGAGCATCCGCCGCATACTAATAATAGAACATATTTTCTGTAATGTCAAGGGAGAGAAGAATTATGGGGGCGGACGGCACATCCGCCCCTCCTGTTATTCGAATCGATCGCTTTTCGTTGTTTTCACACGTTATTTCGGAAAAGGGCGCCCCAGGGTAAGCGCTTTAATTAGTTCGGGTTCCAGCTCCAAATATTTTTCATCCGGCGATGCGTCCAGTGCATCGAGGGTCTTGCTGAAGAAATTGCGAGCGGTACATACCACGACCACATTGAGGATCTCTTCATCGCTAAGGCCGAACCCGCGCAACTGGTCAAAATCCTGTTCGCTGACCTGGTGCGCCTGGTTGGAAATCTTCTGCGCAAAAGACATCA
>JADGQC010000272.1 GCA_017882125.1 Anaerolineales bacterium
CACCCAATTTGCCAAATGCCCGCCGAAGCAACCGGGTGCGTGCATGCGCGCAAACGTGCCCGGCTGGGCACGTCCGTTACTAAAACAAATTGAAAATGGGGTACCTGAACGCTCGAGTGGAAGAGCGCGGGATTGAACCCGATCTCCTAGAACAACCCCCGCACCATTAAAAGCAAACCAAAAATAATAAATGGTATGCCCACAATCGCACCGACTATGGTGACGGTCAGCACGATCCCGACGATCAGGAATACCAGGCCAAGGATGATCGCAACCAGCCGTCCGGTCGCGGAGACGATCCCGATAACCAGTTTCCAGATGGCCCAGAACGGCCAGAGGATCCAGGGTACTTTATGTTTGTGTTTGTGTTCTTCAGTCATTGTTGCCTCCGATATAAACTTACGCTTTCCTGAACAAAAGGTTGTAATCTGTGCAGGGCAGCTAACGGGGTTCTTGGTGAGTTAGCTGGTTGACCGCCCCCACGAAGATTTCCACCATCCTTTCTAAATTGATTTCTTCTAACACAATGCGATAGGATTCCGTCCCCATTGCCCGTAAGCGGGAAACATCAGACAGCGCCTGCCGCAGCACATCAGCGAGCGTCTCCGGACCCGATAACTGCCAACCGTTCGCCGGGCGGACGAGGTCGTCGTTCGTCCCGTCTCCCTGGCCCATGATAACCGGCAGCCCATAAGACATCGCCTCCTGCACTGCCAGCCCTCCGGTTCCAGGCAGGACAAACAGATCGGCGGCGGAAAAATATGGTATCAGTTCCGCTCCATGCCTGGCACCGGGGAATTCAGCGGAAGGATAGACCGTTTTTGCCAGACTCTCCAGGGAGGTGCGTTCGGGACCATCGCCCACTATGACCAGGCGCGGCTGGATGTTTCCACTCAGGGCAGCGCAGGCGTGGAGCAGGGTGTCAATCCGCTTGCGTGCCTGGAGGCGCCCAACGAAAAGTACATACGGCTTCCCGTCGAAAGCGAGAGGGCGGTGAGGCAGGGGAGTTGTGGGGCGCGGCGAGGCGGCATTGGGGGCGACGAAGATTTTGTCAATGGGAAAACCGAGGCCGGCATACTCGCTTGCTCCGCGGTGGCTGTAAGTGATCAGCGCCTCGAACTGGTGCAGGAAGGAGGCCCGGCGGGTTTTTCTCAGGCCGGACATGGGTCCCGTGAGCGGCGAGGCTCCAAGTCCCCAGCCGAGCACCGGTCGACCACGCGCCTTCATCCAACGGACGGCGGCGGACGTCGAAAGGTAACGCGGGTTGGCTTCCAAAATGAGTGCATCCGGGTTGCAGTCTGCCAGCCAGGGGAGCAGGCCGCGTTGAACACAAAGGTAAAAAGGGCCGCGCAGGAAATGGAAGTTGCTCGCCGGCGTGAAATGGGCGATGTTCAACGTGCCAGTGGTGGCAATCGATTCTGCGGGGCGCGGCAAACCGGCAAAGATGCTCAGCCCGCCGTCACAGGCTCCTGCCAGCGCATCGAAAAAGGCGGCGCGATAGTGGGTCAGCACGCGCTGTTGGACAGCTAACTGGCCTGGAAAGCGAATTGTCATGCGACCCATCTCCAATCCAGGAAACCTAACACCAGGAAAATCTGCAAACCAAATGAGACTGACCAGAGAATCATTCTCAAAATACGGCCTCTGGGACCACTGATGATTTTGGTGGTTAAATCCGCCAGTATTATATACGCGGGGAACAAGGATAGGAAATACCGGTTGAAGCTATCCAGCAGGTGGGGTGGCGTGCCACGCATGAAGAGCAGGAATAGAGTCAGGAAACAATAAAGGGAGAGGGCGGAATTGAGACGGAACAAGCCAATAACCAGGAGTACTAACATCAAAACGAGAAGGATCAGGTCAACGTAATCCATGAATATGAACGGTCTGCCAACCAGCCTTTGCAGGAAAAGACCGAAACCTGTCCACGGGGCGACTGTGCGGATACCAAAATTCGTTTCAAGGGTGGATGGGATGGAACCTAAACCAGCCAACCGCAGCCAGATGGTATACGCGGCAAAGGTTATGGCAGGAAGGGAAATTGCCAGCAAATCCGACTTTTTTAACCTTTTTAAAATAATGGTCACAAAGGAAGACAACAGGACATAAACTCGATTGATTCCTGCCCTCATTCCTTTGGGGTCGAGTGCTTCGGGGTGCGTTGTGTACACACTCTTAAAATTGCAGGGAGCCAGGTAAGCCCAAAGTAATACAATGCTCAACAGAGCGCCTTGCAGGCGGCAAAGTGTCGCCAGAGATGCAAACAGGCCTGCTGCCGCCCATTTCCCGCGCCGGGCGAAGATCCAGGTTGCCAGTGTCAATGCCAGAAAGAGCGAGTCGGTGTGAGCAGTAAAAAGGAAGAAGGCAGAAGGGAAAAAGAGGAGGAAAAAAGTTGCATTGAGGGCAGTTGCTTTGTCCCTGCCTTCGCCAAGCGTGACCTCATAGAACAGGAACAGCGCAATCAGGCATGCCAGGTTGGATACAATGAGAGCTGCCAGCAGGTAATTGTTAGTCAGGGCAGCCAATACACGCACCAACAATGGATAAAGCGGCATGTAGGCTATAGCGCCATCCCCTGGGATGTAACCGAAGGCAGCAACTTTTAGGTACCCGACTGTATCCCAGCGGAACCATACGTTGATCAGCGCGTGGGCG
>JADGQC010000273.1 GCA_017882125.1 Anaerolineales bacterium
TGACGCTGGGTGGTGACGGGATGCCACTTATGCCGCTTTTGAGGGCTAATCCCCTCCCTCCGCATCAAACGTGCCACCCGATGCCGCCCACAAGCCACTACATAAAGGGGAGAGGGGACGGGGGTAGGGTTTACCATCACACCAAATGCAAATCCATCACCTGCCGGAAATGATACCCATAAATGGCAAACGTGATCGCCAGCGAAAACAACTCCGGCCTCCGGAACAGCGTCCAAAATAGCAGCTTCCAATACTGCACCCGTTCCTTGCCGATGATCCCCAATTGCAGCACCGACCGGAAAAATGCCCGCACATATTCCCCGCTCAACGGGATCGTGATCTTGGGAGCTTTGTATTCCTTCAGGAAGGTCTTCACCCGCGCATAATAATTCTTGGGTGTGTACAAAGTCCTGACCACTGCCCGGTAGCCGTTCTGAAGTGCCTCGATGTTCATTATTTTCGGGATGATATTCGTCCCGCCGTCTACGTTATCGCCCGAGAAAGACCCCACCAGCCGCCCGTCCTGCTCCATGCGTTTGTACAGCCGGGTTCCAATGGGCGCCTGCAGCAGTCCCACCATGGCGGTCACGATCCCGCTCTTCTGGATGAAATCGATCTGTCGCTGGAAAGTTGAGGCGGTATCGTTGTCGAATCCGATGATGAAGCCGCCCTGTACCTGCAGACCGGCGCGCTGGATCCGTTTCACGTCTGCCACCAGGTCGCGGTGCAGGTTTTGCTTCTTGTTGCACTCTGCCAGGCTGTCATCGTCGGGTGTCTCGACCCCGATGAAGACCGTATCGAAACCGGCCTGCGTCATCATATTCATCAGGGCTTCATCGTCAGCGATGTTGATCGAGATCTCCGTGTTGAACGGCATCCCTTTCTTGCCCTTGCGCCACTTGATCAGCGCCGGCAGCAGGTCTCCCCGCAGTTGCTTTTTATTTCCGATCAGGTTATCGTCCACGAAAAAGACCGGTTCGCGCCAGCCCAGCTTGTACAACCCGTCCAGTTCGCGGATGATCTGCGCTGAAGTCTTGACCCGCGGCATATGACCGAACAGGGTGGTGATATTGCAGAACTCGCAGTCGAATGGGCAGCCGCGCGAATACTGGATCGACATGGTCGCGTAGCGGTTCCGGTCCAGCAGCTCCCACAAGGGTGCCGGAGTCTGCTGGATGTCGGGGAATTCATCCGATGTATAGTATTTTTGAGCCTTGCCCAGTTCCAGGTCCCGCAGGAACGGCGCCAGGGTCATCTCGGCCTCGTTCAGGACGAAATGGTCCACGTCCGGGAACTGGTCGTATTCCGCCGTGAACAGGGGTCCCCCCGCCACCACCTTCAACCCGGCAGCTTTGCAGCGGGCGATCACCTCGTAAGTTGATTTCCTTTGCACCACCATGGCGCTCACAAAGACAAGCTCGGCCCATTCCAGGTCTTTATCTTTCAGAGGCCTGACGTTCAGGTCCACCAGTCGCTTTTCCCATTCCGCCGGCAGCATGGCTGCCACGGTCAGCAGCCCCAGCGGGGGGGTGGAGGCCATCTTGCGGATGAATTTAAGCGCATGTTTGAAGCTCCAGAACGTGTCGGGGAATTCCGGGTAAACCATTAAAACCTTCATCAAAACCTCCAGGGGGTTGCTAAAAAAAATACTGTTCTGCGGCAGGGTTTAATGCCGAAAGGGAACAGGGTTTTCTGGTTTGAATAGTAATCTGATTGGCGAATGAGGACCACCAAACCAGGGTTCGTGCTCGACCTTTAGCTTTCCCCGCATCTGGTTCGAAAAGGTGGACTTTTATAACAGGGTAAATGTGCCGGTGTTATTCGTCTATTTGCATCAGACTTGTCAAAATTATACCGCGAAATCCGGGCCGGGGTTGGATTGATGGGGAATGGATAGGTATTTGATTACTTCAATTCACCAATTGGGTGAAAGGTTCTTGCTGGTGGGCACATACCGTTGGTTCACTACGCAAACATGCAGGAATAATTGCGTCGATCATTGAGAATGTGTATACTATTGGTGGAGGGCTGGCAGCCAGAGGACGTGCTCTACGAAGTAGCCTTGAAAGAAGGCTACGGCTTGAATGTACAAATTGAGCAAACGGCAGTCAATGGTGTTCAACGCATCACCGATCCTGACAAGAGTCAATCCTTCTATCTCACCCTGGCTGGGAAACTTGCTTTGAAAAATCTGCGTCCGCTCGACTTGAAAAAGGAAGACCTCTTCATCTGCCGCGATTCCGCCCTGGATGACGAAGCCGCAGCCAACCTGGCGCTGCAGTGCCGCTTAAAAACGATTTAGTGTCACCGCGCCAGTGTCATTGCGAGGAGCGTTCCCCAGCGACGAAGCAATCCCCAAATGTGGTGAGGAGATTGCTTCAACCGGCAAAAAACGCCGGTTTCGCAACGACACAAAACGGGAAGTCACGACTTTGCAAATACCCTGCTCAACAACCAGTTTGTGCTTCAGGGCCGACATGATGGCTGATACAATCATGGGGAACTGGTCGTCATGTTAGACTTATTCTAGAGGAGATTAAATTGGCACACGATGTTTTTATTTCGCACTCAAGCAAGGATAAGGCCATTGCAGACGCAATCTGCGCAAATCTCGAAGTTGCCGGCGTTCGCTGCTGGATAG
>JADGQC010000090.1 GCA_017882125.1 Anaerolineales bacterium
CCCGCCCAGGGTCATCAGCGTGCTGAAGGCGATCAGGATGGGGATATCCTTGTGGACCTGGTGCCCCAGCTCGTGCGCAAGAACGGACTCGATCTCGTCGGTGGTGAACTCGTTGATCAGCGTATCGCCCAGGACGATGCGGCGGGTATTGCCCAGCCCGGTGAGGGCGGCGTTGGCAGCCTTCGTCCGCTTGGACATATCGAACTTGAACACGCCGCGCACCCTGGTATGGGCGCGTTCGGCCAGCTTCATCAAACGATCAGCCAATTCGGCATGCTCGTCACCGAGGGGGACAAACTTGTTGAATAACGGCATGATCAGGACGGGGGCGAGGTTGCTGAGCAGGACGGTGAAGACCAGCATCCCTGCCGCGGTCCACAACCACCACCATCCGCCGGTGGTACGGAGCGCCAGGTAGACCAGTTCCACGACGATCAGCCCGATCGGTATGCTGATCAGCAGACCCTTCAACTGGTCGGTCACCCAGCCTTTGAGGTCCTGGTTGGACTGCCCGAAGCGGTGGGGCAGGGTGAAGCCGGAATAGTAATCCAGCGGAAGCTCGAGGACGAAAGCGATGCCGCCAAAAATGGCGACAAAACCCAGCACCAGCAGCCAGTCATTGGAGGTGTAGGTTTTCAGCCAGGCAGTCAGTGCCCGCGACCAGCCAAAGAAAAGCCATGCCAGCAGGTAAACCGCCCCCAGGGCGGAGTCCACCAGCCAGAGCCTGCGCCGGATGCGGGAGTATTGTTTGGCTTGTTTTTGTTTTTCAGGATCGATGACAGTCGTCATTGGAATATCCTTCAGATTATCTATGATTTCTGAGCCAGTCGCTTTTCGATCTCTTTGGCGGTCTTCGTGACGGACAGCCCGCCATAGCCGGTGCAGCGCAGGGCGGAGGGGAGCATCTTCCCGACCGCATCCATGGTTTCGATGACTTCATCCAGGGGGATGACCGGGTCAAAACCGGCGAGGGCCATGTTGGCGCAGGCGAGGGCATTGCTGGCAGCCAGCACGTTCTTGCCCAGGCAGGGCACTTCCACCCGGTTGGCGACCGGGTCGCAGACCATGCCGAGCACGTTTTGGAGTGCCATCGAGGCCGCATTGACCGCCTGCAGGGTCGTCCCGCCTGCCAGGGTGACCAGGGCGGCGGCAGCCATCCCCGACCCGGCGCCGCATTCAGCCTGGCATCCGCCCACCTCGGCAGCAAAGGTGGCGTGGGCGGCAATGAATACCCCGATCATCCCACCGGCGAGCATGGATCGCGTTAGCTCATCACTGGAAAGTCCCATGGCATTGGCAGCCCCGATGCAGGCGCCGGGCAGTCCGCCGCAGGATCCCGCCGTGGGGGCGGCGACGATCAAGCCCATGGCGCTCTTCGACTCCATCAGGGCGGTGGTATCCATGATGATCTGGTTCAGCACGCCGCCATCGATCAGGCGGTGATCTTCCATCTGAGTCCGGAAGTTCCCGGATTGATACCCCAGGATCCGGTCGGCATAGTGCGTGCCTGCCAGGCCGAGGCGGACTCCGGCTTGCATGATATCGAGGATGCCAGCCATCTTTTCCCGCGCCTGCTCGGATGTGAGCGCGCCCCGGGCACATTCGTAATGGATCGCCAGCTCCCCCAGGTCGAGGTTTTTATCACGGTTGTATTCCAGCATTTCAGCGCTGGTAATGAAAGGAACCTTCATCTCCCGGTGGGACAGGACCGGCAGCACCGGTGCGACCTGCTTGATGGAAAGGATTTCGAATTTGGAGCGCAACGCGGAGACGGCCTCACGGGTCAAAAATCCCTGGGATTTGATCTCGATAAATTGGGCAGCATCGTCTCCCAACAGGGCAATTTCATCAGCCCGGATATTTGCCTTCAAATGCTCCAACAACTCCTCTCCACCTGAACCTATAAAAACCAGGGTTTCGAAATAGTCACCCGCCAGCGAGACCCTGACCCCATCGATCCTGGTCACTTCGATGATGCCTCCGCCGGTGGAGATGGCAACAAGCGTGTGGCTCTCCCTGGAATTGGAGACCGTCATTTTGTACGTGTTGGGGTGTTCGGCCTCGATCGGGGTAACCTTTATCGTGACGTTGATCCCGGCTTCCCTGAGTGCGTCTGCAGACCCAAGCAGCCGCTCGTCGGTGGTGTCCCAGCCCAATAGACCGGCGAACAGGCCCATGTCGGAACCCTGGCTGGTGTGGGTGGTGGCGAGCGAGCCTTGCGGATCGAATTCGACCAGTACATTGTCGATCTGCCCGTCCATCAAGTCCCGCACCATCCTGCCGATGCGGACCGCGGCGGCGCAGTGGGAGCTGGAGGGTCCGCGCATGACGGGACCGATCACGTCGTTGAAGATACTGGGGTAGGAAGTATTCATTTTTCTCTTTTCCAAAATAAGCGTGGATACCAATATTTTACCGAAATAATTACCAGGCAGGCTCCGCTCCTGGTCAAGTTATGGGTGTGGGTAAATGGAATTCCATTGCGCGTCCGTGGGTAAATATAGAACACAGACAGGTTTCCCGACCTGCAATTTCGGTCCCGGCTGGTTCAGGGTGGTTACCTGCCCTGCATGATCCTGCCCGCCAGCCTGGAATTGATAACGAATTTCCCAGGGATGCTGTCCATTCACGCTGACGGAATAATTTTCCTGGAGTTCGACGACCTGCCCCTGGGTCGCCTGCCCCACGCGCAGGACATTAACGATTTTCTGCGCCTGCTGATAACGCCAGATCATGATTCCCCCGCCTGCCCCGAGAAATGCAATTCCAAGCAGGAAAAATGGGATGCCTACAAAAGCTGTGATAATACCAACGATGAGCCCGCCCCCCACCAGGGCGAAAATCAACCCGAGCAGGCCAAAAACGAATGCAGTGATGGCCCACCCGTCGGCAAACAAGAGCCGCCAAATATACTTATCGGAAATCGGCCGCGGGGCGGGTGGCGGAGTGGGGAGGCTTTCATCCGGGGCGGAGTTGGCGCTCGTCTCTGCAACCGCCTGCAAAGGTCCACCGCAATTCTTGCAGTTGGATTGAAAATCTATGTAATTGGTGCCGCACCAGGGACAAATGATCATGATTAATTTCCTTATGCTGGATTTTGCACGATGGATGGGCAGAATATACCACTTTCCCCCAAAGACAATAACCCCCTTATTGCCTGGTAAATAAAACAGGCAACGCATTATCTCAACTTGAACAGATTCTATTCACCAGGGAATTGCCGCGCTGAAAAAAAATCAGGGGATATTCCAAAGAGTAAATTCTTTAAATATGGTGGATTTTCCCTCAACTTCATCACCCTTTTGGGTGCCGATCGCAATTCCAACATCTCCGGATTCCTGGTAAGCCGATACGTCCATCCCGGGGACAAGGACATCATTCACCTTGAGGGATGCAATACCGTCCACCACATCCAGGGCGACTGCGTTCGATTCAGCCTCCCCCGTTTTAAGATTTGTCAATGTGCCGCTGGCGATGGGTTCCGTGGATAAACCAAGCGAGAGTGTCCACTGCTGGGTGGAAAAGATCGTCAAGCGATATTCGTTGGTATACATCCGCCTGAAGCGGATGCACATGTCCCAGGGGTGGAATGAGGCGGGATAAGGGTTAACAAGGACGACGTATAAACTGAAGTTTTTAGAATCCTGTCCCGCCCAATATGTGTTGATCAACCCGTCATTGCTGTGACCCAGGCTCCCATCCAGGGGTCCAAGGATTAATGTTTTGCTCAAATCAATTTGCGTGGGAAGGGCCGTTGTCTGCGCTGGCAAAGAGTATGGTTGCGCGGCAGCCGTACTCTGCAGGGCATAGATCGTTTCCTGCTGCGCCAATATTGTGGACTCTGCCTGCCTTATTCTATCTCCCAGGGCCACCATGGTACCCTGGGGATCCTGGTAGCTGATGCCGCTGGCACGCGCCTCATAATTTTTTGCCAGGTATTCCATGAAAACGAAAAACATTGCCGAAATCAAAACGGTTGGGAGAACCCAATCCTTTAAAAAGCGATTGGACCATGACATCCGTTGAGGACGAGGCTTGGAGGCGGCAGATACACGGGAAGAAAGGCGTTTAAGATTTGATTTAACTGTTTCAACAGCCTGGGTGATCAATCTTTTCAGCGCTGCATTTCGCCCGACAGGCTCTTCGATTTGAGGCAGCCTGATCCCGCCCTGGTCACGCGCGAGATCCATGCGGGAGCTGCTGGCAGCAGGCGGCTGCGGGAGGACGACTGGAGCAGGCGCAACCTGGGGCACCGCTTTTTTCCTGTTACCTTCCTGTCTAAAAGCCATGGCCGGGACGGCAGGGAATCTCTGGTCGGGCACAACCTGCTGTACCGCATTTGTTTGGTCCTCTTCGGGGTTTAAAGTCCTGGCCGGGAAAGCAGGTTTTTTCCGATTGAGCACGACATGGTTGACCCCAATTATTCTGGCCCCGCGCTGTTCCAAAACCCCGGCCGGGGCAGCAGGCCGTTTTTGAGCGGGCACTCCCGGATAGGCCGCATTCCCAATACTCTCTTCCGGCTGCGAGACCATGGCAGGAAAGGAGGCCGGCCTTCGGATGGAATTAGCAGGAGGAATTGCTTTTATCATTTGAATCAATGACAAGTTCCCCCCGCAATTTGGGCATATGGTTGCATTTAAAGGCAACGCATACCCGCACACTTCACATTTGGTTTTATTTGATTTTTCCGTTTTCATATTGGCCCTACTCCCTTTGAGGTTGCCGGGAACGGCGGAACAGCACATTGCATTTCCGGAATGGATTTTTGGAAAGCAAATGCCAAATCCATTTCCTGGAAGCGCCACGCCTATTCTTTTCAATAATCGTCAACAAAACCAATCAAATAAAAGTATGGTCAGAAAATGACCCCCAGGAGCCTTTGAGACAAATAAGCGCTGCCATGGCTGCATTGGCCTTTCCAATAGGATATTCCAAATCGGAGCAAAAAGCATTTACAACCACCTTACAAATATGGAGTTGGCAAACTGGAAAAGCACGAGAAATTTGGACCCAAATTCCGGGGATGTGGGGGGAAAAGATTAATCACGCGTGATCATTTCGTTTCGCAATGCCTGGCTTGGGAGGATAAACGTTGCGTTAATAAAAGCACCCCGGTTTCACGGAATTCCCTGAAATTGGGGTGCTTTCCCAAAAAACTGGAAGGCGATTTATTAACCGCCTGTGGGCCGGTTATTCATACGGACCCGGGGAATTCGATCAATGGCAGGTGGATGTACCTTTATCGCTGAACGTGGATCCTGCTGCCGGGAGGAAGTTCCAGGTATACGAGTTGGCGGAGAGGGTCAGCTTGAGCACGCCGTACACAGGGGTCTGGTTGCGGATGACCTCGTTGGGATCGAGAGGATGCGCCGCATAGGAATATCCATCTCCCGGAGCGCCGCCGGTGCCCACCACGAACTCTCGGATGCCATCCGAGGCAGCCTGTTCCTGTGGGTTGATCTGGTCAAAACGTTCATAGTTGTGGTTATGGCCGCCGGCAACAATGTCTGCCTTGTACTGATAGAGCAGGCTCCACCATGGAGCGTACGTTGCGTCATCCGCATGCCGTCCGCTTGTCCAGCGCGGCTGGTGCCAGACTGCCAGGATGCACTGCCTGGTATTGGCGGCCAGGTCATTCTTCAGCCAGGTGGTTTGAACACTGGCCGCACCGCAGCCGCCGGCCTTGGAACACTGTGCATTCAACACGATCACATGCCAGCTGGAACCGATGTTATAGCTGTAATAACCTCCCGGCTGGGGTCCGGCCGCGCTTCCGAAATAACTAAAATAAGCGGCATCTCCACCGGGCGGGTATGTATCATGGTTTCCCATCAGAGCATGCGTCACGTTGAGGAAGCTGCCCCAGTTGGGGGTGTAGAGGTCCGTGTACTCGGCGGTATAGGCAGAAGTGCCCCCATCGTTATTGACGTTATCGCCCAGGGTCTGGACCTGTGTGCCTGGGTTGGTAGCCAGCACACTGCGGACGACATCGCCCGTTTTCTTGCAATTGGCGGTGTAGTCAACCGAACCAAAGTTATGCTTGCAGATGTCCCCGGCGATGAGCAGGATGTTGCCGGATCCACCGCCGGTCGGTGCCGGGGTGGGGGTGGACCCTCCCGTGCCACCGCTGATGGTGAGCACCAGTTGAGGGGCATGCAGCGCGTCCTCGCGTGAGGCCAGGTTGGTGTTGGTCGAACTGGTGGTGGTCAACTCAAAGCTGAAGGTGCCCGCAGCCTTGACGTAACTGCTGACATTCACCTCCACCCACGTCCCGGCGGTGAAGGCTTTCGGAGCACCTATCGTACTCCCTGCAGCCGGCGCATTGGAATACGTGATCGAGGTCTCGCCCCAGGTGTCGTTGGAAACAGTCTGCACGGAAAAACCGGTCGTATTGGCGCTGTTGGCGTAGATGCGCAGCAGTGCGGATTGAACAGTCGCGCCATTCAGGCCGTTCACCACGAAGCGCAGGTAGCTGTGCGTTAATGGGCTGTTGTCCACGTGCAGCGATGTCCCCGAGCCATAATTTGTCGAGGCTGAGGTTTGGACCACGTAGGCGTCGGCAGCCGGGTTTATTGTCAGCGCCGTCGCGCGGGCGGGCGCAAATTGACCGGTGGCTTGCACCACCAGGTTCGTCCCAATCAATAGGACGATTAAAATGGACAGACTTGCCAACCGGTAAAGGTTTTTCTTATGCATACCAATAATCCTTTCCTTGGAGCGTTTGCAGGGTTTCATACCTGGATGCTTCAGGTTCCTGATCGGGATGATTTCAGGAGACCTGGTAAACACAATTAAATATTTCCGATGGTGGTTTCTGCGTGCTCAACCCCCCTTTATTTTGCCATTCATTATTATGGGCTGCCCAAGTCCCGTAACCAGAACGCCCGCATTATATAACAAATTTTCAATCAATTCAAAAAATAGTATCCCAAACCTGTAATGTTAAATACGTGATTTTTGGGTAAATTTGCTAATTACTGCATATGTGGCGGTATTTAAACACTTTACCCCCCAAATATGGGGGGTAAATGCAATATTACATTCGAAAAAATCCCCCAAAAGGACTATCGCAGCGGACTAAGACGAATGTTACCGCTGCCGTCCGGCAAAACCTGTTTTTTCATTTAGTCCTGGCAGTAACATAGATGTATTGCAAAATGCCAGCACCCGTATTCATAACGTCGTGTTCGGTTTCCGGTGGACAATATAGGACGTTTCCCGCCACCATATCCAATTGCTGGCTCTCGCCAAGCAGGAGCGACCCTTCTCCAGCCAGCACGATGAGTAGTTCTTCGTTGCATCCTGTATTGTGCTTCCCTACATTCCCGCCCGGTTGAAGGGATACCGCGCCCGACCGCATCGAGACGCTCTCGGGCGGACCGCCCAACAGGCGGACATATTCCTGACCGCGAGTATCGATCTTGATCACCTTTGGTTCGGGTTTCATCTCTGGACTCTCCCCGAGGCATCACCTGCGAGCAGTTGGTTGACTTCATTAACACTCACCCGGTTCATGTCCCCGGGGATCGTGTGCTTGAGGCAGGCAGCCGCGACTGCAAATCCCAGTGCATCCGCGTGGCTCTTTCCGCTTACCAGTCCGTAGATCAAGCCAGCCGCGAAGGCGTCCCCGCCTCCCACGCGGTCGACGATATCGGGGATATCATAGTGCGGACCGGCAATGAACTCCTGGCGGTCGTGCAGGCAGCCTGACAAGCCGTTATGATCGGCGGTGAAGCTTATTCGCAGGCTGATGGCCTGCATCTTCAGGTTTGGGAATGTTTCCAGCATCTTTTCGCACAGCAACCGATACTTGTCAATATTCAGCACCCCGGCTTTGATATCCTTTTCCTCGATACCCTCTTCCACGTTGATCCCCAATGCCTTCTGGCAGTCTTCCTCATTGGCGATGCCCACGTCCACCAATGACACGATTTCGGTCAGTACCTCGGGCGCCTTCTTCCCATATTTCCAAAGATTCTTGCGATAGTTGTAGTCACATGAAACGGTCAGGCCGCGTTCCTTCGCCTTTTGCACAGCCAGCAGGGAAAGATCCGCGGCGCTTTGGCTGAGGGCAGGCGTGATCCCGGTGATGTGGAACCAGGTGGCTCCCTTGAAGATCGTCTCCCAGTCCAGGTCGTCCGGCTCGAGGGCTGTAATTGCCGAACCTGCCCGGTCATAGATCACAACGGAGGGGCGCTGGTTGGACCCGGTTTCGAGATAATAAACCCCCAGCCTGTCACCACCCCGTACGACCAGGGAAGTATCGATCGAGCGGCTTTGCAGAAATGAAATGCAGGCATCTCCGATCGCATTTTGGGGAAGCGCGGTCACAAAAGCTGCCTCCACCCCGAAATTTGCGAGGGAGGCTGCCACGTTGGCTTCCCCGCCGCCGAAGGTGGCCTCCAGCAAAGGGGATTGCAGGAGACGTTCAAACCCGGGAGATTTCAAGCGCAGCATGATCTCCCCAAGGGTGACGACACGGTTAACCACCGCGCTCATTGCATGCCTCCGGGTTGACTCTTGCTGCGTGCCAGGCGCGCCCAGTCGATCAACCGACGACCCAACTCGGTGATCTTGCTGAACTCGCCCGCCTCGACCACCGAGCCCGCGCCCAGGAACACGCCCGGGTCGGTGGAGGTAAAGTGCCGCACAAGGTCTGAGAAAACGCGCCAGGCATTGTCACCGCGGTTGGTGAACTCGATCAGGCGCAGACCGGCGCGTGCGCAAGCCTGCACCACTTTTTTGGCAACTTCAAGGTCAGGGTGGTAAAAAACGGGAACCACACCAATGCGCAGAGTCTCATTGATTCCTTCGACCCGGGAAAATTTGGCCATGCTTTATCCCTCCCGTCCTGATGACTTTGGTGATCGAGGCAGCCGACCGAAGCAACATGCACACGGCTCGATTGAAAATAATTTAAGCCTGAAACGGTGGTTTTTAATATGTAACCAATAATATTATCCCACAGCTCATGTGTGTCGAATGTATGTTTTCGCAGGCCTGCACAATATTCCGATCAGGTCGCGGGCGGAGCGTGAGCTGGTGTCCCGGCAGTCCACCTGACACGAAAACCGGACGATCATTCGCGGCTTTGGAGAACCACGTCGAGGCGTAAGTGGATGGAACCTTCTGAGACGAATTTCCCGGCAATCTCTATCAGCGTCTCCCCGGAATCCGAACGGAGTTCCGGCTGAATATCTGCAACCGGCACTGCCCTATGGGCGAAATTCCAGATAGTGGAGTCCAGTACCTGCCCGTCGAAGAGGATGATGTCCAGGTCGATCGGTCGCGGCGCGTTCTTATCCGCTGATCGGACCCGGCCCATCCGGGCTTCCAAGGGCCTAAGGATCTTCAATTTAAGGGATTTTTGATTCAGGGAGGTGTGCGCCAATATGGCCGCATTGAGGAAATTCGGACCTGCGGACCCAACCGAGGCGGTTTCCCACACTCGTGAAATCCGCAGGAGCTTCAGGTAATTCTGCAACTGGTCAATGGCAAGGGGGAGATTATGTTCCGGTCGAATATTCGATCCCAGCAGCAGGCAGACCTGGTGCTCCGACCCCATGCTCATAAATCCTCTTTGCCGCGCTCAATTTCGACCCCCACCGACCTGGCGAACCGAACAGCCCCGGGTTTTTC
>JADGQC010000091.1 GCA_017882125.1 Anaerolineales bacterium
ACATTTACATCGTACCCGGGGTGATCGGCAATTCTTACCTGCTGGTCGACGCGGACGGGTTGACTCTAATTGATACTGGTATTCCGGGGAGTGCAATAATAATCCTAAATTTTATCAGGAGGCTGGGGTGCACGAAACGGGATCTGAATCGCATCCTGCTCACTCATGCTGATTGGGACCATGCCGGCAGCCTGGCAGCACTTAAAAGAGCGACCGGAGCGCGAGTTTATGCCAGCATGTATGAGGCCAGGGCGGTCGCATCCGGGCGTTTCCCGCGTTCGCTGAAAACCGATGACATATTCCTGAAACCGGTATTTGCGCTGGTAGAATTCCTAGGGAGAGTATCCCCAGCCCATGTCGACGAACACTTATCGGATGGACAAATCCTGCCTGTTCTGGACGGACTGATTGTGGTGAATACAAAGGGACATACACCCGGTCATATGTCTTTCTTCGCACCTTCTGCAGGGATCCTGTTCACAGGGGATTCAATCCTGTCAAGGAAAGATCACCTGGTAAGTTCGCACGGTTCCGTCACCTGGAACCAGGAAAAAGCCGACGCATCCGTCCTCAAACAATTGGAGCTGCGCGCCCGGATCATTTGCTCGGGGCATGGCGCAGTGGTGATGGATGGGCTGGCCAGGTTATTAAGATTGGCAGAGGTGTTACCTCTTTCTCCCGCGTATGTGCGTCCTTGAGTAACAATATTAACGGATTCATGTATGGACCGAAATCCATAATCACGACTATATTGATATCCACCCAAAATCCTTGTTACCAAGTGTCGGTGAATATAATTTGTTTATCCATGAAATAAAACAGAGTGCGGACATCCAAATCTGCATTTTGTTTATCTTCCAAATGGAATATGCAAATAATTCTTTATGCTTTAGGTTTTAGCCTGATCGGTTATCTAAGCGGCTCGCTTCCATTTGCCATCTGGATCACGCGCCTGGTCAAAGGGGTGGACGTACGTGATGCAGGTTCCGGTCATGCCACCACCACCAACACCATCCGCCAGGCCGGGTTTCTGCCCGGTGCCCTGGTTTTTGTTCTGGATGTAGCCAAGGGGTTCGGACCAACCTGGCTGGCGCTCAAGGCTGCACCCGTGGTGTGGATAGTCCCATTGACGGCGGCAATGGCAGTCATCGGGCATTGCTGGCCCGTGTTCGCTGGGTTCCGCGGTGGGATGGGGCTGGCACCTGCAAACGGTGGGATGATGGCGGCTGCCCCGCTGGCAATCCTAATCGTTTATGCAACACTGGCTCTGCTGACATTGATCCTGCGACACAGCGCACGTGCCAGCGTGGTTACCGGGATTCTTTTTACTCCCCTCTTGTGGGCGGCTGGAGTGCGTGGTCCGCTGCTCTGGATTGGGGCAGCAGTTGGAGTTGTAGTTGCCTTTCGGTTCATGATCGACTGGAACCGCAGGTATCGCGAAGTCTGGCTGGATCGGACAAAAAGTGCATAGAGGGAAAGCCCGAGAACTAAAAAAGCCCTGGAAATGAACATAAGGCCGGACCCGGAGTAATTATCCGAGTCCGGCCTTATAGTTGCGAATGTTACGTTGAGTCTTTTCCCTTTTTGGAGTAAAGTTAATCCATGCTGACGCCGTCTTCCCTAATCCTGGTCTGCCTGCTCCCTTCGCCGCGCGACCTGGAGATTGCCCGCTTGCTGGGGTGGTATCGTATCCCCTTTCGGACTGCGCCAAAAGTGGTTGCAGTGGATGCCCTGGCTTTTTACCAGCCCGGGAGTTTCGGTGATGAAGCCGGGAAGATTGAATGGACGGCTGCGGTGCGCGGGTACGAATTGACCACCCGCGCCGACCTCCTTAAAGACGAATCTGACCATCCGCGGGCAGGGGAAGAGTATTACAAGATTCAACTTGGTCCGCTGGAAAGACTGTCCCACCCGGTGATGGCGGAAAAATGGAAGCGGCTGACCTTCCTATACACCACGGGGGAATATATGCTTAAAGCCAGGACAATCAACGACCTTGTAGTGCAAAGCGACGAACGTGCCCTGCTATGGCAATCCCTGCGCGAACGAGCGGAATCTGATCAATTATATAAAACAGAACTCCCGGAGGCGGACCTTTCCCCGGATATACTGATCGCACTGCTTGGGATCAAAGAGCTTCAAGGGTCATACGAAACAAAGGAACAGGAATATGGCAACTTTGATTAAAGGCGGTTTGCTTATTACCGCCGAGAGATCTTTTCCTGCTGATATATTGGTCGAAGGCGGGAAGATATCCCAAATTGGACAAAATCTGCAGTCTGCAAACGCAGATCAGGTCGATGCAACCGGCAAGCTGATTCTTCCCGGGGGAGTGGACCCGCACGTGCACCTCGATCTGCCCATGTTTGGGACGGTCTCTTCGGACGACCATTACACTGGCACCAAGGCAGCCGCATACGGCGGGACCACAACGGTCATAGATTTCGTTTCCTTTGATTTCCCTTCATTGGGTGAGTCGGTAGAAAAGTGGCAGGCGAAGGCGGAAAAAGCTGCAGTGGACTATTCAGCACACATGAACCTGACCCGGTTCGACGACAAGATCGCAGCCGAAATCCCGTCCCTGCGGGATACGGGCATTACCACGCTTAAAGTTTTTACTGCCTACAACAACCGCCTGCGCATTGATGACGGGAATATATTCAAAACTCTGCGGATCGCGCGTAACAATGGAATACTGGTGATGCTGCATGCCGAAAACGGAGACGTGATCGAGATGCTTACGACCGAAGCCCTCGCCGCGGGGCATACCACTCCGGAATGGCACGCCAAGACCCGTCCCGCCTGGGGGGCGGTCGAATCCGCCCTGCGCGCCTTTGCCCTGGCTGCGATGGCGGAAACATCGTTGTACCTGGTGCACATGAACACTGCCGGCGAAGTGGATATGCTCAAATACGCCCGTGAGCACGGGGTTAAAGTAATGGGTGAAACCTGCCCTCAATACCTGTTTTTCAGCGAAGATGACCTGCGCCGCCCGGATGGAGCGAAATGGGTCTGCTCTCCGCCCGTTCGCACCTCCGTCGATAACGCTCAGTTGTGGAAAGGTGCTATGGATGGCACCATCCAGACCATCGCGACCGACCATTGTCCGTTTTTTTACGATGGCACCAAACCGATTTTATATGAAGGAAAACCAGTGGCCATCCCGGGCAAGGAACTTGGCACGCAGGATTTCACCCGGATCCCCAACGGCGTGCCAGGCGTGGAAGACAGGCTACCGGTCATTTGGACGACCGGGGTCGGATCTGGAAAGTTAACTCCCAGCCAGTTCGTGGCACTCACCTCCACCAACCCGGCGAAGATCTTTGGTCTATACCCACGCAAGGGTGCGCTGTTACCTGGTTCGGATGCTGATATCGTCATTTTTGACCCAAGGAAGAAGGTTACCTATGGCATTGTCCACTGCCACCAGCGTACGGATTACAATCTTTACGAAGGCTGGGATCTGACCGGGTACCCTGAAAAAGTTTTCCTGCGCGGTCAGTTGATCGTGGATGGGGATATGTGGCTGGGTAAAAGGGGGGGAGGGGAATTTTTGAAACGCAACCAGGGCGGAATTTTATAAATTTACCCAATTGGCAGATTGCCTGAACCGATCTGATGATTTAATAATTCTTTCAATCTGGGATTCTCCGTATATACTCCCCGACGCTCAGAAGGCAATAACGCAGCGATCCGGCACATGACTTCATCTGTATATTGGAGCATGGCCGCATCGCGGTCTTTCCCCTTCACTGGAGGAAGAATAAACGGTTGCCCCGCCACAATCTTTACCTTTAGCCGTTTGAAGTGCTTCAACCGTTCAATCACAATTGCATCTTCGGTTCCGGTCAGCGCCACCGGTACCACTGGCACTCCCGCTTTCCATGCCAGGTAAGTCCCTCCCGGTTTGGCTTCAATGAGATTACCGGACTTGGAACGTGTGCCCTCCGGGGTAATGGTGAATACCTGTCCTTGCTGCAGGCGGCGCAGGGTTTCGCGGATGGCATGGATATCGGAGTTATAACGATCAACGAACATCCCGTTGGTTAATTTGACCAGCCAGCGGAAAATGGCATATTTCTCATATTTCTCCGCCACAACCATGATGATATCGGGCCGGTCGAGAACGTAATAAGCGAGAGCCGCGTCCAGACGCCCGATATGGTTGGCAGCAATGACAAAGCCGCCAGACGGGAGGTTTTGGAACCCCGCGACTTCCACACGGGCAATGAGCCCGAGAATGAGACGGACGAAAAAGCGGAAGAATTTATGGGTGGATTTCTTCATATAATATCCTGGTGAAGTAAACCCCCTGTATGTCTGAAGGTTAGCCGCAACTTAGTCGGGACCTGATAAATACTCTTTCAAGCGTGGATGCCCGGCATAAAATCCACGCTGTTCCACTGGAATCAAGGCGGCTATGCGGCACATGATCTCGTCCGTGTCATCCAATAATGCCTGATCCCGGCTAAGCGCCTCTGCTGGGAGGGGAGGCAGGCTGAAAACCGGCCCGATGCTGACAATGACATGCGGGCGACGCAGATGTTTCAACTGCCCAAAGAAGATTTCGTCGAACGAACCGCTGATACCGACCGGAAGCAATGGATAGCCCAATTTCGCAGCCAAATAACTGACCCCCGGCTTGCCTTCGATCAGGTAACCTAACTTTGAGCGTGTCCCCTCTGGGGTAATGACCAGGATTTCACCTTTTTTCATGCGCGCAATGACAGCGCGGATGGCTTTCAAGTCCGGGTTGAAGCGGTCAACGAAGAGGAAATTCAACCCCCGGCCCAGCCAGCGGGTGGCCCAGTTCTTTTCCCATTTTTCGCCTACCAGCAGGACCAGGTTGGTATTATCTATAATGTAAAACGGGAGGAAGGCATCCACCAGCCCAATATGGTTGGACGCAATAATAAAATTACCACCTGTAGGGATGTTTTCCCTGCCGAGCACCTCGACGTGTGCCAGCCAGCGCAATAGAAAACGGATCAGGAAGCGGGTGAATTTAAGGCGCATGAAATTATTTTACAATAAAAAGTGTTCGGAGATTGGAGTTAGTCAGGCGGGGTGTCATTCTCGTTTCAAAATGTGTGTGATGATGGTTGCACCCGATCCGCCTATATTCTGTGCCATCCCAATGCGCGCCTCGGGCACCTGGGTCTTGCCGCATTCGCCGCGCAGTTGCTGCACCACTTCGACCAGCTGGTAAACCCCCGTGGCTCCCACGGGATGCCCGCGTGCCTTGAGCCCGCCGCGCGTCATCACCGGGATGCTTCCCTGCGGGGTTAGTTTTCCATCCAGCGCCAGCCGGGGGCCCTGACCGCGTTCGGCGAATCCACAGGCTTCCAGCGAGAGGGCTGACATGACTGTGAAGGCATCGTGCAGTTCGAACACGTCAATATCGCCGGGGCCGACGCCTGCCTGCTGGTAGGCTGCCTGCGATGACTTGTATGCGGCAGCCAGGAAAAGCGGGTCGGGACGGTCGTGCAGGGCAATCGTATCGGTGGCAGCCGCAGACCCGGCAATCAGGATGCGCGACCCGGCCTGCAAAGAATCGGCAGGGACTATGTATAGGGCAGCTGCCCCATCCCCGATGGGGGAGGCGTCCAGAAGATTTATGGGAGTTGCGATCATCGCCGATTTTTCAAATTCCTCAAGTGTGATGGTATGGTGCAGGCGTGCATATGGATTGTGCATGGCGTTGGCATGGGCATTGATGGCAAATTGCGCGAAATCGGCGTGCTTCCAACCGAATTCGTACATGTAGCGGCGCATAATGAGAGCGTTCAACCCGACGAAAGAGATGCCCATGTCCACCTCATAATCGGCGTCCGCGGCAGTGGCAAGCGCCACCGTTACTTCGTGTGGATGGCGGTCGGTCATCTTTTCGACGCCTACCACGAGGGCAGTCTCGAGCTCTCCCGACCCCACCGCCATCAGCCCGGCACGCAGGGCAGCGCCGCCGGAACCGCAGGCAGCATCCACTTTGACTGCAGGGGTTTTCAGTCCGGCCCAGTCAGCCACGAGCGGACCGAGGTTGTTTTGGCTGTTGATGATGCCCGACATCATGTTACCAAGAAAGATTCCATCGGCACTTTCACGCCCGGCATCTTTTAGCGCGGCATGGATGGCCTCCGCGGCAATCTGGCGGATGGACTTTTCCCACGCTTCGTCAATCTTGGTCTGGCCGATTCCGATGATTGCGACAGGTCGCATGCTGAACCTCAACTCCAAATCACAAAATGAATAAAATTCATCAAAATATTGGATGCAATGCTTGGATTCTAATCGATGATTCTGTCAGGGGCTATCAATTTTTAGTAACATTCAATTTTACCTTGCACGCGGGCGCGGGTCACGCACCAGCCAGTAAAGCAGGCCGGCACAGACAAGGCCTCCCACAGCCGATACCATGAATGTGGTCTGGAACCCAGCGCTGTCGGCAATCCAGCCGCCGAGCAATGGTGCGATGATGGTGAAAGGTGCCACCAGAGTATTCGAGAGACCGATATAGGTTGGGCGGGTCTCTTCATTGCCAAATTCTGTGGTTATCGCCATCCCGATGGTCCAGTAAGCCACGTTGGCGAGGCCTGAAAGGATAAAAACCAGGTACATCCAGTTCAAAGACGGCGCACCCCAGGCGATCAGCGAGCTGAGCGTGACCGCGAACGAACCGGCGATGAGCATGGGGCGGTGACCGAGACGATCTCCCAGCCACCCCATGACAGCATTTGCGATCGTTGAAGTAATGGTAACGGCTGCAGTCAATAACCCTGCAGTAAGGTCACTCATGCCAAACCTGCGCAATCCGTAAACGATATAAAATGCGAAACCCATGGTTGCAAATTGGGATAACAGGCGAACAACCAGATAACTGCTAAAATTCCGGTCGCTGCGTAATATCGCCAAACCGCCTTTCCAGGGCGATGGCTGTCGGTCAGGGATGGTCTTTTCATTGTCCTCCGGTTCGCGGGTCATACCTATGAAGACCATTGAAAGTCCCATCCCGAAAATGGTCAGGGTGAAGCAGATGGCAAAATTAATCGGGTCGTGGACTTTGTCCAGGATGAACCCGGCTGCGATGGCGGCCACGCTGATGAGCACATTTGCCCAGGCAGCCTGTGCCCCAAAAAAAGTTCCCCGCCAATCGGACGGAATAATTTTGGCGATCATACTCTGCCAGCCGTTGGCGGTGAACCCGGCTCCCAGACCCTGCCATATAAGGATCATGAAGGTCAATGCCAGGGCGGCTTTATTACCCAGCGCGGTCATAAAAAGTGCCACAAGTGCCAGCCCCAGGAATGGGATCCGCTCGTGGATGGTCATCCACATCACCATGGGCTTGTAGCGTCGCAGGCGTGAAACCCGGTTAGCCATGAACAATTGTGGCAGCTGCCAGCCGACCGCGTGAATGGCAGGGATTAGTCCGATTAAAATTGCCGAATTGGTCATCCGGCTGACGAAGAGGGTGACGATCGTCCCCACAGAGCCAAATCCCCAGCCCAAACCATAAAAAGCACCGTCCAGCAGGTTGACGGTGATATTGAATTTCAGATGCTTGCGGACGGACTCTTCAAGCGAAAGCATATTCATCAATTCTACCACCCGCCCATCCAACAATTAATTTGGGGAATTTGCAGGAATCTGCCCTGCCACTTGACAAAAGGCAGAGAAGTTGTAGAATAAAAACGAACGTTCGTTCATTTTAAAATGGAGTATTATGCAAGAAGAATTACTGACAAAAGGTGAACGCACTCACCAGGTCATTATCGAGTCCGCCTATGCACTATTCCTCGAGCAGGGCTACGCCGCCACTTCCATGCGGCAGATCGCAGAAAGAACTGGGTTGGCCCTGGGGGGCATCTATAATCACTTTTCCAGCAAGGAAGCCATCTTTAGCGATCTGATCATCGCAAAGCATCCATTCCACGAGATTTTGCCTCTCCTTCAAAGCGCTCCCGGGGACACGGTTGAGGAGTTCGTGCATAATGCAGCTACGAGCATGGTGGGGGAATTGGGACGCAGACCGGATTTCGTTAAATTCCTGTTTATTGAACTGGTTGAATTCAATGGCAGGGATGTACCCAGAATGTTTCAGATAATTTTTCCGCAGATCGCACCATTAATCCAACGATTTCAGTCGAGGCTAGGAGAGTTGCGCGAAATACCTCCCTACGTCCTGTTCCGAGCTTTTCTAGGGTTATTCTTTTCTTTTTATATTACCGAGTTCCTGCTGGCAGGGACCCCGGCAGCCGCCATGCAGGAAAATGCACTGAACCATTTTGTCGATATCTTTTTACATGGGGTGATCGCATCCAGGGAGCGTGCATGAACTCACGACTCGTCTCCATCCTGCGCAAGGAATTCATCCAGATTACCCGCGATAAACGGACGCTGGCGATCATCCTTATCATCCCGATTATGCAATTATTTTTACTGGGATATTCAGCCACCAGCGACGTTCGCAACATCCACCTGGCCGTCTTCGACCAATGCCGGTGCGCCGAGTCGCGCTCCCTTCTGGACGCCTATCGTGCAGCCGATTACTTCCAATTGGCGTATACTGCCGGTTCTGAGAGTGATATCCGTCTCCTGATCGAGCAAGGTAAAGTGCGCGCCGGCCTTATCATCCCACCGGATTACAACACTGCCCTGGCGAATGGTAATGCGGAGGTGGCGTTCATCCTAGATGGTTCGGATGCAACCGCCGGGTCCACGGCGCTCTCGGCAGCCACGCTCATCGGTCAATCACAGGCTACCCGGTTGATGATCCAGCGATTGGAGACAAGCGGTTTGGATGCATCCAATTTCCAACCGCCGCTCCAGGTGCGCACCACGGTCTGGTACAACCCCGACCTGGTCAGTTCCTATTTTATGATCCCGGGCGTGATCGGCATGATCCTGTATGCCATCACTTCCATCCTCACCGCCACGGCTGTGGTTCGTGAGCGCGAACGTGGCACGATCGAGCAGTTGATCGTCACCCCCATCCGCCCCTGGGAACTGGTGGTGGGAAAAATCCTGCCCTACGCCATCCTGGCCTTCATCGATACGCTGGAGGTGTTAGCCATCGGTCACTGGTGGTTTGGCATGCCAGTGCGCGGTGACCTCAGTCTCATCCTGGCTTGTTCAGGGCTGCTGGTGCTCTCCGGTCTCGGGATTGGACTTTTCGCCAGCACCATAGCCAATACCCAGCAGGAAGCCATGCTGACAGTTTGGATGACGCTTCTGCCAAGCATTTTCCTCTCCGGTTTTTTCTTCCCATTGGAGGCCATGCCACAGGTCCTGCAGTGGGTTTCTTATATCATCCCGTTGCGCTATTACCTGATTATCATCCGCGCCCTGCTGATCAAGGGGGTTGGAGCAGGACCCATCTGGAGTGAAATCCTGGCACTGGCTATTTTCGGGGTCGCCATAATGAGTGCAGCTTCCCTCCGTTTCCGAAAACGTCTTGATTAAGGAGTTATTCATGAAACACAAGCGTCCCCCCATTCCGGTAATCATTATCCTCGCCCTGGCAGTGCTGGTCGGTGGGTATTTTGGCCTGCGTGCCTGGTTGAACCCTGCAAGTTCCACCCTGACCGCCTCAGGCAC
>JADGQC010000092.1 GCA_017882125.1 Anaerolineales bacterium
CGATGTGGAACAGGTCTTTCACCTTGCCGCATTTATTTCCGTTCCTCAATCCATGGCGGACCCTGAAGCTTGTTTCGCGACCAATGTGGGGGGCACGGTGACCCTCTTGGAAGCAGCCCGCCGGGCGGGATGCCGGAAGGTTGTGTTATCTTCCAGTACTGCCGTCTATGGCGACACCGATGTATTTCCGACCACGGAGGAGACTCCACTCTGTCCGCTTTCTCCTTACGCCTTGTCAAAACAAGTGAACGAACTCTACGCTCGCTTGTATACCAGGGTCCTGGAGATGCAGGTTACTGCTTTGCGCTACTATAATGTCTATGGACCGCGGCAGCGGCCCGATTCCGACTACGCGGCTGCCATCCCCATTTTCGTCCGGCAGCTGGCGGCAGGAAAACCGATTACCATCTTTGGAGATGGGAAACAAAGCCGGGATTTCATTTTCGTGAAAGATGTGGTGCGAGCCAACTTGTTGGCTGCCGACTCAGATGCAGCTGGAGATTCATACAACGTATGCACCGGACACGAAACCACCTTGCTCGACCTTTTGGAAGAATTGAGTGAAGTCGCGCCTCACTCCCCCGAGGTCCGCTTTGATGCTCCCCGTTCGGGAGATATTTACCGTTCGGTTGGCAGCCCTGAAAAAGCGGCGGCGTCGTTGGGTTTTCGGGCTGAGACCTCCCTGGCAAAAGGACTCGCACAAACAGTGGAATGGATGATAAGAAAATGAAAGTTAGCCCTCAAGCTCAAATTCACAACCGCTATCTCATTTTGTTTGACATTTTCCTGACCATAGCTTCGGTGGTGGGTGCTTTTGCGCTGCGGCTTGATGTTAATTTTTACTCATATCTTAAAGCCGTATATTGGATGGTCGGTATCAGTCTGGTGGTTAAGCTGAGCATTTATTATTTCTTCGGTTTGTACCGCCGCCTTTGGGCTTACGCCAGCATTAACGAACTATTATTGATCGTGATGGCGGTAACAGCCGCCTCGATAGCATTTTCAGCGATCATGATGACCCTCCTTGTCACCCGCCTGCTCACCTTCCCGCGCATGGTTCTGCTAATAGACTGGCTGTTATCATTAACAGGCGTTGGCGGCTTCCGCTTCTCGTTACGGTTAATCTCTGAAACCCGCTCTGCAAATGCAAAACCACAAGCCCGAAAAGCCGGCAAGGTGTTGGTGATCGGTGCGGGGGATGCCGGTGCACTGGTTGTGCGCGAGATGCAGCGAAACCCACAGCTTGGTTTGCACCCTATTGGCTACCTTGATGATGACCCGGCCAAACTGAAACATCAAATTCATGGCGTGCCCGTGATCGGGAAACTGACTGACTTGGGTCGTGCTCTAAATAGCCGCCCGGTTAGCGAGGTGATTATCGCCATACCCAGTACCGACGGAAAAATTATCCGCATGGTGACTGATATTTGCCGCTTGAAAGGGGTGCCTTTCCGCACGATGCCCGGGTTATATGAGTTGCTCGGTGGAAAAGTCAGCGTCAACCGTCTGCGCGAAGTGGATATTACCGACCTGCTGAGACGGGAACCAGCCCAGATCCAGAATGAGTTGATCGGGGCGGCGCTGACCGGGAAGCGAATCCTTGTTACGGGTGCCGGTGGTTCGATCGGACGCGAAATTTGCCGTCAGATCGCCCGCTGGGGTCCGCAGATGCTTATTCTGCTCGGTCACGGAGAAAACAGCATTTTCGAGGCCTTGCTTGAATTACAGGAGAATTTCCCCGCTTTGCCGATCCAGCCGGTAATAGCTGACATTCGCGATGTACCCCGCTTAACCAGTATTTTCAATAGTTTTCATCCTCAGGTTGTTTTCCATACTGCGGCTCATAAACACGTCCCCTTGATGGAAAGTAATATCGAAGAGGCCATCTCCAACAACGTGATTGGGACGCGCAATGTTTGCCAGGCAGCCACGGCTGCCGATACAGAGCGCCTGGTACTGATTTCCACCGATAAGGCTGTCCGTCCCGCAAACGTGATGGGTGCCACCAAACGCATTGCAGAAATGATTGTTTTGGAAACTGCGCACCGCACTGGAAGAGCTTTCTCGGTTGTCCGTTTCGGGAATGTTTTGGGCAGCCGGGGTAGTGTAGTCCCGTTATTCAAACGGCAGATTGCTCACGGAGGGCCGATTACAATCACCCATCCGGATATGAAGCGTTACTTCATGACCATCCCCGAAGCCGTCTATCTGGTGCTCCAGGCTTCAGCCATGGGTCAGGGAGGAGAGGTCTTTCTTCTCAACATGGGCCAACAGGTCCGCATCCTGGACCTTGCCGAGGACCTGATCCGGCTTTCTGGGCTTGAACCGGGCAAGGATATTGAAATTGTGTTTACCGGCATCCGCCCCGGTGAGAAATTAAGTGAGGACCTGTGGGAGGAAGGGACAGAGTATCAAAAAACAACACACCCGGATATTTTCCGCGTAGAGGCGGAAGAGTCCAATATCCCCGCCGGGCTGTCCCGCACCGTGGATGAACTCAACCATCTCTCCCTCGAGGGCGAGACTTCTGCCATCATTTCCCTGTTGGACGAGACGATCCCGGAAGGAAGCGTTCGCTCCAACCCCCCATTGGAATTGAATTCGCTCGTTTGATCTCAGGAGTCTCTGCCGGTGCCCGAGATCAATCATACCGAATGGAACACCTTTCTTTCCAACCACCCCACGGCCCACCTTTTGCAATCGGGAGAATGGGGTCAACTAAAATCCGCCTTTGGTTGGGAAGCCGTCCATCTTGTTGAGGGGGAAACCGGGGCGCAGATCTTGTTCCGTCACTTGCCATTGGGATTTACCTTGGCTTACCTGCCAAAGGGACCCGTATCTGCATCCACACCAAATCCTGGTTTCTGGTCTGCATTGGACCATGCCTGCCGCGCCCGGCGAGCAGTCTTTTTAAAAGTCGAACCGGATGGCTGGGAGGAGGAAGGGCGGACATCCACTCCTAATCTGCAAGGATTTCTTCCAAGCCCACAGCACATTCAACCGCGCAACACCCTCGTTATTGACCTGGATGGCAGCGAAGATGATATTTTCAACCGCATGAAGCCCAAAACTCGCTACAATATCCGGCTGGCAGGTCGCAAAGAAGTTGTCGTCCACCCTTCTGATGATATCGAAACTTTTTACAGCGTGATGACAACAACCGGTCAGCGCGAAGAGTTCCACGTCCATTCAAAGGATTATTACCATCGGGCATATGATCTTTTTCATCCCAAAGGGATGTGTGAACTCTTTGTGGCAGATTTTGAGGGTCGCACTCTGGCATGCTTAATGGTTTTCGCCCGTTCCAGGCAGGCATATTATTTTTATGGTGCCTCTTCCGATGTGGATCGCAACCGCAAGGCAACCTACCCTCTCCAATGGGAAGCCATCCGCTGGGCACACGCCCAGGGGTGTGAAGAATACGATATGTGGGGCATCCCAGACGAAGCCACCGACGTTGCGGAAGACGATGCAGAGGCTCGTGAAGATGGGCTGTGGGGCGTATATCGTTTCAAACGCGGTTTCGGGGGGACGATCAGGCATGCCATGACGGCCATGGATCGTATCTATAATCCTTTGCTCTACAAGCTCTACTCGTGGCGTTTCCCTGCCTCCGGCGCGGACTGACAATGAATCCGTTTACCGGCACTCCCTCTTCCTGGAACGAACTCGTCGCATCCCTGCCCCTTGCTCACCTTCTCCAAACCTGGGAATGGTCACAAGTAAAAAGCAAATACGGCTGGCAACCTCTGCCGTTTACGTGGCAGGATCCATCGGGAAAACCGGTTGCGGCAGCCATGGTTTTGAAACGCAGCCTGCCGGTGGCCGGGTTTGCAAAAAAAATGTGCGTGCTATACGTCCCGAAAGGTCCGTGCATGGACTGGGCGGATACTGACTTACGCCAAAGAGTACTGGAAGATTTGTGCAGTTTCGCAAAGCGACAGGGTGCCATCTTTATCAAGATTGATGCAGACGTTTTGTTGGGGACAGGGGTACCTGGCGCACCCGATGCAGTCGAGGTTGAAGGAGGGCAGTTAGTAAGATCAGAGCTGGAAGCGAGGGGGTGGAGATTTTCACAGGACCAGATTCAGTTTCGCAACACCGTCCTTATCGACCTGGCACCCTCTCAGGATGAGATGTTGGGTCGCATGAAGCAAAAGACTCGTTATAACATCCGGCTTGCTGAAAAAAAAGGCGTGAAAGTAAGAGGGGGGACAGTTGATGATCTGCCAGCGATGTACCGCATGTACGCTGAGACTTCAGTGCGGGACGGTTTCTTAATCCGGGAAGAAGGCTACTACCAGACCGTCTGGCGTGAATTTATGAAAAGTTCTCCTTTAAATGGGGGCCTCCAACCCTTCACAGAACCATTAATTGCTGAAGTGGAGGGGGAAGCCGTGGGAGCAGTATCCATGTTCTATTTTGCCGGGCAGGCGATTTATCTCTTCGGGATGTCGCGCGAGTCTCATCGTGAAAAGATGCCGAATTACCTGCTCCAATGGGAAGCCATGCGCCGGGCGAAGGCACTCGGCTGCATGACGTACAACCTGTGGGGAGCGCCGGATGAATTCAACGAGAGCGATGGATTGTGGGGCGTCTTTCGCTTCAAGGAAGGGTTGGGAGGAGTTGTTTCCCGCACCATCGGGGCCTGGGATTTCACACCAAATCCATTCCTATATAAAACCTACACTGAAATCCTGCCGCGCGTGATGGATATCATGCGGTCCCGTGGTAAGGCTAAAACGAAACATAGCATTGGTGGAGTATAACCACCAAACCGAATAGATCCAATTTCAAACATCTCATTCTTCTCATCTTCGCGGTGAAAACAGGAAGAAAATATGATCCCTCGCCTTCGATTTGCCCAATTGCCAACTCCCATTGAGCCCATGCCTCGCCTAACCAAATTCCTTGGCGGACCCCGCCTGCTGGTGAAACGCGATGACCAGACCGGCCTGGCATTTGGCGGGAACAAGACCCGCAAACTGGAATTCCTGGTTGCAGAGGCACTGGCCCAGGGGGCAGACACGCTGCTTTCTGCCGGTGCGCTGCAATCCAACCACTGCCGCCAGACGGCTGCTGCCGCTGCTAAATTCGGGTTGGCCTGCACCCTTGTGCTCGTTGGAGAGCCACCTGCCCAGGCCAGTGCCAACTTGCTGCTCGACCAGCTTTTTGGAGCCGAGATCATCTGGGTGGAGAAATCCCGGCGGGACGCGGTCTTGCAGGAAACCTTTGAGAAAACCTCCTTGTTGGGGAGGAAACCGTATCTCGTCCCATATGGGGGATCCAGCCCAACCGGAGTGCTGGGATACGTGTATGCCATGGAGGAGTTTATCGGGCAGAAGGTTAACGCCGACTGGATCGTTTTTGCCTCCTCCTCGGGTGGGACGCAGGCCGGACTGGTGCTGGGAGCGCGCCTGTTTGGTTACCAGGGCAAATTGCTTGGCATCAGCATTGACGAACCGCAGCGCATCCTGCAGGAGCGGGTGGCGGACCTGGCTTCCGAGGCCAGCGAACGGATAGGACCGCGCCTAAACTTCACTGCAGATGACGTATTGGTCAATGCTGAATACGCCACACCCGGCTACGGGGTCCTGACCGGAGCGGAGCGCGGGGCCATCTCTTTGTTCGCCAAGTGCGAGGGCCTCCTGCTAGACCCCGTCTATACCGGGCGCGCCGCTGCGGGTCTGGTGGACTTGATCCGCAAGGGGTTCTTCAAAACGGACGAGACCGTATTGTTCTGGCACACCGGGGGACAGCCGGCTTTGTTTGCCGAGAAATATCAGCCTGAACTGGTTTGAAAATTTGAGGCGCCGCTTGAAAAGCGGCGTCTCTTTCAAATGCTAGGGCACGAATTGAAGATGATCCGTTGCACCGGTTGTGATGGTCGTTTCATCCCACAACATCGGGTAGTACTGAATATTGCGCCACAGGTTTGCCATGTCAATGTAGTGCGGGTTGTAGGCATGGCCTGACTCACCCGTGGTATGGACGGTGACTGAATTCGCCAGGTTCCCCAGGTCCACGATCATGCGCATGGACGGCAGCCAGTTCACGGAGTAACCCTTCGTTGCGTCCCAGCCGGTGGCGTTGACGATGGCCTCGCCGCCGTTCGTGCGGAACGGGCCGCGGTTGAACAGGGCTTCGATGGGCGCGATCCCGGAAGCTCCGAGGGTCAGGTTGGCGAAGGTGGCAGTGTGCAGGTCGCCCCAGTTCCATTTGGCGGGATTCCCTCCCTGCAGCTTTTCGATCTCAGCCACCGCCTCGGTGAATGCCCTCAATAGAATTGCATCACGGGTCTCCACCCTGTTAGGTGTCGTCTTGTCGTCCCAGAAGGGATCATTCGGCAGCTTGACCAGGTTGCGCATCACTTCGTCCCAGCGGGAACTGCCCTGGGGCCAGTAATTCTTGGGGAGGTCATCGTTGAAGGTATCCGCCAGCAGGTTCTTCCAGAACACTTCGAACACGACCGCGGGTGCGGAATCCATGCGGACCTGGTAGTCCCAATTTTTGAGCAGGTCGAGCGCCGCTGTTTGGTTGGGCGTCTTAGCCGGGATGGTCAGCTGCTCCAGGAGCGGCACGAACGTGGCAGCGTTGGCGTCGTAATCATCGCCCTGCATTTTCTGAATGTAGGGAATGTCGATCGGCGCGGGAGCGGACTCGATCATGGTCGCGATCCTGTTCGCGCGGAAGCCGTAATCCCAATCCGAGGTGATCAGGTATGGGTACCCCGCCCCCACCACGGCGTTGTTGGCAGTGACGATGTAGCCCTTGGTTGGGTTTAGCACGGACGGGAGCTGGTCAAAGGGAATGTAACCGGTCCACTCGTATTGGTCCGTCCAGCCGGGAACCGGCAGCCTGCCGTCCCCGTTCTTGCGGATGGGGATATTCCCGGGAGTCTGGTAACCGATATTCCCCTTTACATCGGCGTACACCAGGTTCTGCGCCGGCACGTTGAACTTGCTGGCTGCCTGGCGGAATTCGTCCCAGTTGGCGGCGGTATCGAAGCCCCAGACTGCCTGGAAGATGGTGGATGGCTCGAGCGCCGTCCAGCGCAGGGAAATGGCATAGTTTGCCGGCAGCGGCACCCCCGCGGTCGTGTCGAATTTGGCCAGGTCGGCATAGACGTCGGAGATGATCGGACCGTGCCGGGTGGAGCGCACGGTGAGACTGACCGGCTTTCCCCCGCCGACGGCGATCGTCTCGGTGCGCAGGGTCATATCAACCCATTGACCGTTGTATTCGTACTGGTTTGTGTTATCAGGATTGATCTTTTCGATATAAAGGTCCATTACATCCGGCCCGGTGTTGGTGAAGCCCCAGGCGATGTTTTGGTTATGCCCGATCACCACGCCCGGCACGCCGGCAAATGAAAACCCGGCCACATCATACGGGCAGGCGGTACTGACCGGTCGACAATGCAGCCCGACCTGGTACCAAATTGAGGGCATTTGGATCGACAGGTGCGGGTCGTTCGCCAGCAGCGGCATCCCGGTAGCGGTCAGGGACCCGGAAACCGCCCACGAATTGGAACCGATGCCCGCACCGGAGGGCCCCAGCAGCGCATCCAGGCTGGAAAAACGCGCCTGGACAGAGGCGAGGTCGAGGTCCGGAAGGCTGGCAGTGGTCAATGGGTTCGCGGAGGGCGTTCCCATTTCGGGGACGATCACCGGGTGGTCAGACGGATAAACCGGGAAAAGCTGTGCCACCTGGTCGGGGGTGAGCGTCTTGAGCAGGATGGCGCGCTCGATCTCCTCGTCCATGTTGCCGCGCAGGTCCCAGGCCATGGCTTTGCCCCAGGTAAGCGTATTGACCGGCGTCCAGGGTTCGGGTTTGTAGCCCGGGGTCAGGAGCTTGAGCACGCCGTACTCCAGGCTGACGGCAGTGCCCTGGTGGTCTGCCAGGTAGGCATTGACACCGTCGGAATATGCATTCAGGATGGCGACCGACTGCGGGTCGTAAGTGGCGTATTCCTGCTCGGCGATCTGCCGCCAGCCAAGCGTGCGCAGGAAGGTGTCGGTCTCCAACTGGGTCTTCCCGAACATCTCGGAAAGGCGGCCGGAGCCGATGTGCCGCCAAAAGTCCATCTGCCAGAAGCGGTCCTGGGCATGGACGTAGCCCTGCGCCATGAACAGGTCGTGCAGGCTCGAGGCATAGATCTGCGGGATGCCCATGTTGTCACGGTAGACGTCCACGGGGCCGTCCAGTCCGGCGAGTTTTAGCTCCCCCTTCGTTTGCGGGAAAGATTGGCGGACCGTCACCACCCCAAAAGCGCCGCCAAGTATTGCGAGCACCACCAGGATGCTCACGATCCAAACAAGAATACGGGTCCATTTTTTCTTCATCGATACTCCTCCAATTGGCAAATCAATACCTTATATAACCCGCAAGTATCGTCAAGGTATCGCAAAATGGTCCAGGCAATTGCCGTATAATGTTAAATATCGTCCAATCGAGCCCACGGAAGGAGAATTTTTTGCAGTACAAACCAGATCCATCCAATTACAAAGAGCTCGTCCCGGGCGTTTTCATGAAACCCCTGGCGTATGGAGATAAAAGCCTGCTTTGCGAGTTCAAGTTTATCAAAGGGGCAAAGATCCCTCCCCACCAACACCCACACGAGCAGACCGGTTACCTGGTCAAGGGCTCGCTGCGCTTCTTTGGCGACGAGGGGGAGACCGTCGTCGTGCCCGGCTGCAGCTGGAGCTTCAAGGGCGGCGTTATCCACGGCGCAGAGGCACTGGAGGAAACCACCGCCATCGAGGTTTTTTCGCCCGTGCGCGAAGATTATTTACCGAAAATATGAAAAACATCCTCCTGCTTTTGCTGATCCTTCTGCCGGTCAGCCTGATCGGCTGCACCCAGTCCGCCACCAATAATAATCCCGGGTGGGTGACCAACCTGGTGACAACTTTTCAAAAGGACCCGGTTGGGAACCCGCCGCAGTCCATCTGGCAGTATGAATTTAAAAGTCAGGTTGTCTACTATGTTCCTGCTCAATGCTGCGACCAATTCAGCAGGCTTTACGATCCCGCCGGGGACGTGATCTGTGCGCCCGACGGCGGTTTTACCGGGCACGGGGATGGCAAATGCCCTGATTTTTTCCAGTTGCGGACGAATGAAAAGCTGACCTGGCAGGACCCGCGCACCCGCTAGCTTATCCCAATTTAACCCGCACATCCAGCGCCACCGCGCCCTGACCGGGTGCCAGCAGGCGCAGGGGGTTGATCTCGATCTCGGCGATCTCCGGCAGATCATGGGCGAGCTGCGACAGGCGCTGCAGGATCTCGAGCACCGCTTCCCGGTCTGCAGCGGGGATGTTGCGAAAACCTGCCAGCTTGCGCCCTGCCCAGGTTTGCAGCAACATCGAGTCAGCCTCCGTTGGCAGCAGCGGAGCCAGCCCAAAAGCCACATCCTTCAAGCCTTCCACCTCCACCCCGCCCGACCCGAACATCATCAACGGCCCGAAGGTCGGGTCACGCTGCGCACCGATAATGACCTCCTGCCCGGCGGGCACCATGCGCTGCACCTGGACGCCTTCCAGGCGGGCCTCAGGCCGGGCGCGGCCGGCACGTTCGTACAAAGCA
>JADGQC010000093.1 GCA_017882125.1 Anaerolineales bacterium
GCAGATGGGAGTTGCACTCTTTCTGGCGGTGCTCTTGAATCAAAAGACGCGTGGAGAACGAGTCTTTCGGATGGCTTTTTATCTGCCTGTAATTCTGGGGTTCAACACGGCGGTTTTGCTGTGCTGGCGCTTGATGTTGAATGGTGGCACCGGAATTATCAATCAATTGATCCGTGCGGTCACCAAGGCCTTCCCCCCATTGGGATATCTGGAACGCGCAATCATTTTTGTCCAGGAACTTTTCAGCGCGTTCTTCCTTGGCATCAGCAACAAGAGTTTCACCCTCTTCCACAGAGTGTGGGATACGGGTTTTCCGGCCGCCAACCGTGCCCCGCTGTGGGTGGAAAGCCCAATGTGGTCTAAAATGTCCGTCGTCCTGTTAATCATCTGGGGGTGCGGCACGATGATGCTGATCTTCCTGGCGGGACTCAATAATATCCCCAGGGAATTGCACGAAGCGGCCGAGGTGGATGGAGCCGGCGGTTGGACACGCTTCTGGAAGATCTCTTTTCCCTTGCTGACCCCCTACATCTTCTATAACCTGGTGGTGGGCTTGATTGCCATGTTACAGATATTCGAGCCAATTTATGTACTGTATCGTGATAATCAGCCGTTGATATCATCCGCCATTTCGATGGTTTATTACCTGTGGCAATCAACCTTCCGCCAATTTGAGATCGGCTACGGCTCTGCCATTTCGTGGCTGATCCTGATCATCATCCTGGTCGTAACGCTCATCCAGTTCTGGATGCAGAAACGCTGGGTCAATTATGACCTGTACTAGGAGGCGGCCATGAGAACTGTCTGGCCAATCATTAAAAGGTTTGTGCTTTATATCTTTCTAACAGGCGCCACCATTATGATGTCCTTCCCATTATTCTGGATGATCTCGTCCTCGTTAAAAACGATCGATGAAACCAACTCGGCCGGGATCGTCTGGTTTCCTCCCAAACCCACGCTGGAAGCGTATATAAACATCTTCCATAACAGCGCCTTCCTGCGCTCTTACTTTAATAGCGTTTTCTACACCACCCTGGCATTGGTGGGAACGCTGGCATCCATTGCCGTGGTGGCGTATGCCTTCAGCCGGATCGACTGGCCCGGGCGCAACCTGGTCTTCTTCCTGATGCTTTCGACGATGATGATCCCTGCGCAGGCCCTGCTTGTCCCCCAATATGTTTTCTTTAATAAGCTGGGCTGGGTGGGCACCTTTAACCCGCTAATCATTCCTGGCTACTTCGCCGGCGGGGCAGCCATGGTATTCCTGCTTCGTCAATCCATGGCCCAAATCCCCAAGGAGTTGGACGAATCAGCCGTTGTGGACGGCGCCAATCACCTCCAGATATTTTGGGAGATCGTCCTCCCGCTTGTCAAAGCCCCGCTGGCCACCATTGCCACCTTCCTCTTTGTCGGCTTTTGGAGCAGCCTGCTGGTCCCGCTGATGTACCTGCAGACTGTTGGCCTCTACACCTTACCGATTTATGTATCCACCCTGTATAACATCAACTTAACGGTTCAACCCTGGCCCACCATCATGGCCGCTGCGGTGCTGACCACAGTACCGCTGATGGTGGTCTTTTTCTTTGCCCAGCGCTATATCCTGGAAAGCGTAGTGATTTCGGGCCTGAAGTGATGCCTCGTGAATAGTCAGGATTTAATTGGTCAAAAAATACTGCTGGCGTTCAAGGGGAAAAAACCGACTCCCGGGATCGCGGCTGCGCTTCAAAAATATAGACCGGCTGGACTGACCCTCTTCCGCAGCTTAAATATTGACAACCCGACCCAAGTGCGTACTCTGACCGGTTCTCTGCAGCGCCTGGCCCAGGACATTGGCCTGCCCCCATTATTGATCGCCACCGACCAGGAAGGCGGGCAATTGATGGCGATTGGCAAAGGCGTGACGCCTTTGCCTGGCAACATGGCACTTGGCGCGACCGGATCGACCGAACTGGCACGCCGGGCCGGCGAGGTTCTCGGCAGTGAATTGGCTGCCATGGGCGTCAATGTGAATTATGCTCCCAGTTGCGACGTCAACATCAATCCCCACAACCCGGTCATTGGCACCAGGTCCTTCGGAGAAAAACCAGACAAGGTGGCAAGTCTGGCCGCGGCATTAATAAATGGCATGCAATCACAAGGGGTGGCTGCAGTCGCGAAACATTTCCCCGGACATGGGGATACTGCTTCCGACTCGCATCATGGCCTGACGTCCCTTCCCCATGATCTTGATCGCCTGCAGCAGGTGGAATTTCCACCTTTCCGGGCGGCGGTCGAAGCCGGGGTAAAACTGGTAATGAGCGCGCATCTTGCCCTGCCTGCCATAGACGGGTTGGATGCGCCGCCTGCCACACTTTCTCCTTCCATCTTGCAAGGGATCCTGCGGGGGCAGCTTGGTTTTGAAGGGGTGATTGTCTCTGACGCAATGGATATGCAGGCCATCCGCCAGGGCGAAGCGCTGGGCGAGCAGGCCATCCGGGCGGCATCCGCCGGGGTGGATTTGCTGCTGCTCACCTCCAACCCGGCCGACCACCGGCGGGTATTTACCAGCCTCAAGAAAGCAATTGAGCAGGGGGTGTTGGATCAGGAGGACATCTCGAAGTCGGTGGAACGCATTCTGTCCCTCAAACGCTGGCTGGCGGGAGGTCCTCCCGTTCCCGGGTTGGAGGTTGTGGGTTGTGCCGGTCATCAGGCGGTTGCAGCCGAAATTGCAGAACGATCCATCACGCTGGTGCGTGACCAGGCAAAACTCCTGCCTTTGACCCTGGGGGCGGAACAGCACCTGGCGGTCATCATCCCCAAACCTGTTGACTTGACCCCGGCGGATACATCCTCGTACATCACCCCCGGATTGGCTGCGGCAATACGGGGGTATCATCCAAATGTGGATGAATACATCATTCCGTATGCGCCTGAAGAGCCGGATATCAGTGCAGTGCTTCAGCAATCGTCCAGTTGCGATCTTGTCATTTGTTGCACTCTGAATGCTTTCGAATCGCCCGGACAGGCTGAACTTGTCCGGCGGATACTTCAAAGTGGGGTTCCCACGATCGTTGTTGCTTTACGATTGCCCTATGACCTGATCGCTTTCCCCGAAGCGCCTGCGTACATTTGCACGTACAGTATTCAGGAGCCGTCCATGCGGGCTTTGGCTAAAGCATTGTTTGGACATTTTGTTTTTGGGGGGAAACTACCTGTGTCCATCCCGGAGCTATATCCTGCTGGCTAGGCTCAGATCCTGACCAGTGGGTCGCAGCTACTTCACCAACCTGATCTTGCCAAAGGTCCGCGGATCCGCGTAGGTGCGGATCGCTGAAGTGGACAGCATCACCTTTTGTCCCTGTGCAGCATTGTCTGTGTCGCTGGCGCTGACATTCATTCCGAAAGTGGAACCCTCAGCCAGTGTGATCCCGGCCAGCGCCTCCTTTGGAATGAAGGCTTCCATAATATAACCATCTGCAGTCACTTTGTAAGCCATCTGGATCAGGCTGACCGCTCCTGCCGGGTTCGGGCCGTTGAACCATGCATAAACCACAGGTGGCACGCTGGCAAGATCTCCGAGCGAAAGACCGATCTGGTAATCATCGTCGTTCATACCGGGGTTGCTGTAATCCTTGTCCAGTAGTGTATCGAATTGTAATTCCATGTGATCGCCATGCCAGAGAGTTGAATCGGCATTGGGCTGAACGTGAATATCGTCAAGGACCTGGAAGGCGAAATACAAACCGTCCGGAGTCCATCCGGCCCAGGCTTTCGCTGACAGGTCCTGCGGTCCTCCCCAGCTGTTCGGGGCGAGGTTGTAAACGATCTGGGACGGATCGTTTAGGACGAAATCAGGTGCGGAAGACCAGTCACTGAGCCGTCCGTCGAGGATGATCCCGCTGATCGAGTGGATCTCCTTTTCGAATGGACGGGGGACCATTACTGTCGGAGCGAGAGTCGGTCGGGGAGGTCCGCCGGCCTCGAGACCTTTGTAGATCGCATCGAACAACGTCTCATCGCCCTGGGACACATCCCAGATCATGACTCCCGCCAGTCCTTGATCGCGCACATATCCCGCCTTGGCCTCCAGTGATTGGGGATCATCGTAGCTGATGAATATTTTACTCGCCGGGTCATACAACCAGGGCACGTATGCTTCGGCGTTCCAATAGCGTTGATATGTGGTTAAGTATTTCTTTTGAATGTCTTTGTATTCGAAGGAGCCCGCTTCCCATGTTCCAGGGGCGGCGCCAATCGCGGATTGATACAGGCCGTGATCGGTATCCGCAACTCCAGCCCAGCCGTGTCCGTAGAAGGGAACACCCAGCGCCAACTTCTCCGCAGGCGCACCTGCCGAGAGATACGTCTGAACCGCGGCATCGACATTAAGTCCCGCATCGCCGGGATCGGTGCTAGTCCTGAAGAGCGGCGCGTTGAAGTTGGTTGTTGAATCCCAGGGGCCGTGAAAATCGTATCCCATCAGGTTGATCCAATCGACCAGGGCTGCAATTGCTCCCGGCTCAATGTTGCGGATGTTCCCTGGTCCGATTGGAGCGGCAATGGTCAGGAGATAGTGATTTTGATCCACCGCTCCCAATTCATCCAACTGGCGGCGGAGTTCACCGAGCAGCGCAGTGAAATTCTTTTTATCATCCGCCGTGCCCTCGCTCAATCCGCCGCTGACTGGATATTCCCAATCGATATCCAGCCCATCGAATACGCCTCTATATTGCTTCAGAAACAAATCGATGCAAGAGGCGGCAAAACGCTGGCGCGAGGCGTCGTCTTTCGCTGCGGCCGAAAAGTTTCCTGACCATGTCCACCCGCCGATGGAAATCAGCACTTTGAGGTTTGGATATTTTTGCTTCAACACAAGCAACTGGTTGAAATTCCCGTGAAAAGCAGCCGATTTTGGATCAGCCTGCCCGTTGACGCTTTCAGCCGCCGAATAAACCCGCTCCACGTCCGCAGTAGGATCACCCAGCACACATTCTCCGCTGGCGGATACATTGGAAAAGGCATAATTGATATGGGTCAGCTTGTTGGCGGGAATATTCGCGACGAACACATTTCGTTCCGCCGCCCAGGCTGGATAATATCCGATGACATATCTTCCCCCCGCCGCTGGGACGGGCGTCGGTCCTGAAACGGGAGAGGCAGCCGATCCGCATCCATTCAAGATGAATACCAGCATTAACCCAATGGGTACGATGATTTTTTTGATCATGGCTCTCCCTTTTTATCATTCCGCTTGAACAGCGCTGCGCAAGTACACTCTCCCGGGGGTGCAAACGCCAAAGAAAATTCCCGGTTTTCCCTTTCTTTGTCTTTGACAACCAACGGTTTTGCTTTCCAGAGCAGGCTGACCTCAATTTGGAACATATATCCCCATTATATATTACTCTTTGAAGCAGGTATATTCTATGTTACACTTAATATATCCAATTTATCAGGATATTAAATGACCATCCCTGGATTGGCAGGGTCATTGCGTGCTGACTTGGAGGTGCTATGACTGCGGAACCTGGAACGATGAGAGTATCAGCCGCCCCTTCACTTGTATCGCAGCTCACCTGGTGGGTGCTCGTTTTCCCCGTCGCGATGATCGTTGCCCTGGCGGCGCACAACATGTTTCTCTTGAATTACACCCACGTTTTGTCCGGCGTGCTGTGGACCGGCGCGGACCTGTTCCTCGGCTTTATCCTTGGTCCGGTCATGCGCCGCTTGGACCCGCTCCAGCGCAAGGCGGTCATCTCCTATCTGGTGCCGCGTACTTTGCTCTACTTCCCCATCCTCGCCTTGACCGCCGGGACAGCCGGATGGTTCTTGTCCGTTTGGCAGAACTTGTTGGTCCCCGGAAACCCGCTGCGTCCATGGGTCTTCGTCGCATTGGCGATCATCTTCATCCTGACGGTCCAGGGGATGGGAATTCTCTTGCCCAACAATCTCCGCATCTATCGCGAGTTGCATCGGCCCGAACCGAATATCGAGCGCATTTCGCGCCTCAACCGGACGAACCTGGCGCTCTCCGGCATTCAGGGGGTGTTCCAGGTTCTGATCATCCTGGTGATGGCGCACTTCGCGGTGCACTAACCGCGCATCGGAGCATGCCTATTACTGCTTCTTGCATAAAAAAGTGAACTTTCATGTGTTAAAAAGTCTCCGGAAACAACAAGATTAGGTTCAGTTATTTACGCAGTACCCTGTAGGCTCTCCATCGCCGGGGGATTGATCCAGGTGCCTGGCGGTCGAATTTAGGTGGAAAGCCCTGCTTTCGGCATAGGGACCACGATCAAGATACTTCTGCCGTTCATAAATACCGGGATACTGAAAAAGATGAAACGGAATAAACTTCCTTCATATGAGCGACACAGGACCATTGTGCCGCTCGCCGCGAAACAGGGAGCTTGCAGGCTCCCTGTTTGTATTTTAATAACAAGAATTACTCGTTCTAATTTTAAAAGGATATTCCTCCTAATGGATAAATGTCAAGTGATTACAACGAGCACGGCGAGATCTCCGGGCTGTTAGTTAACCAAAAGAGATCCCAAAACAACCCCCACCGAAATGGCGAAGAAGCCAATCCATTCAATGACAAGTGCCTAATTTTCAGGAGGTCTATCATAACAACGGGTTCAATCACCGGGGACTGGTCACGCCTGACTTACCCTGGTTGTCTCCTTCTATCCGGGACGATATATTTTACCCAAGCCCGCTCAGCACGATGTTTTCATGATAGTCATGTATCTTCTCAAAAGCACCCCACTCCCCCTTTTTATTGAGGCGTTGACAAATACGGATTGGATATATAATTAATAAAGTTTGTAGCGAAACTTGCTTTGAGCCATAGTAATAATTTGCTTCGCTTTCTGCATTCCAGGCTAGTGGGTGACACTGATTCGATCACATCATAGGAGAATAATTTGAACAAAATAACAAAGTGGAAAATCTCGGAACACTCATACATATTTGTTGGAATTGCGATATTAATTGCCATTAATGGATATTTTACCTTCACAAAGGGGCCAATCATGTCGCCGGATTCTCGCTTTTACTCTGGCGAAGCTGATAAAGTAATCTCCTTGGATTTCAATTTACCTCTATTTCTTGGAACACCAGATTCAAATTTACCACTTTTACCTTATATGGGTTTTATTCTATTGGTTGCCCTATTAAAAATCCTGTTAGGCCAATATTGGGGCTTCGGACTAATTGGCTTAAATCTGATTATTAGCTCATTTGCGATAATCTGCTTTTTTAGACTAATTCAAACTTATTCAAAATTTAAACTGACAATCATTATTGGATTTTTATTTCTTTTGATTGCTCAAGATCTTCGACTCTGGAATGCTTATGTGCTTTCGGACACAATATTTTCTTCACTGGTTTATTTTACGGTATTCTTCGCCGTAACTACAACAATATCAAATAATGGGAAAAGACCTATACATATTCTTTGGCTTTCGCTGCTGCTATTGGCAATGATATTTTTTAGACCTGCCTTTCCGGCTATAGCTGTAGCGCTTGGCCTATATTGGGCTTGGTTTTTCCTCACGACGAAAATGAAAATTGAAGAAAAAAGGGGGCGCCTCAATCGTTATATATTTATATTTCTATTCTTTTTAATTGTTGTTTGCATATTTCTTTTTGCATATCTGATCCACTTAGCATCGATCGGCCAAATAAAGTCTTCTTCTTATTCTTTTAATTTGGATGTAAAAATGTTTAATGAGGGCTGGATAATTCACGATCGTCCAGAGTTGTCTCACAAACCGCCAACAAACTATTTCGATTTTGTTATTATTATTCTTGAGCGGATTATATTTTTCTTTGCATTTACCAGCGGTTCTTTTAGCTGGTTTCATAACTTGATCAATGTATTGGTCTTTGTACCAACATATTTTCTGGTCCTTGTTGGTACTATTAACTTTTTTAAACTAAATCTTGAGTTGAACGAAATTCGTAAAAATGTTTCTTGTATTTGTATAATGACAATAATCTGCTTTTCAGTCTTTCATTCATTCACACTAATTGATTTCGATTGGCGTTACCGTGCACCTATCATATTACCTCTAAATACATTGGCGTGTTTAGGGGCGGATTTTCTTTTCGGCCGATTAGAACCGATATTCAGCGTAATGGTTAAGCGTCTGAAAAATTCTAAACGATCCGAAATGGTATAAAAGCCAAATACTCAGTTCTCTACTGGACAGAATTTCTTTCGTGTTTCAAAATGCGCCGCCCAACCATTATGGAAGTGTTAGTAACATCTATTGGCTCAGCCGTTTCCCTGCCCTCATCACCTGTCACGAAGAATATCGATGGGTCCAGTACTTGATTTCCTACAACAGATCGTCCAATAGATCTATCATCTCCTGATCTCCCCCTGCTGGAGGAGCCCAATCGACCTGGACAACTTCCACCCCTTGCTGTTCCAGGCTTGCACCGAATGATTTCAAGCCAATGTTGACCGCAATAATCGGTCCGGACAAAAGTTTGTTCTCTGACGTTTCCATTTCGACCTCTATCCCTGTCCCAGTAATTGGCAAAGGGCGCTGGACGCAAGGGCATTGCTGCGAAAAACAAATGCACCGGCTTCCTGAAGCATTTTTATCTGAAGATTCAAATCCTGCGGATCGCCTTCCGTCCCACAAACTGAAGCCACAACCGTTAAAACGCCGCCGCGCTGATTCGAGATCCGTTTGGCTTCCCGGATTGCATCAAGCAGTTCCCCAACAGGATCCATGGAAGCGTTATACCCAAGGATAAAATCCAGATAAAGCACTGCCACTTGCGGATCACGGCTCTCAGCCAGGATTCGGTGCCGGCGCATGGTTCCATCGATCATCGGGTGCGGTTTTCCCACCATGTAGTAATCCTCCCCCATGTCCACCAGGGTATGCCCGCTGCTTCGATCCGGATGCTCCAGCCGGTTCTTCGCTTCGATCGGGCTGTTGGAGTGAATGGATAAGCCTGCTTCGCCCAGGATTTGCTGCGATTGGTAGCAAAAGGTTCCCCCCGCCAGAATTCCGCGCAGATATTTCTGTTCAGGCGCCCAGCCTTTCTTTTCCTCTAGAATTACTGCCAGCATTTCAGGGCTCAGGCCTCCATACGGTGCCGCTGGCTGTCCGTTGGAAATGGCGACTGCGAGTCTGGCAGCCTCATCGATGGTGCGGGCGGGCTGGAAATTGGGCTTTCCGCTCAGGCTTCCCGGATCGATCCCCAGGATGCAACCCACTACCGGTTTTCTACAAGTTTTAATTTTCTCAAGAAGGATCGCCAGTGTGCTTGCTTCTGGAGGCTTGGATATGATCGCGATCACGCTCGTCTGCTGATCCGCCTCCAGCGCTTCCAGGGCTGCCAGGGTCGTTAACCCCTTAATCTTCCCGGAAAGGTCATGGCTTCCGGTGCCAATGGCATGGGAAATTCCGGATCCGGCATTGTGCACCTGGCTGGTAAATTCCTGCAACCCGGTTCCGGCCCCTCCAATGACCCCGATCGGGCCCCGCCGGATGTAGGGGCACGACCCTTGTACCCGCGCAGTCCCGCGTCCCTTGCGATAGTCCCGGTTTGTGCACGGGACGAT